>JBLFZD010000009.1:0-26210 GCA_047610085.1 Ilumatobacter sp. | reverse complement strand
TCAGTCTGCATACGACCTCGTTGTCGCCAAGGTCTGATGACCACCAACTCTCCGAGCGCTCGTCGGGTCGCCATCACCGGGCTCGGTGTGGTTGCCCCGGCTGGCCTCGGCGCGCAAAACTTTTGGACCGGTTTGCTCGGCCCGGGGGCAACGAGCGGCCAGTCGCTACGAATTGAAGATTGGGACCCCACTCCCTATTTCGAAAACGCGAAGCAGGCCCGTCGAGCCGACCGGGTCGAACAATTCTCGCTCGCCGCCGCAGCCGAAGCCTTTGACCAGGCGGGCGGCGTCGATGCCATCGGTGTCGATGCGTCCCGCTTCGGGACAATCTTTGCAACCGGCGTCGGCGGACTCCACACGCTCGAAGAGCAGATCCAAATCAGGCTGGAGAAGGGCGAACGTCGTGTATCGCCCTTCCTCGTCCCGATGATGATGACCAACGCAGCCGGCGCGGCAATCTCGATGCGCCATGGCTTGCGAGGCCCCAACGAAACAATCACCACCGCGTGTGCTGCTGGTAGCCATGCAATCAACTACGCCGCTCGCCTCATCAAGTGGGGCATCGTTGACGCTGTCGCCACCGGCGGCTCCGAAGCGGCCGGCACCGCCACGGCCTTGGCCGGTTTCGGCAACATGACCGCGCTCTCCTCGACGGGAGTCAGCATGCCGTTCGCGGCGGAACGAGATGGTTTCGTCATGGGCGAAGGGTCGGCGGTGCTGATCCTCGAAGAATGGTCGAGCGCTGAATCCCGTGGCGCCACAATTCTCGGCGAGGTGCTCGGCGGTGGCAGTACAGCTGACGCCCATCACATCACCGCGCCGTCACCGGGCGGCGTGGGAGCGATTGCGTGTATGCGTCAGGCACTGGCGGAGTCGGGCCTCGAGCCAGGCGACATCAAACAAGTCAACGCGCACGGCACGTCCACACCGCTCAACGATGCTGCTGAGGCCGACGCGATTAGCGAAGTCTTCGGGTCCGGCGCTGTTCCCGTCGTCTCCACCAAGGGCGTCACCGGTCATGCTCTCGGCGCTGCTGGGGCACTCGAAGCCGCCGCACTCTTGCTGTCGATTGAGAAGAAGCTGATCCCACCCACGGCAAACACCACCGAGGCCGACCCCAAGATGACCATTGATCTAGTCACTGGTGAAGCTCGACCGTGGACCCCAGGACCTGCGATCAGCAACAACTTTGGTTTCGGTGGCCACAACGGCTCCGTTGTGATCGCTCCCGCCTCGTAACGAAGTACTCAGGCGAGCGCAGCGAGAACGTCGCCGAGTTCCGACACTTCGTGGGTAGAGACCACATCCCCGCTCGGCGAGCCGCCGGGGTTCAACCAGACGCTGTCGACTCCAGCGTTGTTCGCTCCGGCAATGTCGCTGGCAAGGCTGTCACCAATCATCACAACTGCTGATCGGTCGGCCACGTTCATCTCGGAAAGCGTGATGTCGAAGATCTCGCGGCCGGGCTTGCTGGTGCCAAGCTCGCCGCTGATACTCACCACTTCGAAGTAGCCCCCGAGCCCAAGCCTTTCAATCCGGCCGCGCTGCACCGAACCGATGCCATTGGTGATCATCGCCATCCGAACCATCCCCGCAAGGGTGTCAAGCAGTTCTCGCGCCCCGGCGTAGAGCTCGCCGTTGTCCGCAAGCCCGCGCACAAACGTGGCACCCATCGCAACGGGGTCACCAGCGACATCGAGCATGCTGAGGAGCTGCGTGAAGCGCTCCACTTTTACATCGTTCGGACTCATCTCACCGGCTTCAACCTTGCGCCACAAAGCCTGATTCACGCCGTCGTACACCCGAAAGGTTTCGGGCGTCGGGTCCACGCCGATCGACCGCATGGTCACATCGAACGCAGCCTGCTCGGATGCGTGGGAGTCGAGCAGCGTGTGATCAAGATCGAACAGTGCCGTCGAGTACTGGGTCATGCGTCCGCGAACACGAACATCAAGTCACAGCTGGTGGCAACCTTGCCCCCGACCTCTACCTTGCCCGAACCTTTACCTGCACGAGCAGACATGCGACCGAGTTCGACGGTGATTGTCAACTCATCGCCCGGAACCACTTGGCGGCGGAATCGAGCCCCGTCGAGGCCACCGAACAGCGGCAGCTTGCCGGCAAACTTCTCGTCAGCAAGCACCGCACATGCTCCAACCTGCGCAATCGACTCGCACATCAACACGCCCGGCAACGTCGGGCGACCCGGAAAGTGCCCCGCAAAGAAGAACTCCTCGCCGGTCAGACGCCAGATGCCCGTTGCGGATTTGCCAGGTTCCAGGGCGACTAACTCGTCGACGAAGAGGAACGGATCGCGATGTGGCAGCAAGTCAATCGGAGCAGGAAACGAACTCATTCCCGCATCATGCCTGATCCAACTCCGCCTGCAAGCGATCACTCGACTGGCCACCCTCATCCCGAACGCGACGTTGCCGCCGGATCCGCATGAAAAGCACGGACCCGACGGCAACGTCTGGGGGGAAGGTTTTCAGGTATTCGTGTGAACGGTGATCAGCCCAGGAGGGTGGACGGATCGATGCTCGGCGGCACCAACACGCTGTCGATCACGTGGATGACGCCGTTGCTGGCTTCCACATCGACGGCGATGATCGTTGCTTCGTTGACGGTGAGCGTGTCGCCGTCAGCCGCAATGGTGATCGCTTCGCCCTGGAGGGTGTCGACGTCGCCAGGGGCAACATCAGACGACGGCACTTCAGCGCCGAGGACGTGGTACGTAAGAATTGCGACGAGCGCATCCTTGTTCTCCGGAAGCAGCAGTGCATCGACGAGACCGTCGGGCAGTGCAGCAAACGCCTCGTCGGTCGGAGCGAACACCGTGAACGGGCCCTCACCCGACAGGGTCTCGGCGAGGTCGGCCGCGGTGACCGCTGCAACGAGGGTCTCGAAGGTGCCAGCGCCGACAGCGACGTCAACGATGGTTCCAGCGGACTCCTCTTCCATAGCCTCTTCCTCCATGGCCTCTTCCATGACGTCAGCCACGAGGAGTGCAGCTGCGTCGATGCTCGGCGGCACCAACACCTGGTCGATCACGTGAATGACGCCGTTGTCGGCTTGCACATCGACGGCGATGATCGTTGCTTCGTTGACCTTCAGGGCATCGCCTTCAGCGGAGATGGTGATGGCCTCACCTTGGACCGTTTCGACGTCGCCGGGGGCAACATCAGACGATGGCACTTCAGCGCCGATCACGTGGTAGGTCAAGATTGAAACGAGCGCATCCTTGTTCTCCGGGAGGAGCAATGCGTCGACAAGGCCGTCGGGCAGTGCGGCAAACGCCTCGTCAGTCGGGGCGAAGACGGTGAACGGGCCAGCGCTGGTGAGCGTGTCGACCAGGTCGGCAGCGCCGACGGCGGCAACGAGGGTCTCGAAGGATCCGGCGCCGACGGCAACGTCGACGATGGTTCCGAGCGCTGCGGCCTCTTCGATTGCTTCTTCAACCTCTGCAGCGACGGTGTCTTCGGTGACGACCGAATCTTCGGCGTCGTTGCTATCCGAGGCGCATGCCGTGAAGGCGAGGGCGCCGACGGCGAGTCCAGCGACGAGACGGCGGGACTTTCCTACATTCGTGTGCTTCATGTTCAAGGTCTCCTTGAGTGGGGGTGTTCACGAGTGACAGCGGCAGCAGTGATTGCTGCGTGCTGTCAGTAAGTGTTCGGATCCACACACGGGGACAGATGACTTTTAGTACAAAACTTTCCTCCGAGCCAAAATCCTCTCGTTCAGCGACTTCATCTCCTCAATCCTGGCCTGGACGGCGCGTGTATTCGGCCTCAGGGTCGCCTGCGTAACCGGGCGGGAAGGTGGCAAGCAGTTGCTCCCGCGTCGGTGTCATTTTGTCTCGTGCTTCGGGAGGGAGCAGCGCAGAGATCGCCTTCATGATCTTCTTCGTGTCGGCATCAAGCGACGTACCCGTGACCGCGACGGCGTTGCCAATCTGAACCTGCACGAGCGGTGGATCGGTCAAGGCCAACATGTTTGGCAGGCGCTTTGATCGCGGCCAAACCCGCTCGGTTCCCCACACACCAATGGGAATGATCGGCGCTCCAGTCATCTGAGCGAGTCGAGCGGCACCCCAACGCCCGTTCAACACTGGATCAAAAAACGCCCGGCCCCGAGGGATCGTGCCTTCCGGCATCATCGCGACCATCTCGCCGCCCTCCAGGGCTTCGGCCGCAGCTTGCAACGGCTCGTCTGAACCAGTCGCCCGATCGACTCGGATCCCGCCCATCGCCGCAGCGAGCTGGCCGACGATGGGAGCGTCGAACACCTCTTTCTTCCCGAGGAACCGCGCCGGCCGACCGCTCTTGGCAATTGTGAGCGACAACGCTGCGATGTCAAAGTAGCTCCGATGGTTCCCAACCAAAATGCAGGGCCCATTCTCAGGAATGCGCTCGACGTTCCGAAAGTCGAAACGGGCGTAGGGATACATCGCCGGGTGGGCCAGCCGCATCGCAACCTCTTGCACCTCGAGGCCAATCACCGGAATCTTCACCACACCGGGTGACACATCAAGGTTGACCGTCGGCCACCGGCGGGCTGCAGCCATCAACACCATGCGAGGGTCCGGATTGACCACCACCGGGTGACCAACCGCTGCGAGCATGGGCGTGTCATAGAAGCTGTCGGAGTACGCGTAGCTCTCTTCGAGGTCGATGCCGTGCTCGTCGGCCCATGCAGTGATGCCTTCGAGTTTCCCGGCCGACCACACGAACGGCCCGTCGAGCGTGCCGTCGTAGTTCCCGTTGTCGTCAATGCCATAGCGGGTCGCCACGACGTCGTCGAACCCCAGCGCGTCGGCAAGCGGCTTGACGAAGTCGTATGGCGTCGTTGTCGCAAGCACCATTGGTCGCCCCGCCTCGCGATGCACATCGAATGCCGCGTGCGCAAACGGCTGCACCATTTCGACGAGCTGATCGACCGCAGATTCAGCTGCGGCGCGCACGGCGACCGACGAACGCCCTTTGGCAAGCGTGACGCCTTGGCGAGCCAGCGCCATGGCGGGCAATGTTTCGCCGATCCGATGAAAGAGCCCGAACAGGAACTTCTCCCCCGGCAGCGGCCCCGACGACAGACCGGCTCGGGTCATCGCTTCAGAAAAGACCTCCCCCGAAGCTCCCGCCAGGAGCGTTCGATCAAGGTCAAAAAATGCAGCGCCGTTGGCCATTCGAGCAACTTAGGTCCCCGGAGCTCCTATCGCCAGAGTGAGAACCACGAGAGATCCGAAAACGGGAAATGCCCGGATGGGGATCCGGGCATCTCAACCTGAGAATGTCCTCCGATGGGGGATCGGATGATGGACCTCTCGACGAGTGGAACATGGGGGGTGTTCTCACTACGACTATGTGGAGATCGTGATTTGAATCACAAACTCAATAGAGAGTATGCAGGTGATCGAGCGATCTGACAAGGAGAACAATCAGATACTTGCTATCGTTTTTAGAGATGGACGTTCGTCAACTCTCTGCAATCGTGGCAATTGCCGACCACGGCACCTTTTCTGCGGCCGCACGATCGCTCTACACCGTGCAGTCAAACATCTCCGGCCTTGTTTCACGCCTCGAAAAAGAACTTGGAGTGATCCTCGTTGACCGAGCGCAAGGCGGTTTAACCGAAGACGGTGCTCGTGTGGTGGAGCGAGCTCGACGCGTTCTCAACGAGATCGAAGACATCACCTCCGACGTCACCAGCCGCCACGATCAAGTCGTTGGTCAGACCCGAATCGGCATTATCGGCACCACTGCTCGATGGCTCACACCTTCGCTCCTGCGCCGTTTGGCGATCGATCATCCCAATGTTCGAGCGATCGTTCGTGAAGGTGCATCATCGGCGCTCGTCCCCAACGTGATGTCTGGAGAGCTGAACGCTGCGGTGATTCACCTCCCCATCGACGATCCCGAGCTCGTGGTCGAACCGCTGTTTGCCGAAGACCTGTTCCTGCTGGTCAATGACGGGCACCGCCTTGCTGGCGCCGAGACCATCCCGATCAGCGAACTACATGACGAACCCTTGCTCCTCCCACCGACCGGGTCGGCAATGCGCAAGTTGCTCGACCGTGCCGCAGCCTCGAACGACGTCTCGTTGCGCCCACAGGCCGAAATCGACGGGGTTCGCCTCCTCGCTGCGATGGCACTCGACGGATTTGGCGCAGCCATCGTTCCTGCGACCGCTGTTCCAACGTGGCTCACGGGATCGTTTCGCCGCATCAACGTGCCCGAACTCCCCCGCCGCGTGGTTGCCTCGGTTCGTCGTCGACGCCCGAGCCCCAGCGCGCCGACCCATGTATCGCTCAACACGCTGCGCGCTGTGATCGACGAACAGGGCGAACAACAACCCGGCGTCCATCCGGGTACGTCCGCGCTGCCGACTGTTCGACCCCTCTCGTCATAGCTGCGATACGGTGATCATCGATGACCGATCTCGATGAAGATGTCGATGTGTTCGGCTTAAGCCGATTCGTTCCTGGCGCAGCACAGTCTGAGCTCCGGTTGATCGATGGCGACAGCATTGGGATTCCCGATCGCTCCGTGATCTGGATCGAATTCGACGACAACGCAAAACCTGGCCGGCTCACCGCAGCGACTGCTTCACAGCTTGAGCGTGGCATTACCGCAGCACTCGCCCAACGCATTCCCGTGGTGATGGTCGTGTCCACCCACGGCACAGACATCGAAGAGGGAATGGTTGCGCTCAGTGGCTGGGGTCGTGTTGCGAGTCGCCTCACCGCGTGTTCTGGGGTTATTCCCACGATCATGATCGTCGACGGTCCAGCGGTGTCTGGTCCAGCTCTCTTGCTCGGTGTCGCCGACTTCACGATCATGACCGAGCGTTCGTCTGCATTCGTGAACGGTCCCGTCATGGTCGAGCAATTCACTGGCGTCGCGATGGACGCGGAAGAACTGGGCGGCGCTGCCACCCATGCCCGCTACACCGGCGTTGCCACGATGGTGGTCGGCGACCGTGAAGCGGCCCGAGCTGCAGCGATCGATATTCTCAGCTACCTACCTGACAGCGTCGACAAGGAATCCGCTCGATGGCCTGACTTTGATCCGGGCGATCGCCCGTGCCCGGAGGCCGGCGCCCAGATACCTGAATCGTCGACCGGCAGCTACGACGTCCGCAAGGTCGCTGCGGCGATTTGCGATGAGGACTCAATGTTTGAGATGCGGGACCGTTGGGCCGCCAACGTCGTGACCGCCTTCGCCACGATCGACGGACGTCCGGTTGGCATCGTTGCCAACCAGCCGATGGTCCTTGCGGGAACGCTCGACATTCCTGCCTCGCAGAAGGCCGCCCGCTTCGTTGCGTTCTGCGATGCCTTCAACCTGGCGATCATCACGCTGGTCGACACGCCAGGCTTTTACCCCGGCAAAGACCTTGAGTGGCGCGGCATGATCCGCCATGGCGCACAGTTGGTCTTTGCTTACGCCCGAGCGAGTGTGCCGCGTATCTGTGTGATCCTGCGCAAGAGCTACGGCGGCGCCTACATCGTGATGGACTCCAAGACCATGGGCAACGACCTGTGCCTTGCCTGGCCATTCTCTGAAATCGCCGTGATGGGCGCCGGCCAGGCTGCAGCGATCCTTGCTCGACGGTCGAGTCCCGAAGAAAAGGCCGCATTTGAGGCCGACTACGCGGAACGCCTCCTCAACCCGTACGTTGCCGCCGAGCGGGGCTTCATCGATGCGGTCGTTGAGCCAATCGACACTCGTGCAGAGATCAGCGCAGCACTCGAGATGCTCGCAGATAAGCGCGAATTGCTTGTCGAACGCAAGCACGGCAACAGTCCGTTCTGAGCTCGGTGGCGATCAAAGGCCGCAACCACCACCCATCACTTCGATCAGTCGGCCGTCTTCCATCGCCCACACCGAAATGCCTGCGGACTCCCAGAACCTGTTGCGTAGGACGACTTCCATGACGCCGTCACCGTTGAGATCTGCGACTGCGGCAATGGTGAACCGACCGACGGTCGGATAATCGGCGGGGTCGGGCAAGACGTAGGACGTGAGGAACTCGTCAACGACGGTCCCGGCTGCGGTTGGGTACCGGACATACACGCCGGTGAAATCGTTGAGTACGCCGAGATTCGGCCCCGTGACGAGTTCGTAGGTGACGAGCACTTCTTCGACGCCGTCGCCGTCGAGGTCAGCTCGCACCACCTGCACCACGGTGCCTTGATCGGCGGTCGGGGCTTCGGAGAAAAGGGCGGTACCAACCTCGGCGTAGATCGGCGCCTCGATACCCACCTGGCGAACGGGGCGTGGATGCAGCGGCCAATCGGCAGTCACGCCGATCACGTCGAACCCAAGACTCACCTCAGTCGTTCCGAGGTCCTCTGAAAGCTCCACGACCGGTCCAGTCTCTTCGCCAACGCAGAATGTCTGATTCGGGCCGATAGCGAGCCCGGTGATCACCGAGTCGGGGCCGTCGGGCAGGTCGAGGCTGCTGATCGACATCGTGTCGACCAGCCCTGGCGGGGGGTTGATGAAGTTTCCGAGCTCATCGAAACCAGATCGTTGCCAGGCCGAGCCGTCCCACCAGCCGAGTGGCGCCCATGGAAAGCCGGCGGTGCCCGAGCCTCCGTAGATCGCGGCAATTCCGCTGGTCGGCGCGGGCGGCACCGTTTCGACGGGCGGGTCGGTCGAGACAGGCGGGTCGGCCACTGTGGGATCGACGCCATCACTGCCCCCGCCTTCGTCGATCGGTTCGACAACGGGGAGATCTGGCTCCGTCGCGGCTGCTGCCCCCGCCTGATCAGGCGAAACATTGGTCGATGAGGACTCCGAGGTGCACCCTGCACATGCTGCAGCGACGAGCACGAAAGCCAGAACAGGTACGACACGTTTCATGTCCATCAACCTCTCACGAATCGGACCGTGCGCTCTGGAAATATTCGTCCTGACCCTGCGGCGCCACTGATTCGACATTGATCGGTCGACATTGCCGGACCGGTTGAGGTCCAGAGCATGGTGAAGCGTTATCGTGCCGGTGCGGTCGGAGAGGATCCTTCTTCCGCTCGAACGAACGCACCACGGAGGAAGCCACGTGCCCGAAACTATTACTATCACCGATGACCGCACCGGAAAGACTGTCACGGTCCCGATCGAAGGTGGCGTGTTCCCCTCATCGGCGTTGCGTGAGCTCGATCCGAGCCTGTACATGTACGACCCCGCATACATGTCCACAGCCGCCACCCAGTCGTCGATCACCTACCTCGATGGCACCAACGGCGTGCTGCGGTACCGCGGCTATCCGATCGAACAGCTCGCTGAGAAGTCGACGTACCTCGAAGTCGCTTATCTCTTGATGAACGGCGAACTGCCGGATGCTCCGCAGCTCTCGCAGTGGACCGACGATGTCACCCACCACACGTTCGTCCATGAGAACATGCGCAAGCGCTTCGTCGATGGATTCCACTACGACGCCCATCCGATGGGCATGTTCGTGTCGGCCGTGGCAGCGCTCGGAACGTTCTACGACGGCGCCAAGGACATCGAAGACCCGGTGGCCCGAAACCATCAGGTGCTACGCCTCATTGCGAAGGCTCCGACCATCGCTGCGATGTGTTACCGGTTCTCGGTCGGCCTGCCGTTCAACATGCCTGACAACGACCTGTCGTACTCGGCGAACTTCTTGAACATGATGTGGAAGATCGACAAGAATTACGAAGTCGATCCCCGGCTCGAACGGGCAATGGACGTTTTGTTCATCCTGCACGCTGACCACGAGCAGAACTGCGGCACCACAGCGATGCGTGTCATCGGTTCTAGCCATGCCGACCCCTATTCCTCCGCTGCCGGCGCTGCTTCAGCGCTGTACGGACCACGTCACGGCGGCGCCAACGAAGCAGTTATCCGCATGCTCACCGAGATCGGCTCAATCGACAATGTCCCGGCGTTCGTCGAGTCGGTCAAGAAGGGCGAAGGCCGCCTGATGGGCTTCGGCCATCGGGTCTACAAGAACTTCGACCCTCGTGCGACCATCATCAAGAAGGCCGCCTACGACGTCTTCGAGGTCACCGGCAAGAGCCCTCTGCTCGACATTGCGTTGAAGCTCGAAGAGGTCGCCCTTTCGGATGACTATTTCATCTCGCGCAGCCTTTACCCCAACGTCGACTTCTACTCGGGGCTCATCTACCAGGCGCTGAAATTCCCAAGCTCAATGTTCACCGTGCTCTTCGCCATTCCCCGCATGTCGGGCTGGCTTGCACACTGGGACGAGCTTCTCGTCGAGGGCCAAAAGATCAGCCGCCCGCGCCAGTGGTACACCGGTGCTGACGAGCGCAACTACATCGACATCGCCAACCGCTGACCCCCAGGGGTCTGACCGAACACCGCAACGCCGACCAGGTTTGACCCGGTCGGCGTTGTCGTGCCCCAACAACGGGTGCCAGACGCTTGACCGTCGCCGCTCACGCCACCTATTCGGCTGAGATACGAAGGGGCATCCGGCCAATGACACGTCGCGAGGCCGTCTCTCCTCTCAAAGCGTGACCCAACCCACTCCTTGCGATTCGCCAAGGTTCTCACCGTCCCTGATGCGACGATCAACGCACGGGGCCAAGCATCGACCGGCACTGAACGCGAAGGCCCGTGGGGTCTCCGGCGTGATCTCGGCAAGGGACTCATCAGCTTCGCGCCGCGACGACCGAACGAAACCGCCGTCTCGATATCGACCCCCGAGCGAACCGAACCCCTGAACCGACATCGGGTGTCAAACACCCGATGTCGGAACCAATGGATTAGAGGGTTTCGAGCAGCGCGTTGAACGTGGCGCTCGGGCGCATGATTGCCGAGGCCTTGGCGTCGTCGGGCTGGTAGTAGCCACCGATGTCGGCAGGCGCCCCTTGCACAGCGAGGAACTCGTCGCTGATGATCGATTCGTTCTCCGTGAGCGCCGCAGCGAGCGGGGCGAAACGAGCAGCAACCTCAGTGTTTTCGGTCTGATCTGCGAGCGCCTGCGCCCAGTACAAGGCGATGTAGAAGTGGCTGCCGCGGTTGTCGATCGATCCGAGGCGACGAGCCGGAGACTTTCCATTTTCGAGCAACTTGCCCGTGGCGACATCGAGTGCGTCACCGAGCATCCGCGCGGCATCGTTGCCGGTCACTTCGGCCAAGTGCTCAAACGACACGGCGATCGCCAAGAACTCACCCAGCGAGTCCCACCGCAGGTAGTTCTCTTTGACGAGCTGCTGGACGTGCTTCGGTGCCGAGCCGCCGGCCCCGGTCTCAAAGAGGCCACCACCGTTGAGAAGCGGTACGACCGACAGCATCTTGGCACTCGTTCCAAGCTCGAGGATCGGAAACAGGTCGGTGTTGTAGTCACGCAGCACGTTGCCAGTGACCGAAATGGTGTCTTCGCCGCGACGGATCCTGGCGAGCGAGAACATCGTTGCGTCCGTCGGATTCATGACCGAGATGTCGAGACCGTCGGTGTCGTGGTCTCGAAGGTACGTCTTGACCTTGGCGATGAGTTCAGCATCGTGAGCTCGGTTTTGGTCGAGCCAGAACACCGCCGGAGCACCCGTCGCGCGGGCTCGTGATACCGCAAGGCGAACCCAGTCACGAATTGGCTCGTCCTTCACCTGGCAGGCGCGGAAGATGTCGCCTGCTTCGACCTCGTGGGCCATCAGTACGCCCCCGACCGCTGTCACCACCCGGATCACGCCATCTGATGGCGCTTCGAAGGTCTTGTCATGGCTGCCGTACTCCTCAGCCTTCTGGGCCATCAAGCCGACGTTGGGAACGGTGCCCATCGTGGACGGATCGAATGCTCCGTTGGCGATGCAGTCATCGATGGTGGCCTGGAAAATACCAGCGTAAGAGGAGTCAGGGATAACGGCCTTGGCGTCTTGGCGTTCGCCTGCGGTGTTCCACATCTTTCCGGAGTCACGGATCATCGCGGGCATCGACGCGTCGATGATGACGTCGCTCGGAACATGCAGGTTCGTGATTCCGTTGTCGGAGTCGACCATGGCGAGATCAGGTCCAGCAGCGAACGCAGCATCGAAGTCGGCCTGGATCGCAGCAGCCTGATCGGCAGGCAGATTCTCAAGCGCAGAAAGCACTCCGCCGAGTCCGTTGTTCGGATTTGCTCCAGCCGCAGCAAGCGTGGTGCCGTGCTTGGCAAAGACGTCGGCGAAGAAGACTTCGACGGCGTGACCGAAGATAATCGGGTCCGAGACCTTCATCATCGTGGCCTTCATGTGCAGTGAGAACAGAACGCCCTTGTCCTTGGCGTCGGCTACCTGCTCGGCAAGGAACGATCGAAGGGCCGACACGCTCATCACGGTCGAGTCGACGACTTCGCCCGCAAGTACGGGGAAGTCAGGCTTCAGCACCGTGACAACGCCGTTGGCGTCGATGTGTTCGATCCGCACGGCACCGGCCTCGGCCATCGTGACGGACTGCTCATTCGATGCGAAGTCGCCTCCATCCATCGTGGCGACGTGTGTCAGCGAATCGTTCGACCAGACTCCCATCGAATGCGGGTTGTTCTTGGCGTAGTCCTTGACGGCCTTGGGCGCACGACGGTCCGAGTTGCCTTGACGCAGTACAGGGTTCACCGCTGAGCCGAGGGCCACGCTGTACTTCGCCTGAACGTCTCGCTCTTCGTCGGTCTTCGGGTCAGCGGGGAAATCGGGAAGGTCGTAACCCAAGCCCTGCAGTTCAGCCACTGCTTCCTTCAGTTGAGGAATCGATGCTGAGACATTCGGAAGCTTGATGATATTGGCGCCTGGCGTGAGTGCAATTTCACCCAGCTCGGTGAGGGCATCGGGCACCTGCTGCTCAGGCGTCAGGCGTTCGGGGAACTGCGACAAGATACGCGCAGCAAGCGAAATATCACGCGTGTCGACGTCGACGCCAGCTGCAGCGGCAAAGGCCGTAACGATCGGCAAGAAGGAGTAGGTCGCCAGCGCTGGCGCCTCATCGGTAATGGTGTAGATGATGGTCGACTCGGTCATAGGTCTCAGCTCACTTCAATTCGGGGGATTCGGACGGACACGACAGCGCCCGGCACTTGTCTTGTACTTGTCTACACCATAGCGCGGCGATCATCGCCAGCCATCAGGCACTCAACGACACCAGTGCCGAGGCCGATCTGGCCGCAACGAAGCTGGGCACCTAGCATCTGGCGTAATGGAATTTTCCTGGACTGCCGAACAGATCGAACTGCGTGAACGGGCTCGAACGATTGCCCAAGATGCCGTCGCTCGCTACGGCCGACACAACGACTCCTGGATCAACGGCTTCTCGAAAGAGTTTGCCAAAGAGATGGGAAACCACGGCTGGATCGGGATGACCTGGCCCTCCGAATTCGGCGGAGGCGGTCGTCCCGACATCGACCGCCTCATCGTCGGCGAAGAGCTGATCGCCGCAGGCGCCCCGGTCGCAGCGATGTGGTTCGCCGATCGCCAGATGGGACCGACACTAATCAACTACGGCACCGCTGACCAACAGGCCGAGTTCCTCCCCGGGATGCTGTCGGGCGACACGACGTGGTGCATCGGCATGTCAGAGCCCGACTCTGGATCAGATCTTGCATCGCTCGCCACCACCGCCGACCGCGACGGCGACGACTTCGTGATTAACGGGCAGAAAATCTGGACGTCGTTTGGCGAGTCGGCTGACTACTGCTACCTGATCTGCCGCACGGATTCAGACGGCCCGCCGCATCGGGGAATCAGCGAGATCATCGTGTCGATGGACTTGCCGGGCATCGAAGTTCGTCCGATCACCGACATGACCACAAACCGACATTTCTGTGAAGTCTGGTTCAGCGATGTTCGGGTGCCTGCCGTGAACCTGGTTGGTGTCGAGGGCAATGCATTCAAGCAGACAATGGTGCAGCTGGAACACGAGCGTGGCGGCATCGACCGGCTCGTATCGAACAAGGCCCTTTTCGACATTGCCAAAGAACGCGCCGACCGCACCGACCCGCTCGTGCGCCAGGAGATCGCACGACTCGAAACCGGCTACACGCTCGGCCGCATCCTGGTCACCCGAGAAGTGCTGCGACAAGCACCAAAGGGTTTCTCGGCAGCCACGAAGTGCTTCTGCACCGAGCACCAGCAACGTGTTGCCGGATTCGTCGCACGAGCGCTGGGCGCCGACGCGATGCTATGGGACGACATCGGCAAAGGCCTCGCCTACGACCCGGCGTACACAATCATGGGCGGCACCTCGAACATCATGCGTAACATCTTGGGCGAACGAGTACTCGGCCTTCCTCGCGAGCCGCGCTAAACCCGCACACAACGACGAGGTACAGCTAGGTCCGCGGGAAGTCGGCTTTGAGTACGACGTCATTGCCGCTCAGCTCAACGCCGACCTCGCGCAGCACGACGCGGAACACTTCGACGCGATCAATCGCAATACCGCCCCACAGCGTCACCTCGAAGCCCTCCGAGAACGTGCCGACCGACAATTCGTTGCCATCGATGAGAACCAAAACACCCTCGTAGAACTGATCACCCGATCGGCGCGGCAACGTGACCGCGTCGAGTTCGATTTCAAGGCCAGCGTCGAAATCGGTCACCGTGATTTCGCCGCCCTGGACCTCCACGATGAGGCCCGTTGGAATCAGCTCAACGCTGAACGCCGATTCCTCGGGCGTTCCGCTTGCTGCGCTCAACGCAACGATCGCGACGAACAGCACTGCGACCGCTCCGGCCAGACCCAGAAACACGGGCCGCAGGTTCCGGGCGACAAACGATGGCTTCGCGGCGTCAGGCTCTGGGGCTGCCGGTGCTTCGGCGGTGACAACAGCAATGACTCGGTCAGCGAGCTTGTCATCCGCTCGAATCCAGGCACCTGGATCAGCCAGCAACGCGTCAAGCTCGGGGCCGTCTGCAATATGACTCAGCCGACGCTGAAGGCGCAACTCGTGGCGAGCGAGATCTTCGGTGAGCTCAGCACCCTCGATGTGGACGGCTCGCAGGCGCAACGCATCGTCGGAAGCGAGCGCACCGGTCGCCGCGGCAATGGTCCATTGTTGGTCTGTTGCGTCCTGTGGCGGAAGCGCCGCCCTGAGGCCCGACGCCCGATGCACGGCAATCGACGACAGCCACAAAGCAAAGCCATCACCCGGTTCAACCGAACCACACTCCTCCCAGGCTTGGACGAACACGTCGACGGCCGCATCTACATCCGACGAGTCAGGATGAGAGGATTCCAAGCGCGCGTCACCGAGAACGACGAGCAACGACGCAACCGGGGATCCGTAGGTCTCGATGAGTGATCGCAGCGCTTCGATGTCGCCGACCTGCAGTGCTTCAGCGAGCGCTGCGTCGGCTTCGATGACGCTGACTGGGCGAAACTGCTCCACGGAAGACCAGCGTAGAGGCAGCGGTGAGTGAAAGAGCCCCAGTCCACTCAACATCAAAATGGTGTGCGAACTGGGGTTTTAAACGGTGGGCACAGAGGGATTCGAAACGATGGTTCCACGATCGCCTGATGTTTCCGTCAACGGTTGGTTCTGCTGCAACACATGCCGCCAACTCGCGGGCGGAGAGGAAACGCTCAGGAGCGCCAGCTCCGACGTGCGGGTGCCCCGACCCGGCATCTGTCAACGCGCTGGCATCACGCCAGCCACACCAAAGTGTTGATCCCGGCCGACGCGGCACGCGCCCGCCATCTGGTAACTGCTTATGGTCCTCTCCACAGGCCGCTCCTGATCGTTGCAGCAGCTTGCTTCGGCACTTTCGCGGATCGTCGGCCGACCCGGCGACTACGGCCGACGATCAAGGTTCAACCTGTGAGTAGTTCGTGGCGCTGCGGCGAATCATCGCACTCGCGATCGACTCCCCGATTGCCCGCCAAGAGATCTGGCTTGGCTCTCACGTCGGCTGGTGGACATCACCGCCGCGATTGATGCGACCGGCGCGGCTGAGGCAGAGGACCTCGGAAGGTCTCACCCGCCAGACGAGCCCTACTTCGCCGAACGACATCGGTCGCCCCTCCCAGCACATACTTGTATTGAAGCGGAGCGGACCCCTCGGAGTCGGGCCCGCCGACCCCGAAAAGTCGCAAACGCGTGTTGCTCGGCCGGGTGCAGCAGATTCGTCCAGCGGTGTTCACGATACGGAGCAGGTGGGGGCGCGATATATGGCGATCCACACAGCGGCCCGGTAGGCCGCTCTCGCGGCACCCGGTGTCCCATGGCGACACGCTGGATCAGTGCCGGGCAACGACTTTCCGCGCCGTGTTCAGATCGCAAGTTGGCTCGCGCTCTAACCGCCGTTCGCCTGCGCTAGGAACACGCTGCTTCCCAGTCAGAGCGACCCGCTCGGAACGATCCCAGTTCGACCATTGTCTGACCATCACAGTTGTAGGACATCCCGAACGCCGCCACGTTCACGAGAACGAGGGTCACGAGTCCGAGCAGGCGAATAAACCCGACCCGACGAGTCCGTAGCGGCCTCATCTTTTCGCGGCCACTCCGGGCGCACCGGACGGTTCGCGTCGACCACATCGACGCTTGGCTAGAGCCGGTCAAGCATGATCTCGAAGACATCGCCGACGAGTTCGGCGTCGACGCCGCCACCAATGACGACATAGATCGCGTAGAGCACGGCGTCGTCTTCGCGGGCAAAGGCCAAAAGGGCGGACGCGGGAAAGAAATAGGACGCTAAGTCGAGTCGTACAGCGAAGGTGTCGTCTCCGTACTTGCCGAATGGGACGGGCCGAACTCTTGTCGTGGTGCCGTCATCGTCACGTGCGGCGAATCCTTCGGGGAGAGCCTCAAAAAACTTGCTGGCTTGGTCGACATCGACGGACGCTCCCACGGTGAGGAACGGTCCGAATTCGGACTGTGAGGAACTGCTCGATGCCGAGGTGGCATCGGCTTCGTCGAGTCCGTTTGTGGCAAACGCCTCGTCGAGACAGCTTTCGGAAGTGGAGTCGCCACTGTCGTCTTCGAGTGGGGTTGGCGACGATCCGGCTGGCAAGTCTGCAAGCATTGGCAGAATCTCGGCGGCCTCCACCGACTCTGGTTCTGGTTCTGGGTCCGGCGCTCATTCCGGTTCCGGTGCTCCGGTGGCAGTGCACGCTTCGGTCAGTTCGGAGACCGTGGAGAGCCAGGTGTCGGGCTGCCGCAGAGGCTCACCGACAAAGCCCCACGCGTTGTCGTTCCAGATGATCTGTCGACCGTCTGGGCAATCGTACGAAGCGTGCCCCGCAAATGACAGTCCGTCGCCGTCGGAGCAGGGTGCGTCAAGGAGTTCGGTCGATGCAGCCGTGCCGAGGTGGTGACAGTGGTGTCGGGAGCTTCGACGGTCGTGGCGCGGTCATCGCCCGAGCAGGACGTGACCAGCAGAATCACTGTGACCGCCAAGACAAGAGTCTTCTTCATGCCAGAGGATTCTGCACATCTGGACACTCGCACAACTGGTCAAAAGTCCGCTTGAGGTCGCGCGTGGCGCCCGTCGAACAAACACGCCAGAGCGTCGCGGCATCATTGTCGTACTCACCGACACTGGCCGTGTGATCGGAATTCATCGTCACCCAATGCTCCCTCATCGTTCATTGTGTGAAGTGAGCAGTTCGAACCCCAGACGAGCCCAAAGGTCGCTGAGCGACAGCGGAAAACGAAGAATCCCCCAGCCAGATACGAGCTCTGACCAGGGGATTCATAAGGGTGGGCACAGAGGGATTCGAACCCCCGACCCCCTGCGTGTCATGCAGGTACTCTAACCAACTGAGCTATGCGCCCTTAGCGTTTGGCGATGCTACCAGTGACCTCGCCCGAGCACACCCGAACCTTCAGATCAGGCAAACCTCATGCTGATCTCGTTGGCCATCAGCCGGCCACGACGGGTCAGCACAACGCGATCTGGCCAGTCGGCGTGAGGAACAACCATCTCGGTGAGCAGCTCGAGTGTCTCGGCGGTGAAAGCAGACGCTGGCACGCCGTCGCGTGTTCGAAGGAGCAATTGCAGGCCTTCGAATTCCTTGGTCTCATCGTCCAAGGTCTCGGCCGACGCTTCCACCGATGCCCCCGAGCGCACCATTTCGATGTACCGATCAGGGGTCCGAATATTCCACCAACGCCGACCCTGGCGATGTGAGTGCGCAGCACAACCAAAGCCCCGATAATCATGTTGGCGCCAGTACAAGAAGTTGTGCTCGGACTCGTGCCCCGGTTTCGCCCAATTCGACACCTCATAGTTGGCCAGCCCGGCGACCGACAGCGCCTCATCGACGATCTCGTATTTGTCGGCCTGATCGTCGTCATCGGGAAAGCGTGCTGGCTGAGCAGCCAGCGCCGTTCCCGCTTCAACAGTGAGCCCGTATGCCGATACGTGCGGCGGACGCAGCGAGAGCGCCTCTTCGACAGTGCTGGTCCAGTCGGCAACGCTCTCCCCCGCTGCCCCGTAAATGAGGTCAAGGTTGAATGTCGCGAGCCCAACGGCTTGCACCGCTGCAACGCTGCGAGCCACATTGTCACGATCGTGAGTGCGACCGAGCGATTCGAGTACGTGCGCCGACATCGACTGCACACCGATACTCACTCGATTCACACCGCCGTCTTGGAAGGAGCGCAACATCGGTTCGGTGACGTCGTCCGGGTTGCACTCAACGGTCACCTCTGCACCGTCCTCCAGCGGGATCTGAGCGATCAATGCGGCCAGGCGCTCGGGCGGGACCAGGGTTGGCGTCCCGCCGCCCACAAAGACCGTCGAAGCCGGCACCATTCCGACGTCGATCGCTCGCGCTATTTCAAGCGACGCAGCATCGAGATACTCATCAACAAGGTGAGCCCGATCGGTCCACGTCGCAAACGCGCAATAATCGCATTTCGATGCACAAAACGGAATGTGCAGATACACCCCAAAAGGCGCAGTTTCAGTCACCGAACCACCCTACGAACCCAAGTTCGGAAACTGCCAGGCAGAAAACGAACAACACGAGGCAAACCCAAGTTCGGAAACTGCCAGGCAGAAAACGAACAACGCGGGATGCAGGGTTGGGCGATCTGGCCCGGGTCAGCGGAAGAGAAGGTCGAGGGCGGCGAGCCGATCGCTGACCTGGTCGACAGGCACGTCGAGCATTGCAGCGATTGCGCGGGTGTCGTCACCACGAACCGTGATAACCCGGCCGTTGAAATCTTGACGCTGCACCTGAATCAGTCGCAGGTAGCGAGCGAGCATCTCGAATGGCGAGCCGCTGAGCTGCAGGAGCTTCGACACGTCGATCGCTACCTTCTTGTTGATGGGCGACTCCGTGGCCGACGCTTCCATGCCAATGACCGCACGCGGCAGAAGCTGTTCAATCGGAACACTGTAGAACTGCGCCAGCCGATCAAGTCGAGGAACCGACAGTGCGCGCTCTCCACGCTCGTACGCACCCAGCACTGAGGCCTTGAACACTTGGTTCGACTGCGCCTCAACCTCTTGCAACGACAAACGCTTCTGCTTGCGGATCACTCGCAAACGCTCGCCAACCTGTTCGCTATATGCCGATGGTGCATCTTCGTCGGTGGAGACCATGGTGAATTCCTGACTGAAAAAATCGAAGTTCTCACCGAGCTGTTGCTGGCGCATTCGGTAAAACGATTAGGAATTTACATCATTGACGCCGCCAATGGGACAACGCTCAGTGATCAACGACCATTCTCAGCGTCGTGACTGCTACCGCAGCAGTCTCGATTCGGAGGATGTTGCCGCCAACTCGAACCGACCTTGCCGAACGCTCCAACTCGTCAGCGCTCCATCCACCCTCGGGTCCAACAGCGATCATCGCTTCGTCACCACGGATCGCGTCGCCGCCCGGCTCAGCGATCGTCGCCCCGCCCAAAACGTCGGACGCTGGTGCAGGACCCGCGACCTCGGTCCGCCAGACACGCCGACTTTGGCGCGTGGCCTCGTCGGCAATTCGCTGGAGCCGAACAATTTGCTTCGCTGCACGTTCGGGCTTCCATCGCACCGTTGAGCGCTCGGCGTGCAACAAGATGATCCGGTCCGCACCCAGTTCAACCGTCTTTTGAACGAGCCAATCGACCCGGTCACCCTTCGGGATAGCCGTCGCCAGAGTGAAGCGTGACGGCGGCGGCTCGGTCGTCACAGCCGACGATGCCGTGAGAACCACCAGTGGCCCGATGGAACTGAAGTCGGTCATCCGCCAACGGCCTGCGCCGTCGGTCACCGACACTGGCTCGCCATCACGCAGCCGGAGCACACGCGCCAGGTGGTGGCCAATCTCATCATCGAGCGTGATCTCATCGAGATCGAGTTGCACTTCGTCGCCCGATGCAAGCAAAACATGCGTCGATGAACGACGCCTCTGCTCGGGTAACGGGGCATCACGCATCGCCATCGGCTCTCAGGTGAAGGCGGACTTGATCCGGGAGAACAAGCCCTCTTTGCCGTTGCCCACACTTTCACCACGGCCTTCGGCATAGGCGGTCAACAGGTCAACCTCGGCATCGCTGAGTTTGCCCGGCACCTCAACCTTGACCAGCGCAATGAGATCGCCGCGGCCACGGCCCTGGAGGTGTGGCACGCCTCGCTGCCGCAACACAAACTCGCGGCCCGGCTGGGTTCCTGGAGGGACGACAAGGTCCTCGGTGCCGTCAAGCGTTTCGAGCTTCAGCGATGTACCGAGGGCGGCCTGGGCGAACGAAATGGGAACCTCGGTCACTAAATCGTCGCCGTCGCGGGTGTACCTCTCATGCGGGCTGACCCGCAGGTGAACGTAAAGATCCCCGTTGCCGCCCTTGCGTGGACCAGCGGCGCCGCGGCGGGTGAGTCGCAATGTCGACCCCGTGTCGACACCGGCTGGAACATCGACCTTGTAGGACACATCGTCGGTCACTCGACCTTCGCCACGACACGAGTTACACGGAGTGCTCACCACTTCGCCCATGCCTCCACAGCGGGTACACGGGCTGGCTGTAACCATCTGACCCAGCAGGCTCTGACGGACTCGTTGAACCTGGCCAGCACCGTTGCACTCGCTGCAGGTGACCGGCTCAGTGTTTTCGCCAGCGCCTGACCCGTCGCACGTATTGCAGCGCACAGGAAGCTTGAGCTCAACGTCGATCTGATCACCAAACACGGCTTGCGAAAAGTCGATGTCTGCAATGACTTCGACGTCCTGGCCACGCGGCGGACCAACCGGACCGCGCTGGCGCCCACCGCCGCCAAACGGACTCCCGCCGCCGGCACCACCAAAAAATGTCTCGAAGATGTCGCCGAGGCCGCCGCCGAACATGTCGCCTTGCGAGGCTCCGCCACCGGTTGCTCCACCCACGCCGGCCTCACCGAACTGGTCGTAGCGCGAACGTTGGCTGTCATCCGACAGCACCTGATAGGCCCTGGCGACTTCCTTGAACTTCCCCTCGGCTTCAGGGTCACCCGGGTTGGCATCGGGGTGCAACTCTCGGGCGCGCTTGCGGTATGCCTTCTTGATCTCGTCGGCCGATGCCGAGCGGGAGACACCGAGAAGATCGTAAAAGTCAGCCATGGCAGCACACATGATGCCGTTGAACGCGCCCGATTCCGACCGCCGATCAGCCCTCTTCGATGCGGTGGCCCAGTTGCTCGCTCACCACATCGACGGTAGCAAGGGCCTGTGGGTAGTTCATTCGAGTCGGCCCGAGGACCCCAACCGAACCCAGATGTTCGCCGTCAACGACCACTGGGGCGACAACTACCGAGCACGCTGCCAGCGGCTCGACGCCATGTTCGACACCGATCGCCACCGACATGCCGCGGTTCACCATGTCGGACACCAGCGAGACCACCACGAACTGCTGCTCGAGCGTGTGCAACACCGACCGCACGACATCGACGGCATCGAAGGCTCGTGCGACTTCAGACGCCCCGCCCGTGTACACGTGATCGGCATTGGCAATCGACCGCATTTGGTCGAGGGCCTCACTACTGAGCCGGTCGACTTCAGCGTCACCAGACGTTCCAAGCGTTGCAAGGTCTTCGAGTGCGACACCGTCGAATTGTGCCGACAGGTGGGTGCTCGCTTCGGCCAGTCGCTGATCGTCATCGCCCAGTTTGAGTTCGAGTGAGACGTGCTCGACCGAACCATTAGCGAACACCACGACCACGGTCGCCGCTGTGTCGGAGAGCCCGACAAGTTGCACCTTGCGCACCGCGACTGCGACCGCTCGGGGCCCGACAACAACAGCGGCGCTGTGGGTCAGGTCTGCAAGCAGGTTCGACGTCTGGTGCAACATCTCTTCGAGTCGGCCATGGGCGGCGGAGAAGAACTCCCCCACCTGGCGTTGCGTGGTCTGGTCGAGGCGACCCGGGCTGGTGAGGTTGTCAACAAAGTAGCGGTAGCCCTTGTCGGTAGGAATACGCCCAGCCGACGTATGCGGCTGAACGAGGAACCCCTCACGTTCGAGCGAGGACAGTTCACTACGAACCGTCGCCGACGACACCCCGATCGACGGGATACTCGCCAGGCTCGAAGAACCAACCGGCTGCGCGGTGGCGATGTACTCCTGGACAACTGCGGCGAGAATCGCAGTCTTTCGGTCATCCAACATCGTGGGCACAGGCTAGCTACTTGCCAGCGACAGCCTTCAGTCGCCGCAGAGCTTCATCTCGTTCCACCTTGTGATCGAGCATGGGCATCACGAGGTCTGGCACCCAGCGACTGACGTATTCACCGGTCGGGTCGTAGCGCTCCTGCTGCAACGTCGGGTTGAACACCCGGAAGTACGGTGCCGCATCGGTGCCCGTTCCCGCAGCCCACTGCCAGCCGTGGTTGTTCGATGCGATGTCGCCGTCGATGAGGTGCGCCATGAAGTGTTGCGCACCCCACTGCCAGGGCAAATGAAGATCTTTCACGAGGAAGCTGGCCACGATCATTCGTACCCGGTTGTGCATCCACCCGGTCGCCAGCAGTTGGCGCATGCCCGCGTCGACGATCCCGAACCCTGTTTGTCCACGAGCCCACCGACCGAACCTCTCGCGTGCGTCGTCATCGGTGTCGAGCTGAATCGAGTCGTACTTCGGGTTGAGATTGGACCAATTCGTGTGCGGTTTCTGATGCAACACGTCGGCGTAGAAATCTCGCCATGCCAATTCACTCGAGAAAATCGTGTGCCCGCGGTCTCCTGAGCCTGATGCGTCGAGGTCGGCAAGCAACGTTCGTGGATGGATTGTTCCCCACTTGAGATCGGGCGACAGATGGCTCGTGCCGCTGACCGCCGGGAAATTTCGCTGATCGTCGTAGTCGCTCGTTCCGCCTTTCGACAAGAATGAGCGCCACCTATCGAGCGCAGCGTCTTCCCCCGCTGTTGGGAACTCGCAGTCGGCGACCGGACGCTTCGGGAACGGCTCGGAGGCGACGCCAAGCGAACCTGCTCCCATCCATCGAACATCGTCGCTCGGTCCAGGGTGAGGGGCATCCCAACCAACCTGACGCCAAATCTTCGAAAACGGGGTAAACACGGCATACGGGTCACCATCGCCTTTGCGAACTTTGCCCGGGTCAACGGCATACGGTGAGCCGGCACCTCGAAGGGCCCGTCCGTTCTGCCGCAACATCTCTGCAACCGTCGCATCTCGTGCACGCCCATATGGCGAGTAGTCACGGCTCACCACCACCGATCCAGCATCAAGCTCCTCGGCAATCTGAGGGATCACCTGCGTGGGATCGCCATAGCGGATCAGCAGGCCCACGCCGGAAAGGTCACGGATCGACAAGTCGAGTGACGTCAAACAGTCGTGGAGGAACGCCAACCGCGGGGATCCTGACGCAGCGAACGCCGGATCGATCACGAACACCGGAATGATCTGTGCCCGATCAGCCCCTGCGGCAAGGATTGCCGGGTTGTCTCCCAGCCTGAGGTCCCGCCGGAACCACATAATCGTTCGTGCCATTGATCTGTTGTATCCCGCCACTCGCCGCACCACCACACCGAGCCTGATTCACCCGAATGTTCGTCGGCGTCGGTTCACGGGGAACACGTCCTGCGGGTGGCAGTCTCGAGTCGTTGGTGGTTACTCGTAGTGAGCGGTGTCCTTTTGACCAGCACGCATCTCGTCGATCGCCACTCGAACGTCAGAGATAGCGTCGTCAAGTTGTGCAACGACGGCTTCGATGTCTCTATTAAACCCAACCGCGTTCACGATCTGGTCGAGACGGCTCCGGGATCGCCACGCAACGTTCTTGGCCCACTCGGTGTAGAGCGCTTCAGGGTCGTCGACACCAATGAGGTCGGCATTGCGGCTCTGAGGGCGCAACGTTGGGTCCGTCGCCACGTACGCGTTCACCATCGTGATGCGCTCCGCGAGCACTGTGAGCGGACCACCCCGATGGACCACCATGTCGCCGTGGAGCGCAATCACCGACCCCGGTCCGGGGAAGTCAGGCGCCACGATTCGCTCAGGAGGCGGCACTTGGCCGCGTTCACGCATCACCGCCGCTTCGGCCTTCGTGCCAGTGAAGTATTCGAAACGACCGCCGGGAATTGTGTTCGGATCGGTCACCATCATCACGAAATCCAAAGGAATCGTGTCGTGGTGCCACTTGTCAACCGCAACCTCGATGCGACTGGGCTCATAGTTCATGTGGCCGAGGTGAAGAACCATCGGGTGAGGAGCGATCGACGTGCCATAGATGTTGGCGAAATGCTGTGTCAGCTGAGGGCTGGTGCACAGGTCTGCAAGCCAGCGCGACCGATAACAGCCGCCACGAACGACCCGCTCAATTCGGTCACCGGCGGGTTTGCAAAATTCGCGCAAACGACGTGCCGTTGCGAGCATGATCTCCGTACCTTCTTTGCTGAGCACCTGGAACGGTGATGTCGCCCCAATCGACGTGGCCGTTCCCTCAATCTCCTCGGGCGAGTATCCGAGATCGGCAAGTGTCACGATCTCGCTCGGCATTTCAAGCGCAAGGTGCCGCTCAGGATCGAAGACCGGCTCATCGCCAAGCCATTTGTAGCCGTCGGGCTGAGTGCTCGGAAACGGAACGGCGATCTCCGCGCGGGGACCCTCATCGGTCTGCATTTCCTCAGCGTAAGACCGACCGCCCTCGGCTCTGCGGTCAGTCGTCGAGCTTCAGGGCGCTGATGAAGACATCGCCAGGAACTTCGACCCGGCCGATCGACTTCATTTTCTTCTTGCCCTCTTTTTGCTTCTCGAGCAGTTTGCGCTTACGAGTGATGTCGCCGCCGTAGCACTTGGCCGTGACGTCTTTGCGCTTCGCCTTCACCGTTTCACGAGCGATGATCTTGCCGCCGATCGCCGCCTGGATCGGCACGTCGAACATTTGGCGCGGGATCAGCTCTTTGAGCTTCTCGCACATGCGGTTGCCATAGGCGTAGGCCTTGTCCCTGTGGACGATGGTCGAGAACGCATCGGCGGGAATCGCGTTGAGTAACAAGTCGACCTTGACCAGGTCGCTGCGGCGGTAGCCAGCGAGTTCGTAGTCAAGGCTGGCGTATCCCTTCGTGCGCGACTTCATTTGGTCGAAGAAGTCGACCACCACTTCGGCAAGCGGCACCTCGTAGACAAGTTCCATTCGCTCAGGCGAGAGGTAATCCATCTTCTTCATCTCGCCACGACGTGTCTGGCACAGGTCCATTAGCGGGCCGGTGTAGTCGGTGGGCGTGATGATGGACAGCTTGAAGTAGGGCTCTTCGACAAAATCGATCTTCTGTGCCTCGGGAAGGTCAGCAGGGTTGTCGACCTTGATCTTCTCGCCTGCCGTCGTGGTAACGAGGTACTCGACGCTCGGAGCCGTGGCGATGAGCGCCAGGTCAAACTCACGCTCGAGGCGCTCTTTCACGATCTCCATGTGGAGGAGGCCAAGGAAGCCACAGCGGAATCCAAAGCCGAGCGCACCCGACGACTCAGGTGTGTAGGTGATCGACGCGTCATTCAGCTTCAGCTTGCCGAGCGCCTCACGCATGTTCTCGAAGTCATCACCATCGATCGGGAACAAACCCGAGAACACCATCGGTAGCGGTTCGCGGTAGCCCGCCAAGGCCTCGGTGGTGCCGTGTACCGCCGTGGTGACCGTTTCACCGGACTTGGCGTCACCGACGTCTTTGATCCCCGCAATGAGATAGCCGACTTCGCCGGGACCCATCTCTTGCACCGCGGACATCTCAGGTTTGCGAGCACCAATTTCGAGCGCCTCGTGCGTCGCTGCAGCGTTGAGAAATTCGAGCTTCTCGTTCGCCCGCATGACCCCGTTCATGATGCGGACACTCGACAC
>JBLFZD010000008.1:0-27437 GCA_047610085.1 Ilumatobacter sp. | reverse complement strand
CTGGAAGGCCGCCGGTCGCTCGATCTGAGCCAGCCGACTCAACCGAGCGAAGAGCGTTGGGCAGCGTGCCCAACCGTGCAATAATTTCGTGTTCGTGTCAGCACATACGACAGTCTTGGGAAGATGTGCTGACACAAACGAACTTCATCGATGTTTCTCGGTCCCCACCTGCTTTTTGCTGCAAGACCCGGAAATCCGATTGATGGAAACGAAGAGCACCCGGGCTCTCGATCGATGTGCAGTCGGATCGAACGGGAGTGCCTCTGGCACACTGGGTTGATGGTGGTCCACCCGTATCTCGAGCACGACGGCCCGATCGCGTTTGCGCATCGCGGTGGGCGCGACGTTGCACCAGAGAACACGATGGCGTCGTTCGAGCATGCTGTCTCGCTTGGTTATCGATACCTCGAAACCGACGTACATCGCACCATCGACGGAGCGCTCATGTCGTTCCACGACCCCGACCTCAATCGGACCTGTGGCATTGATGCCCAGATCGGTGAGATGACCGCAGCCGAGGTCGCTGAAGCCCGCGTTGATGGGGAGCACTCAATCCCCCTGATGTCGGACTTGTTCGAAGCCTTCCCCGACGCCCGGTTCAATATTGACGCAAAGTCAGAGGAATCGGTCGAACCACTCGCCGCGCTCGTGAAGCAGTTCGATGCGCTTGATCGCGTGTGCCTCGCATCGTTCTCACTCCAGCGTCTCGGTCGTCTTCGGTCGCTCCTCGGCAAGCGGTTGCTCACCAACATGAGCCCAGCTGAGGTCATATCACTGCGGCTTATCGGACGGGTTCCAGGGCGCGCAGCGAGGGCTGCACAAGTACCTGCAAGCATCAGGGGCGTGACGGTGGTCGACCAGCGTTTTGTCACCAACGCCCACCTGAGCGACATCTCCGTCCACATCTGGACGATCAACGACACCACCGAGATGCACCGCCTTCTGGATCTTGGCGTTGACGGCATCATGACCGATGAGACGGCACTGCTTCGCGACGCCTTCATCGAACGCGGGCACTGGCACTCGTAACGCCTCGGGGCGAGATGAATTACCGTCGGAGTTATGTCGGTCGCAAACTCTCCTCTTCGCTCGGTCCGAGCCCCAAACCACCTCGTTGCATCAGCGGACCACCTGGCCACGTCGGCGGGCGTCGAGATGTTTGCCCGAGGCGGTAACGCCGTGGATGCAGCGATCGCCACCAACGCGGTGATCGCGGTCACCGGCCCACACCTGTGCGGTATGGGCGGCGACCTGCTCGCTCTGGTGCACGTCGACGGCGAAACACATGCGTTGAACGCATCTGGGCGAGCCGGGTCCGGGGCCGATGCCGCAGCATTGCGAGGCGAAGGCCTCACGGAGATGCCGTTTCGCCTTGACATCCGATCGGTCACCATTCCCGGGTGCGTCGACGGATGGATGGCTCTCCACGATCGATTCGGTTCGCTTCCGCTCACATCCTTGCTGGCTCCAGCGATCCGGCTGGCTGCCGAGGGATTTGGTGCGAGCGCCCTACTCATTGGCGCCCTCCACCAGACGAGTGACCAAGGTCGAGTCAATCTCGGCGAGATCGCAGAACAGGCAATGTCTCGTGGATCGCGCATACGGCGACCAGGCGTGGCGCGAGCGCTCGAAGGCATCGTGGAGAACGGACGCTCGAGCTTCTACGAGGGTGCCTTCGGTGGTGGCCTCTCGGAACTTGGCAATGGCCTCTTCTCCGCAGCCGACCTTTCTCGCATCCAGGCGAACTGGGAACCCGTGCTCTCAGCTGAGGCTTTTGGGGTCACCCTGCACACGGTGGGCCCAAACTCGCAGGGTTACCTCGCTCTTGCGGGTGCTCGGCTCGCCTCCCAACTCGACCTTCCCGTTGACCCGGACGATGATCTCTGGGCACATCTGTTGATCGAGGCGGCGATTGCCGCGGGACGTGATCGACCCGAGCAACTCCATGAGGGCGCCGACGGCGACGCACTCATTCGCATCATCGACGGCCGGCTCAACGAGATTGATATCGAACGCGCAACGGGTCAAGGAGCGCCGTCGAACGACGGCGACACCACGTACCTTTGCACCGCTGGGCGCGACGACGCTGGCCGGGAGATGGCTGTGTCGTTGATTCAGTCGAATGCATCCGGATTCGGTAGCCATCTTGTCGAACCTAATACGGGGATCAACGTGCACAACCGAGGGATGGGCTTCAGCCTTGAAGCTGATCATCCCGCCGAGTTCGGGCCAGGCCGACGACCTCCGCACACCCTCCTGCCAATGGCGGCCACCCGTGACGACGGCACACTTGCCGCGGTCCTTGGAACGATGGGTGGCGATGCCCAGCCACAGATCATGTTGCAGCTTGCGGCGCGGCTCTTTCATCATCGCCAAAGCCCCGGTCGGGCGATCGGAGCAGGCCGGTGGGTACTCCATGGATCCGAGTCAGGGTTCGACACGTGGGCGGCGGGTCGAGGCCCGGGTATTCGCCTTGAGGGGCAGGCCCCCGAAAACTGGGCGGACGCGCTCTCCGAGCGCGGGCACCGCACATCGAGTGCGCCCGCCTGGGATTCTGGGTTTGGACACGCTTGCGCAATTGTGTCCGGGCGTGACGGTATGTGGATTGGTTCTGCTGACCCACGAGCTGTCGTTGGAAGCTGCGCAGGTGGCTAAAGATGTCCGCCGTTCAACTCAGGAGCGGCAACACTTCTTGTGCAAACCGAGCCATTTGTTCGTCGGCTTTTTTGTAGCTGTCCCCGAGAAGATGCGGAAAAACCGTGAGATATTCGAAGCCCAGCAGATCCTTCAGAAACTGAATCTCTGCAGCGACATGCTCAGGCGGCCCGACGATCATCGTCTTGTTTTCAATCGATTCATCAAGGGTGGGTATAAGCCCGGGAGCGGACGGCTTCCCGTCGGGGCCCATGTAACCCCGACTCCAACCGTATGGCCCGAGGAACTTCCAGAACTCATCATGCCCGTTGAGCGCTGACGCTCGAGCTTCCTCCATCGTGTCTTCGATGCGGTACGACACGACAAGCATCCGCTTCTCATGCGGCTGCAATTCCTGCCCGTCGTGCGAGGCGGCGTAGTTCTCGCCATAGATATCCCAGAACCGCTTGATGAAGCTGTAGTGCTGA
This sequence comes from Ilumatobacter sp., assembly GCA_047610085.1. Lineage (GTDB taxonomy): Bacteria > Actinomycetota > Acidimicrobiia > Acidimicrobiales > Ilumatobacteraceae > Ilumatobacter_A. Next base: position 24,315 of record JBLFZD010000008.1, on the reverse strand, counting down.
TTCCAGAACACCGCGCCGTGGTCGACGGTCGGTACATAGTCGAGCGTGGGGGGCGACGTGACGGCTTGCCAGATCTCGTATGGATAGATGGGTCGCGGGATGAGGGTGAGGTCCTGCACCGTCTCGCCACGATCGGGGATGCCGGGAAGCGGAACCTGGAAATGTTTGCCGCTGAACGAGAAACGCTCTTGACTCAGGGCCAGCCGGACGATCTCCATCGATTCTTCGAAGATTTCACGGTTATGCAGATCGTCAGTCTTCTGATCGGGGTTGTCCTGCGAGCCAATCGACACGCCCTTGTCGTTCAAGTGCAACACCTCGCGGGGCACGGTGCCCCGGCCGACTCCTAGCATTGCTCGGCCGCCCGACAAGTTGTGCAACGTCGAAAAGTCTTCAGCAAGACGCATCGGGTTCCACTGCGGCACGACGTTGAACATTGCACCAAAACGAAGCGTGGTTGTCTGTGCCGCAATCCAGGTCGAGATCTGGAGGCCATTCGGAATGACCTCGTAGCCCTCGTACTGGAAGTGGTGCTCGGTCGTCCAGAACGAGTCGAATCCCAACCGCTCGGCTTCCTTGGCCGAATTTACATAGTCGAGCGTTGCCTTCCAGCACTCCTCATTCGAGTAGCGGCGATCCATCGGGTTCGGAAGGCCGGCACCGGCGTCATCCATCTCGACACCTCCGAAGAAAAATGCCCCGAGCTTGAGATCTTTTGCAGCCACCATGGTCGGTATGTTCGCGCAGATGACCTCGAAGTTGCTACAGCGAGCCACGACCCATGATGTTGACGGTGACGGTCGTCCGTCACGCTCGATCGTGGACGTTCGCATTGTCGACGGCGTGATCACCGAGGTCGGTGACCTGGCTCCGCGCGAGGACGAGTCGGTGGAAGACCTTGCGGGCTGCGTGTTGTTGCCGGCAGCCGTCGAGCCGCACGCTCACCTCGACAAAGCATTTCTTGCCGAACGAATCACCAACGAAACCGGCGATCTGATGGGAGCGATCACGGCGATGCAGGAGAGCCGCCACCTGTTGAATGTCGACGAAACGATTGAACGAGCGGAACGAGCGGCGCGATTGATGGCGAGCAACGGATACCACGCCGTACGCAGCCATGCCGATACGACGATCGCCCACGGGTTGTGCAGTATCGAGGCGTTGGTCGAGGTGAAGCGTCGAGTTGCCGATGTCATCGACCTGGAGATCGTTGCGTTGTGCGGCTGGCCGATGACCGGGGCGCAATGCGCAGACCAGCGGGCACTTTTGAACGAGGCGATGTCGGCAGGGGCCGATTTGGTGGGAGGTGTCCCGCACCTCGAGGGCGATGCCGATCGTGAGGCCACCGAATTGCTCCTGCAGATCGCAACGGACCACGGCGTTGGCATCGACCTCCACACCGATGAGACCACCAACACTGATGTGCTCGGCCTGGTCGACCTTGCCGAGCTGGTGCTCGACGGATTCGAGCACCCGGTAACGGCGAGCCATTGCGTCAGCCTCGGCATGCAAAGCATGGCCCGCCAGCAAGAAATTGCCGAGCTGGTCGCCCAAGCTGGAATCTCGGTGGTCGCACTTCCCCACACCAACCTCTTCCTGCAGGGTCGAGGAATAGCGCCGATGCCGCGTGCGCTGACCGCCGTGAAGGCGCTCAGGACTGCAGGCGTCACCGTTGCTGCGGGCGCCGACAACCTGCAGGACCCGTTTAACCCGGTCGGCCGAGCGTGCCCGTTCGAGACCGCCGGGCTGATGATGTTGACTGCGCACCTGCTTCCTGAAGATGCGTGGGCATCGGTTTCAACGCAGAGTGCTCGTGCGACAGGTCGAAGCGCTGTGGCGATCGCCCCGGGATCCCCAGCGCATCTCGTTGCGGCTCGGTCGGCTACAGTTCGAGAGGCCATTGCCTTTGGTCCGGCGGACCGAATGGTGTGGCGCAGCGGTGTTCGTGTGACTCGAGGCCACTGACAACACAACAGCAACACTCCTGACCTCTGTCTGACACCGAACGTTTCTACGATCGTCGACGAAATGTCCCAACTCGGAGAATCAACAACGTGACCAATACCGTTGCCCTTACCGCAACCGAACCCGAGGCCGTGTACGGACCCGCGCTCGTCTTCGACAACCTGTCGATGACCTTTCCCGACGGAACTCATGCACTCGACGATGTGTCATTCAGCGTCGACCGCGGAGAGTTTGTGACCGTTGTCGGGCCATCCGGCTGCGGAAAATCGACGCTTCTGCGCATCGCCTCCGGTCTTGAGACTCACACCGGCGGCACGTGCGACGTCGATCGGAACTCCATCGGCTACGTGTTTCAGGACGCGACGCTCTTCCCGTGGCGGACCGTTCGTAAGAACGTTGAGCTGCTTGCCGAATTGCATGGCGTCCCGATCAGTTCGGTGACTGATCGCATCGATGAATCGCTCGATCTGGTCAATCTCACAGAGCATCAGAACAAGTACCCGAAACAGCTCTCGGGTGGCATGCGCATGCGCACCTCACTCGCTCGTTCGCTGGTGCTGCAACCCGAGGTGTTCCTCTTCGATGAACCGTTCGGTGCGCTCGACGAAATCAGTCGGGAACGGCTCAACGATGAGTTGCTCTCACTGTTCAAAGCGAAGAACTTCGCTGGCCTTTTCATCACGCACTCCATCGCTGAAGCGGTGTTCTTGTCGACACGCATCCTCGTGATGTCGGCTCGCCCTGGCCGAATCGTGGCCGATTATCAGGTGCCATTCAGCTACCCGCGAAGTCATGAAATTCGCTACGAGCCCGAGTTCGCTGAGCTTTCTGGAAAAATCTCTCACGACCTCAGAGGGGCGCACCCATGACCACGGTGGACGTGGTCGAAGCAACGCCAAGTAGTGAACCGAACCCCGCCGGACCGAGGAACACGAAACTCGCTGCGACAGCAAACAGCACCGCCCGGCGAGCCAAGTTCCTCAAGATTGGTGGACCGCTCGCAGTCTTTTCACTGTTCATCGGGTTCTGGTACTTCGCGCACCACGTGCTCATGTCGGACTCCAAGAAGCCGCTTGTGCCCGTGCCGCACGATGTGCTCGACCAAGCATTCCTTACCTGGAACATCGAACGCGGAACACAGGGTTCACGGACCGGTGGCGGATTTTTCAAGCTCCTTGAGAGTCTTTGGTCATCAGTGCAGGTTGCAGGCCTGGGGTTGTTCATCGCGATAGTCCTGGGATTGTTGCTTGCAACAGCGATGAGTCAAGCAAAGTGGGTCCAGAACGCGTTGTGGCCGTTCCTGATTGCGCTTCAGGCCATGCCGATTTTGGCGTTCGTCCCACTCATTGGCACCGTAATTGGATTCAACTTCAAGGCCCGCGTGATCGTGTGTGTGATCATCGCAATGTTCCCGATCGTGGCGAACACTCTGTTCGGATTGCTCTCGGTCGACAAGGGTTACCACGAGCTCATGACGCTGCACGGTGCCGGACGTTTCACCCGTTTGATGAAGTTGCAGTATCCCGCAGCGATGCCGTCGATCTTTACCGGGCTTCAAATTTCGGCCGGACTGTCGGTCGTCGGGGCGGTGGTCGGCGACTTCTTCTTCCGCCAGGGAGAGGCCGGACTGGGTCGCATGATCAACTTGTACCAGGCCTCAACGGAATACGAACAAATGTATGGCGCCGTCATAATGTCGGCCGTGCTCGGCATCGCCGTGTTCGTCATGTTCGGTTGGCTGGGCCGGCGAATCGTCGGTCACTGGCACGAAACCCGAAGCAACTGACTCACGGGGCGCGCGGCTCGCAACACAGCGTTCACGATTTGCCTGTTTTCACAGAACTCAAGATCACGTACGATCGACAACGGCCGAGCTGAACACCCGGTCTTCACAACACAACTCCAAGGGGGAGTATCAATGCGCAACACCCGCACGACCAAGGTGGTGGCAACCGCTGCCATCGCCGCCATCGCCATCGCCGCCTGTGGTTCCGACACCGACGAGGCCACGCCAGAGGCCGAGGTTGAAGCCGAAGTTTCCGAGGACGAAGTTTCCGAGGACGAAGTTTCCGAGGACGAAGTTTCCGAGGACGAAGCCATGGTTGATATGGCGGAGGCCGAGTCGGTCGATCTTTCGAGCGTCTGCCCAGCGACCATCGTCATCCAGACCGACTGGTTCCCCGAAGCCGAGCACGGAACCCTGTACGAGATGGTGGGCGAGAATCCGTCCATCGACGCCGATGCGAAGACCGTATCCGGCCCGCTCGTCACCCACGGCGGCGGCGCAACCGGCGTTGACATCGAAATCCGCACCGGCGGACCGGCCGTTGGTTTCCAGCAGGTCGTTTCGATCATGGCGCAGGACCCCGACGTCACCTTTGGCTACGTCGCAACCGACGAAGCGATCGAGAACTACGCCGACTACCCCACCACGGCGTTCGTCGCACCGCTCGAAATCAACCCGCAGATCATCATGTGGGATCCGGCGACCTACCCGGACGTCGCCAGCATCGCCGACCTCGCTACAGCGAACGACGGCGACGGCGTCACGATCCGCTACTTCGAAACCGGCGCTTACATGCAGTTCCTGTTGGCAGACGGTCAGGTCACCGAGGCGCAGCTCGATGGCAGCTACGACGGCGGCCCCGCCGTGTTCATCGCTGAAGGTGGCGCCATCGCACAGCAGGGCTTCGCCTCCGCTGAGCCGTACAATTACGAGAACGTCTTCGAAGACTGGGCCAAGCCGGTCGAGTTCCAAACGATCCACGACGCCGGGTGGCAGACCTACGCCGCTCCGCTCGCCGTGCTCGACTCGAAGAAGGATGAGCTCAGCGATTGTATGGCGGCGTTTGCTCCCATCGTCCAGGCCGCAACCGTTGGCTACATCGGCAACCCGACCGAGACGAACGTGCTCATCGTCGAAGCCGTAAACGAGTTCAATGACTTCTGGACCTACGACGAGGCACTCGGTGCCGCGTCTGTCCAGCTGCAGATCGACCTTGGTCTGGTCGGTAACGGACCGGACGACATCGTCGGCAACTTCGACGAAGAGCGCCTCACCAGCTTCATCGAGATCGCCAGCCCGGTGTTCGGCGTTGAAGGTCTCACGCCCGCCGACTTGATCACCAACGAGTACATCGATCCGTCCATCGGATTCTGATCATCGTTTAGTTACGTACTGACAGAGGGGCACCCACGCTGTGGCGAGGGTGCCCCTTTTCGCGTCCGGGCGCTCACTACTCTCGCTGAGATGACGTCGAAGGTATGGGGAATTTGTGTGTTCACGGTGCTTGTTGGTTGTTCGGGTGGTTCCGACACCGATGTTGCCCCGCCCTTGCCGACGAGCACTTCCCCGACAACGACGACACCGCTGTTTTCGTCCACCGAGCCGGCGGCACCAACGACGATCGCCCGAATCGCCGACGGACCATTGGCCGAGGTGTGCCCAGCGCGCGTTGTAATCCAAACCGCTGAATTGCCGAGCGTGTCGGTGGGACCGCTCTATTCACTGCTCGGCGCTGCGCCGGCAGTGGACACCGCAACCCAATCAGTCTCGGCGCCATTGGTCCGTGCTGACGGCTCGATCGAAGACGTGACCCTCGAACTTCGTTCTGGCGGTCCGGCTACTGGCTTTCGCAGCCCGATTGCCGTGTTCGCCGCCGACCCAACGATCGGGCTCGTTCACGTTTCCACGGCCGTGGCGGTTCGTGATTGGTCCACATTGCCCACCAAGGCGGTTGTCAGCCTGACCGATCGATCGGCCGATGCCGTGGTGTACGACCCGGCGACATACCTGAACGTCACCGACTGGGTCACGCTTCGGGACGCGTCTGTCGAGATTCACCATCTCACCGATTCGCCCCTCTTCCAGTTCCTCGAGTCGACGGGTGTCGTGTCGGCGGAGCAACTGGTCGACGGATTCGACGGAGGTCCTGCCGGGTTCGTTGCCAGCGGCGGTGGAATCGCGCAACAGGCCAACCTGGCCATTGAACCGGTACTCATCCCCTCCCTTGCCCAGTGGAATCGACCGGTTGCTGCCCTCGCTGCGGCCGACGAGGGCTGGGCATCGCTCGATGACACACTCGCCGTGGCCATCGGCGAGAGCCGGCTCAGCGAAGAGTGCATCGGGCGATTCGTGCCCATTGTCCAACGCGCTATCACGAGCTACCTCGAGAGCCCTGCGCCGACCAACGTGTTGATGAGTGGCATTCGAGCCCAGTTCAACCCGCTCGATCGTTTGACGCCGTCGCTCTTTGACCAAGGACTCGCTGCAGCGAGCGAGCGAGGCGTGTTTCCCGCAACCGGAACCGGAACGGTCGGTGATATCGATATGGGACAGCTCACCGAGTTCGTTACCCTGATTGATCCGTTGATTGCTGTCGAGGATCTTGCGTCGAATCGTTTCGTCGACCCCTCGGTTACTCGCTAACCGGGAGCTGGAAGGCCGAGATCTCGGCGAGCGCTTCGCAGAAGGCGTTCACCGCGACCTCAAACAGTTCAGCGCCGCGCGCCGCAGTTGCGCCGGTCGGGTCGCCAATGTGCCCGTCGGGTCCGAAATCACTCGAAAGCCAGCCGAAGCCAACGGTGCCGCCGAAGCGGACGTGCTTGTTCCCGACGAGCGACTCAGGAATATTGCGCGTTGCCGTGCTCATATCGACGAGGTCGGGCGCGAGATGCAACATCAGTGATGTTTCATCCTCGCCACCGTGAATACCCATGCCATGCTCGTCGGCAGCGGATACGCCGCCCTGATCTGGCGGAACGCCAGGGTGAGCGAGGAATGTCATCAGTCCGTGTTTCAGACGCAACTCACGATTGGCGACGGCGACCAAGGCTGAGTTGCCGCCGTGTCCGTTCATGAACACAAGGCGTCTCGCTGGTGTCATTGCCACGCAACGTCCGATGTCATCGAGCACACGCAGCAGGGTGTCAGCCGACAGCCAAATGGTCCCCGACGACCAAGCGTGTTCATTGGATTTCGTATATGCCAGGGTCGGCAGCAGCCATGCGTCGAGGTCGGCACCGACACGCTCGACAGCCGCGGTCGCGACCCGGTCAGCAATGAGGAGATCGGTGTTGAACGGCAGGTGCGGCCCGTGTTGCTCGACGGCGCCGAGCGGCTGCACCAAGATCGAGCGGTCGGTGATCAACCGATCGAGTTCAGGTGCACGCAACTCGTCGAGTCGGCGCGAGAGTGGTGCTCGAGAGAATGAAGATGCGGCAGGTGACACAAGCTCAACGTTACGCGTTGGGAGTCGCGACGCGAGAGAATGAAGCGGTGACTGAACAAGTGCCCACACGTGTCGACGCCGTGGTGGTCGGTGCCGGCCACAATGGTCTTGTTACCGCGGCCTATCTCGCTCGCTCCGGAATGTCCACCATGATCGTCGAAGCCCGGTCCCAAGTCGGTGGCACCGCTGCGAGCGAACACTTCTGTGGCGCCACGGTAAACATCTGCAACTGTGACCACTTGACGTTCCGCACAACGCCGATCATGAGCGAGCTCGGCCTCGCCGACCACGGTCTGCAGTACGTCGATGTCGAGCCTGCCCAGCACAACATGACGTGGGATGGGGCTCTGTCGGGGGCGGGTTGGTCGAGTCACCACGACCTGGAAGCAACCCTCGATGAGATCGGCCAGGTTGCGCCCAATGACGTCGACGGCTACCGCCGATACGCCAAGGCTGCGATGCCCGCTGTGAGGATGATCTTCGAGGCGGCTACCGAACCGCCGACGCCGAAGAGCCTGACCCAGCTCGCCCTCCGCCGCCGACTCGCCGGATCTTCGACGCTGCTCCGGTGGAGTCGAAGGAGCGCTGCCGACGTGTTCCGTAGCTACTTCGAATCCGAGATGATCCGCGGGCCCGGGGCGGTGACGGGTCCGATGGTATGGGGCATCTCCCCCGAATCGAAGGGCTCCGGGCTGGGTGCCCTGACTCACGCCATGCGTCACGTTGCTCGCGTCGGCCGTCCGGTCGGTGGCAGCGGCCAGGTCCCACTCGCTTTGCGGTCGGCTTTTGAGGCGGCTGGAGGAACGGTACTCACCGACACCAGGGTCACCGAGATTTGTTGCACCGACGATCGGGTCAGCGGAGTCCGGCTGAGTGACGGGTCGGTCATTTCGGCGCCGGTGGTCGTGTCGGCATGTAACCCCCACGACACATTCCTGCGGTGGTTGAAGACTCCCCCTGCGTCGGCACGCAAGCTGATCGATCGCTGGCGCAAGGTGCCCCACGCCGACGGGTACGAGTCAAAGCTCGACGTCGTGCTGAGCGAGGCCCCCCAGCTCCGCAATACCGACCGAACGCTCGGTCCAACAACGGTCATCGCGCCGTCTCTTGCGTCGATTCATGCGGGTTGGGAGCAGATGTCTGCTGGTGCCGTGCTGAACCGACCTGGCCTGCTCGTCAACGTGCCAACATTGCTCGACCCGACGATGGCCCCCGAGGGTCAACATGTGTTGAGCATCGAAGCCCTGTACACGCCGTTTGCGCTTCGGGATGGATGGTCGGGCTCCGCAGAACCTCGGCGCTGGCTTGGAGCATTCGCCGAGCTGTGCGAGCCGGGCCTGCTGGACTCGATCATCGATTGGCGTGCAATGACCCCCGACGTTTACGAATCTGATTTCCACCTCCCTGCAGGTCACGCCACGAGCTTCGCTGGTGGTCCACTCGCAGCGTTCCGAAACCCAAATCCGGAGCTGACGCATTACGAGACGGCGCTGAACGGGCTGTACCTCACGGGAGCAGCCACTTTCCCGGGAGCTGGGGTGTGGGGCGCGAGCGGCCGCAACTGCGCGACCGTCGTACTGGCCCAGCGGTGAGGTTCGCTGATCGTGCCGAGCGGCACCTCAAGATGTGGGCAACGATGGGAACATTGGTTTGTGTTCGACGGTTATATCTACTGTCGGTATTGAAAGGACCAGCCACATGACCAACGGATCACTGCACCTCGGTCGTTATTTCGGGATTCTTGTTCGCGCCCACTGGAGCATGGCGCTGGTCGCTGTCCTGTTTGGTGTGAGCTTGGCCAATCAGTTCGGTGTCGTTGCCGGACTCATTGCCGTTACTGCGTTCTTCGCGTCGATCCTCGCCCACGAGTTCGGGCACGCACTCGTTGCCCGTCGATATGAAGTCAATACCGAATCGATTGACCTGTGGGCCCTCGGTGGGGTTGCTCGTTTGGACCGCGAGGCGCCGACGCCCCGCGCTGAGGGCCTCATCGCTGGTGCTGGCCCACTTGTGAGTCTCGTGCTCGGAGTCGTTGCCTTGGGTTCAGCGTTGTTGATTTCGTCGAACGTTCTTGCCTGGCTCGGAATCGTCAACCTTTTCCTGGCCGTCTTCAACATGCTGCCGGGAGCTCCACTCGATGGTGGACGTGTCCTTCGGGCAGTCCGCTGGGCCAAGACCGGAAACAAATACCGGGCCAGCCGTGAGGCGGGCAATGCTGGCCGGGTACTCGGATGGTGCTTAGGCATTGCCGGCCTCGGGCTGATGTTGAATGGCCAGCAGGGCATTTTCGTCGCAGTCGTCGGTGTCTTCATCGCCTTGAATGCAAAGGCCGAGATAGCGGCGTCATATGTCAGCGAACATTTGCACGGCATCAAGGTTGGCGACCTCACCTGGTTTGGCGTCGCTCATGCCGGAGCCGACATGGATGCCGACTCGATGATCTGGCAGCGGTCACGACTGGGCGAAGCGGGAGCGGTTGCCATTGATTCCAACGACAATGGGCAACTCGACGGCGTCGTCCTCGAAGAACAACTGTGGGCGGTTCCTGACGAGCAGCGGGCGTTTGTAATGCTCAGGACGTTGATGGTTCCCTTCAGTCAGACCGCTCAGGCATCTCCCGACGATGACCTGTCGTCTGTGCTCCCTCGGCTGAATCCGAAGCGCCCCGTCGTCACCGTGTGGATTGAGGGGAAGCTGGCGGGTGTCGTTCCGCCAAAAGAACTCACGCGTCGGCTCGAGGGTGCTCGGGCAGCCGCTCTCAGCCGAGCCTGACAGAATTCTTGCAACTCCCTTGTGTTGGCTGACGTCGCGTCGCAACGTCAGCCACTACATGGAGATAACACAAGTATCAAAGCACTCGTCGCCCAAGTGATCGGAACATTTTGGCGGTTACTCGAAGATTACGGCGCAGCTGTCGTGGCTTCTGACTTCGCCGTTGGGGGGAATGGCACGAGCCTCGGAATTGGCTTCGTCGGGATCAGCTTGGCCTTAGGCTTCACGGTTGTCACCAGCGCCTACGCCTTCGGCCACATCTCGGGGGGACACTTCAACCCTGCGGTCACACTCGGCCTTGTCGCTGGCGGACGTTTCTAAGCGAGCAAAGCTCCGGCCTACAATGATGCCCAGGTCATCGGTGGATTCATCGGCGCCACTGTCATCTTCGCAATTGCTTCAGGCCAAGACGGTTAGGAAATTGGCGTAGGCGCAGGCGTCTTCGCCTCGAATGGCTAAGGGGAGTTTTCTCCCGGCGGCTACGCACCGGACGCTGAATTCCTCGCCGAAGTGGTTCTGACCGCAGTGTTCCTCACCATGATCATGGGAGCAACCGCCAAAAAGGCAGCACCGGCGACGGGCGGCCTGGTGATCAGCCTGGCGCTGAACCTCATTCACCTGGTTTCGATCCCGGTCACCAACACCAATATCAACCCCGCACGCTCCACGTCGCAAGCGATCTTTGCTGGTGGCGATCAGCTCGGCCAGCTCCGACTCTTCATAGATTGCACCGATCATCGACGCCGTCATCGGCGCAGCGACCCTCCGCTGCGTGATCGAGGATCATGAGAACCTCATCGACGCAGCCGAACTGGCTCAGGGCGAAGAAACCCTTCGCTGATCGAACCTGAAAAGAGCTGGCAAAGCCGTCGATCGTCAAGCCTCGGGGACGTAACCTTCTCGAGCTGCGATCGGCGGCTTGTCACTCCACGGGAAGTTGATCCACATGTCGGTGCGCTTCCACACGTAGTCGCACTTGACGAGCGAGTGAGACTTCTCGTAAATCACCGCTGTGCGGACTTCGCCGACCTTGCCGTCACAGAACTCTTCGACCGATTTGAGTGTGTTGCCCGTATCAGCGACGTCGTCAACTATCAGAATCTTGCCATCGCTCAGATCGACAAAATCGGGCGCTGGCGGGAGGATTCGGGGGACGTCGAGTCGCTCGTCGATTCCCGTGTAGAACTCCACGTTCATCGTGTAGACGTTCTTGATCGACAGGGCGTAACCCATCGCTCCACCCGGGAGCAGACCGCCGCGAGCGATCGACAGAATCATGTCGGGCTCGTAGCCGTCATCGGCAACCATCTGGGAAAGGTCCCGGGTTGCTTCCCCGAACGTGTCCCAGGTCATGATTTCGCGTTCTTCAGCCATGTGTTTGGAAACTACACGCGCTGATGAGCATCGCCACGTTGGGGCACCATTTGACGCATATTGATCAGATCAAAGGCAAATGTCAGACGGCCGAACCGGAACTCGATTGAGGGGCTTGGGGACCCCGGCCTGCTGTAAAGCGTCTCGGATTGCCGCAACGATTGCAGGAGTCGGCGAGATACATGGAGGTTCGCCAACACCCTTGGCACCAAGCGGAGCGTGGGGGTCGGGCTGCTCGATGAGCGTTATCTCAACCGGCGGCATATCGAGGAACGTTGGCAGCAAATAGTCGGTGAAGTTGCCGTTGCGGATCACCCCGTCGATCTGAATGATCTCTTCCATCAGGGCCAGGCCCAGGCCCTGAGCGATTCCGCCTTCAATCTGCCCGACGACCGCCAGCGGGTTGAGTGCGTTGCCGACGTCTTGGGCTGTGGCGATCTGGATAACTTTCACCAACCCGAGTTCGATGTCGACGTCGACCACGGCCCGGTGCGCCACGAACGCAAATGCCGTATGGCAATTGCCTTGGCCGTTCTCGTCGAGGTCCTCAGTCGGCGGATGGTGATATTCAAGCGTTTCGTCGATCTCAAGGCCTGCGGAGGCTTCGATCACGGGGATCCGGAGGTCGCCAGCGGTGTCGACCACGTCGGTGCCATCGATAACAAAACGGATCGGGTCGATGCCGTGCGCGGCGCCCACCGCTTCGAACATTCGCTCGCGCGCTGAGCGGCAGGCCGCATCGACCGCTCCCCCGCTCATCCAGGTCTGGCGTGACGCAGAGGTCGAACCAGCTGACCCGATGTCGGTGTCGATCCGATCGAGGACCACCTCATCGATCCCCAGAACAGTGCGAGCTATTTGGGCGGCGATGGTGATGAACCCTTGGCCCACTTCGGCGGTCGCAAATTTGATCGTGGCCACGCCGTCGTTGAGCATGCAACGAGCGGTCGAAAAATCATCCACCGTCTCGGAGAACATCAGGTTTTTGATCGACACGCCCCAGCCGATGCCGCGCACGATGTCGCCAGCATCGGCGGTGCGCCCGGCCCCACCGGGGAGTTTCATCGCATCAGCTGAACCGTCGGCCATTGCGTGCCCACCAACGGGCTCGTCAGGCAGCGGCAGCGCCGCTGTCTCGCGGATGCATTCTTCGACAGGTGCAACGTTGTTCACCGGCTGCCCAGTGAAAAGGAGGTCACCGGTGCGCATTGCATTACGCAACCGCAGTTCCTCTGGTGCGAGCCCACACTCGGCAGCAAGCTTGTCCATCTGGGACTCGTACGCGAAGCACGCTTGGACCGCCCCAAATCCGCGCATTGCCCCGCACGGCAGGTGATTGGTGCGAACGGCGTAACCGTCAACGAGCCCGTTCGGGCAACGGTACGGGCCCTGCGCCATCGTGATGCCATTCACGAGTACCGCTGAGGACGTGGAGGCGTAGGCGCCGCCGTCGAAGACGAACCGGGCCTCAACCTTGACAAGGTCGCCGTCGGCTGTGGCGTGGTGACGCATCCAGATTGTTGCAGGGTGACGATGAACGTGACCAAGGAAACTCTCGGCACGCGAGTACGCCATTCGAACCGGGCGGCCGAGCCGGAGTGCGAGCAGACACGTGTGCACCTGCAGGCTGATGTCTTCTCGTGCTCCGAAGGCGCCACCGACGCCGCCGAGCACGAGCCGCACTTTGTCAACCGGAAAGCCGAGGCAGGCAGCGATCTGGCTTTGGTCCTCGTGCAGCCACTGCGTAGCGACGTGCATTTCGACACCGTCGCCACCCGGGTCGGGATGAGCGATGGCCGCTTCCAACCCGAGGAAGGCTTGATCTTGCATCCCGATTTCATAGGTTCCCTCGACGACGATGTCGCCGGTTGCATCGGGGTCGCCGTGGACAATCCGCTGATGGCGAATCAGGTTTCCATCGGGATGGATTGGTTCCCGCTCGCCAGAAATTGCCGCTTCAGGGTCGAGAAGCGGCTCGAGAAGCTCGTATGTCACCGTGATCGCATCGAGGGCTCGGCGCGCTGTTTCTGGGTCGGTTGCTGCGACTGCTGCAACCGGCTCGCCCACGTAGCGCACCACGTCTGATGCAAACACGGGCTGGTCCTGGCTGATGAGGCCGTAGGTGAGTTGCCCGGGAACGTCCTCTGCGGTGATGACCGCTTCAACTCCGTTGATCTGCCATGCAGCAGAAAGATCGATTGAGATGATCCGGGCAGAAGGGTGCGGGGACCTCAGCGTGGCGCCGAAGAGGCAGCCGTCAGCGGACAGGTCCGATGAGAACTCATAGGAACCCTGGGTCTTTTCGATGCCATCGGGACGTACTGGTGAATCACCGATGGTGCCTGGACGAATGGTCGTGCGTGACTGTTCGTCAATGCTCATGGCCGGCTCCCCCGCACGACGGCCACCTGTTGCACCGCATCGATGATCCGTCCGTATCCGGTACAACGGCAGACGTTGCCGGCGAGTTCCTCGCGGATTTCGGTGTCGGTTGGAGCTTGGATTCGCTCGAGGAGATCGTGTACCGCCATCACCAGCCCGGGCGTGCAGAAACCGCACTGCACGGCTCCGGCATCGACGAAGGCCTGTTGCACATCGCTGGGAGCGCCAATCGGAGCCACACCTTCAATCGTCACGATCTCCTGGTCAACCGCTGTGGCGCCCATCACGAGGCAGGAACAGACGAGTGACTCATCGACAAGGACGCTGCAGGATCCACACTCGCCTTGTGTGCAAGCACCTTTCGAACCCATCAGGCCGACCCGGTCGCGTAACACGTCGAGCAGGCTCTCGCCGAGCCATGAATCGGCAACCTCATGATCGATACCATTGACGCGCAGGGTGAAGAACTCGTTGTTCATGAGGCGTCTCCTTCGAGAGTGAATGCACGTCGGGCCAATCGAGCGCCGAGAACGCCCACGGCGTGACGGCGATAGTCGGCGGTTGAGCGGTGGTCGGTGATAGGCCGGCTGGCAGCGCTCACCAGTTCGGCACACGTATGAAGCGCGTCGGCAGAAACCGTCAACGAACGCCAGTCGACAGACCCCGAAAGTTGTTGTTCGGCTTCGGTGCAGCGAACGATGGTCGGGCCAACCGAGCCAAGTGCTATTCCGACCGCCTGGGCGTCGGTATCGATCGCGAGGCATGCGCTCGCGACAGCGATAACCATTGCGTTGCGCACGCCGACCTTTGCGTATCCCTGCCAACCCAATCGAGTGCGCAGGATGACGTCGGCGATCATTTCGCCAGGTCCGATCGCCGTTCGCTTGACGCCGACCATGAAGTCATGGACGGAGAGCACCCGTTCGCCCGAGGCGGAGACGAGCCTGACGTGAGCATCGAGTGCGGACAGCACGGGGAGTCCATCGCCAGCTGGCGAGCATGTACCGAGGTTGCCACCGAGTGTTCCGGCGTTGCGAATCTGGGGAGAGCCCACCGTCCGAGCTGCTTCGGCAAGCGCCGGGAGGAGCGACGCAATCGATGAATCCATCATCTCGGTATAGGTCACGCCGGCACCAATGGTCACCGTTCCTGCGGTCGGGTCGTGACGCCACGAACGAAGGTCGGCAACCCGATTGAGTGCAATAACGAGGCTGTCCGGGCGTCTGTGCCCGTCGTTAATCTCGACCATTGCGTCCGTTCCGCCAGCAAGCAGCATGGCATCGGGTTGGTCTGCGAGGAGCTGCACAGCAGCGTCGAGTGAGGTAGGGACGGCGACCGTCATGACACGACCTTACAAAATGTCAAACTCTGAAGTGTTCACAATGCAGCTATTCATGTCCCCGTCACAATTCGCGGACGATGCGAGCCAGACGAAATCAGATCAGGTACGGGCAGTGTCGGCATCCTGACGCGCAACAATAGTTGCGCGTCGCGAGGAAGCCAGCGGTGAACACACTGAAGCCACTGAGTGGGTCCGCATACGTGGGAAATCCGGCATCGATGGCCGCATCGTGGCGGGAGACGATTTCTTCAAATCGCGGGTTCGTCGGGCCCAATCTGGAAGGCAATGGAATTCGCCACTCGTTGCGCAATTCCGCATCGCCGCTCACTCCGGCAGCATAGGCAGGAGACGGGCGAACCAAGAAGCGGTGCCTGGTACGGTCGGCGGCGATGGTGATTGTTGACGCTCGAGGCGCCGTGGTGCAAGCGGTGAGCGACGTCGACCTCGGCGCCACGCTCGGGTGGTACCGGAACGGACGAAACGACCCCACCACGTGGATCGAACGAGTTGAATCGGACCCCGTGGCATCGGGTCGATTTGTTCGGGCAACATTGACCCCGAACGGGCCAGCAACGCTGCTGATTCATTGGAAACGCGGCCAACCTCTTCATGCCGAGAGTTGGGGTCCTGGCGCCGACTGGCTCCTCGGTCGAGTGCCGTGGATGATCGGCGACCTCGATGCCGGTGCAACCCACCTTGAGTCCGATGCCCACCCGGTCGTCGCCGCCACCACAACGGCCAACCGTCACGTGCGGACCGGCGCCAGCGGCACGTTGTACCACGAGCTTCTCCCCAAGATTCTCGAACAGCGGATCACGGCGATCGAAGCAAAACATCAGTGGAAGCTTCTCTGCCAGGAACTTGGCGACCCGGCACCAGGTCCCTTCGATGGCCTGGTGCTCCCGCCCGCACCGAACGTTCTGCAGCGCCAACCCAGCTGGTGGTTTCATCCACTCGGTATTGAGCGCAAACGTGCGGAGCCGCTGATCGAAGTGGCCCGCCATTCATCGAAGATGTGGGCGTGGGCCGAACTCGAGCCCGTTGACGCTGATCGGATGCTCCGCCTGATCGATGGCGTCGGCATTTGGACGACGAGATGTGTACTCGGTCCGGCACTTGGCGACCCCGACGCTGTCCCGGTCGGGGACTACCACATCAAGAACATCGTCGGCTGGAACCTTGCAGGCGAGGCCCGGGCGACCGACGCGCGTATGATCAAGCTGCTCGAACCGTATGTCGGACAGCGCGGACGTGTCGTCCGAGCGATCATGGCGCACGGCGACAGCGCCCCGAAGTTTGGTCCCAAGCAACGCATCTTGCCGATGTCGCGCTGGTGACTTCCGCACCCATTTGAACTCACCGATGAGCGACACCACCTTGGACGACACCGCAGAGGCCGCAAGCAGCGACTCTCCCCCACATTCCGACGTC
Source organism: Ilumatobacter sp. (assembly GCA_047610085.1). Taxonomy (GTDB): domain Bacteria; phylum Actinomycetota; class Acidimicrobiia; order Acidimicrobiales; family Ilumatobacteraceae; genus Ilumatobacter_A. The sequence goes on along the minus strand of JBLFZD010000008.1, from coordinate 7,818 downwards.
GACAAGGGCGTGTCCGTTGGGGCCCTGTCAGCCCCAGAGCACGAAGCGCAGCGGTGGAAGCGAGCCGTCACGATCGGCCTGTTGGCATACGTGGTCTCGCGGCTCTGCGTCATTGCAGGTGCTGCGGTGCGGGCCTCCCAGCTCGTCGTTGATGCCCGCAAGAGTGGCGAGCCCGAGGAGGGCGCCGTCTCGCTGATCACGAGCGTGCTCACGTCATGGGATGGCCGTTGGTACTTGGAGCTTGTTCGGTTGGGCTACCCGTCGTCGATTCCCGACAACATCACGTACGAGCAACTCGAAGCTCGGGCGGCGTTCTTTCCGATGTATCCGGGCGCCGTCCGCGTCGTGGACTCGGTGTTGCCTGGCGGCGACACTCTGGCGGCGCTGCTTTTGAACTTCGTACTGGGCGGTATCGCCGTGGTACTCGTGGGAATGCTTGCCCGGCGGGCCTTTTCCACCACAGTGGCAGCTCGATCAATGGTGCTGTTTGCGGTATTTCCGGGCTCCTTCGTTCTCTCATTCGCCTATTCCGAAGCTCTCTTCATCGTGTTTGCTGCAGCGTGCTTACTCCTCCTGTTCGATGAGCAATGGTTGATCGCTGGTTTCGCGGCGGCCCTCGCAACAGCGACACGCCCCAATGGCGTTGCGATCGTGTTGGCGTGTTTCGTTGCCGCAGTTCTTGCAGTCAAGACGAACCGCCAATGGTCAGCGTTGCTTTCGGTGCTGCTGGCCCCAATCGGGTTTATCGGGTTCCAGTTGTATGTCGATGATGCTGCTGGCGAGCGTGGGGCCTGGTTTCGCGTGCAACGGGAGGCGTGGTCGGAGGGGACCAGCTTTGGAGCAACAGCAGTCACCGATACCTACGGATTCCTCACCGGCCCATTTGACTCACCTGCCGATGCGCTCACCTTCCTGTCGCTCTTTGCACTGGGAATCATGGTGTTCGCCGCGTGGAAGAAGCGTCTCCCTCTCCCCTGGATTGCCTACAGCGTTGTGATCATTGCGCTCATGCTGATCCCCGAAACGGTCACGGCCCGTCCCCGATTCGTCTTCACCGCATTCCCGTTGCTGATCGCCGTTGCAGCGTGGTGGCCAGAGCCCAAAGCCGCCGACATTGAGGCGGGCGATCAGGACCTCAGCCTCGAAAAGCACAGTTGGACCTTCGCAATCGTGCTGTGCGGGGCTGGCCTTGCCGTGCTGACCAACTTGTATGGCGTGTTAGGTGCCATTCCGTGATGCGCACTCTGATCGTGGTTCCCACACACAACGAGGCCGACAACATCGCTCAATTGCTCGACGGACTCGACCGCTATGTGCCCGACGAACACATATTGGTCGTCGACGATGCTTCATCGGACGACACCCGAGCGATCGTGCGAGCCCGCGCAACGACGAATCCTCGGATCACCCTCGTCGAACGCGAGGAAAAGCGCGGCTTAGGTGATGCGTATCTCCACGCGTTCAAGCTGGCGCTCGCCGACGGTTACGACGCTGTGGTCGAAATCGACGCCGATCTTTCACACGACCCAGCGGTACTCCCCACCATGCTCGATCTGGCTCGGCGCGAGATCGCGGTCGTGATCGGTTCGCGCTACATCCCCGGCGGTTCGGTTGTCGGGTGGCCTCGACGGCGAACATGGTTGTCACGCTGGGGTAATCGTTACGCAGCCATTGCCCTCGGGCTTGCGATTAACGACGCCACCGCGGGGTACCGCGTGTACCGGGCAGAAACACTTCGCCGGATCGACCTCGATGGCATCCGTGCCGAGGGCTATGGCTTCCAGATCGAAATGACCTACCGAGCTGTTGCGGCTGGCTGCAGTATCGTTGAGGTGCCGATCACGTTTCGCGACCGAGTCGCTGGTACCTCGAAGATGAGCGGGAATATCGTGAGCGAGGCATTTCTGCTGGTGACCTGGTGGGCAATCAGCGATGCGATCACCTTCCGCAGACGCCGGCGTGCCTACGCCGATCACGAGTAGCTGTCGCCACAAGCGCCGGTCGGTGGTGATGGCGTCCGGCGATGGGCTCGTCATCGGTAAGCTCGTGCGGTCATGTCCGACTCTGCGAACACGCCCAGCACGGTGGCACGATTCGCCAATGGACTCCTTGAAGCGGAGTTACCGCTACTCGCTGAGGATCGTCGGCTCGAAGCCATCGATTTCATTGGCCGTCGAGTACGGATCCTTCCGTCGTTTACCCGCTTCGGTGTCCTGACGATTGGGCGTGTTATCGACCTCGCCGGCATGGTGATCGGTCATCGCAACGTCCGCCGCCTGGTTGTGAAGCTGCCGCTCCCGCTGCTTGCTGAGTATCCCCGACTTGTGCGTTCGCTGGGGTTTGCCTATGTATGGGAAACCTGGCCGGATACGACCGTCGAAGGTGGACGCCCGATATGAGCACACATCATGACTGCGACGTTCTGATCGTTGGGTCGGGGGCTGGCGGTGCGACCACCGCAGCGATCCTGTCCGAGGCAGGCCACAACGTTCTGATTGTCGAAGAGGGGCCGTGGATCGAACAGGGTTCGGTGGTTCCGTTCTCGCTCGACCAGATGGATAAGCAGTACCGCTCGGGTGGAGTGACCGTTGCGCTCGGCGTTCCCTCGATTGCCTATACCGAGGGTCGTTGTGCCGGCGGCGGTACCGAAGTGAACAGTGGCCTGTACTGGCGTCCGCCCGAGGAGACGCTCGAACGCTGGCGCTTCCGGTACTCAATTCAGGATTTTGCGTCCGACGACATCATGTCGATCTGCGAAGAGGTTGAGGAATCACTGAGTGTCCAACGAGTGCCCGGCGAGCACACCGAGGCCAGCAGAATTCTGGCGCGTGGGGCCGACAAGTTGGGTTGGACCAACGATGAAATCCCGCGTTGGATGACCTATCCCGAAGGTGCTGGCGCCACTGAAGGCAAGCGCCAGAGCATGACTCGGACCTACCTCCCGCGGGCATTCGCCGCGGGTGCCAAGATCCTCTGTGATCACCGCCTCGACAAGATCGTGCGGAACGGTCGCCGAGCCCTCTCCGCAGAGCTCACCCATGAGGGGCAACCCGTCACTATCGCCTTCCGTGACGTCATCGTGTGTGGTGGGGCAATCCAGACTCCGGCGATCTTGCAGCGGACTGGGCTCCGTCACCGTGTTGGGCGCACGCTCGCGGTGCACCCGACCGTGAAGCTGTCAGCCAAATTCGCTGGTGCGGTGAACACCCCCGAAGACGTGTCGGTGTATCAGGTCAAACAGTTCGCCCCGAACATCTCGTTCGGCGGTTCGGCAAGTCATCCGGGCTTGGTTGCCCTCGCGCTCACCGACAACTGGCGAGATTTCGGCAAGGCGGTCACGGCATGGCCTGAACTAGCGATCTATTACGCCGCCATCACCAGCGAAGGTCGCGGCATTGTGCAGGCGGTGCCAGGCATGCGTGACCCGATTGTCACCTACCGGCTGACGAAACGCGATCGAGATCTACTGTGTCAAGGATTGGCTCGCCTTGCCATGGTGATGCTCGAGGCCGACGCAGAAGAAATTTATCCGGCGTTCAAGGGCGCACCGATTGTGCGGAACCGTGCCGACTTGGCCACCATGACATCGATGTTTGCGGCATCGAAGGCAAGCGTGATGACGGTGCACCTCTGTTCGACGGCGCCAATGGGCGATGACGAGAAGCTCTGCGCGACCAATAGCCATGGCCTTGTGCACGGAACCGACAACGTGTTCGTGAATGATGCTGCACTGTTACCCGAAGCCCCCGGTGTGAACCCTCAGGCCTCGGTGATGGCGGTGTCGATTCGTAATGCGCGTCGCTACATCGACGAGCGGGCAGGATGAGCGGCGTGAACGATCTTTCAACGATTGAGACTCCGGCGGTCACCGTTGTGACGGGTGCTGCTGGTTGGCTCGGGACCGGCCTGGTCACGGCGCTGGCTGGCGGTGGCGAGTACGGACGCGAGGGCCTGATCCGGGGGTTGGCCCGCCGCGACGACGAGACGAAGCACCTGCCGGAATGTGTCGAGGTGATCCGCGGTGATGTCACCGATCCAGCCAGCCTCGACCGGCTGTTCGACGGGCTCACCGGCCCGGTCGACCTCATCCATACAGCCGGCATCATTCACCCGGCGAAATCGATGGACGAGTTCGATGCCGTGAATCATGTCGGCACCCGCAATGTGATGGAAGCGGCCCAGCGCGCTGGGGTGCGACGCGTCGTGCATGTGTCTTCAAACAGTCCGTTCGGCGCCAACGGGGCTCGCAACGATCGATTTGGCAACGACGAGCCCTATCATCCGTATCTCGCTTACGGCACATCGAAGAAGGACGGCGAACTCGCCGTCCTCGCCGCGGTCGATGCTGGCCTTGACGCTGTGATGGTTCGCCCACCATGGTTCTATGGCCCGCACCAACCGGCTCGCCAAACCACGTTCTTCACGATGGTGAAGAACGGTAAGTTTCCGATCCTTGGTGATGGTGGCCAGATACGTTCGATGACCTATATCGACAACCTTGTGCAAGGGATCGTTCGAGCTGAGTTGACCGTGACCGACCCCGGCATGGGCTGGTGGATTGCCGACGCCGAGCCGTACACGGTTCGCGAAATCGTTGAAACGGTCGGTCACGCACTTCGCGCGGAGGGTTTCGAGGTGAAGCCAAACGGCTTCAAGCTGCCCAACGTCGTCGGCACGATTGCCGAAAAGATCGACACGCTCACGCAGAAGGCGGGCAAGTACATCACGCAGTTCCATGTGCTCGGCGAAATGAACAAGAACATCGCCGTCGATATTTCGGCGGCGCGAACCGAGCTTGGTTATGACCCGCAGTTCGCGCTCGCCGATGGCATGCGCAACAGCATTCGTTGGTGTCTGGAACAAGGAATCGAACTGTGACCAAGTATCTCGTCACCGGGGGCAGCGGGTACTTCGGGGCGCTCGTCGTAGAGCGACTGCATGCAGCAGGTGAGCAGGTCCGGGTGCTCGACCTGAACGACGTCGACGATCGCCCGAGCGACGTTGAGTTCGTGCAGGGTGATGTTCGCGACCGATCAGTGGTCCGCGAAGCCGTCGACGGAATCGATGTGGTGCTCAATAATGTGGCCCAGGTTCCACTCGCGAGGGATGAAGATCTTCTGCGCACGGTCAACGTTGATGGCACGGTCAATCTGCTCGATGCGAGCGCAGAGGCAGGGGTTCGCAAGGTGATCCACACGTCATCGAGCGCAGTGTTCGGAGTCCCCAAGGTCAACCCGGTGCTCCCGACCACGGTTCCCTCTCCCATGGAGTCCTACGGCCACGCCAAGCTCGCTGCTGAATGGGCCTGCCTGGCGGCGGCTCGAGAAGGTCTCGACGTGTCGATCGTCCGGCCGCGAACCATCCTGGGCCATGGCCGGCTCGGCATCTTCGGCATCCTCTTCGAGTGGATTGCAGATGGCAAAGACCCCATCGTGTTGGGCGACGGCAGCAACCGGTATCAGTTCGTGCACTCGGACGACCTGGCCGACGTGTGCGTTCTGGCTGCCGAGAAAGACGGTCCGGGCGTATTCAATGTCGGTACCGACAGATTTGGAACGATGCGTGAAACGCTCGAAGCGCTGTGTGCTCACGCTGGCACTGATGCCAAGGTCCGCTCACTGCCAGCGGGGCCGGCATCGCTGGGAATGAAGCTCACCGCCGGCCTCGGGGTGACGCCGTTCGCCCCGTATCACTGGATGATGTACTCGAAGTCGATGTGGTTCGACATCGAACATCTCAACGACCAGCTCGGCTGGGCGCCCAACTGGTCGACGGATCAAATGTTTGCTCAGAGCTACGACTGGTTTGTCGAGAATCGGGCGATCACCGATGACGATTCAGCGTCGCACCATCGACGCAGCTCGAAGCAAGGCGTGTTGAAGTTGGCCAAACGGGTGTCCGGGTTTCTTCCCGAAGCGGGCTGATCCGTGGGTGCTCTGTCGGTAGTGAGCGTGGTGAGACAATGACGATTCTCGAGCGTGTGCGCCAACATCAAGTGGCGCTGTCGGTACTTGTTCTCTCGGTGCTTGCCTACTTGCCCTCGCTCACTGCGTCGCCCGGCAGGATGCCCGCCGACTCGAAGCTGTACGTCTACCTCAATCCAGGCCGATTCCTGGCCGACGCGACGACCACTTTCGACCCCCGGCAGTTCGCCGGGTGGGTCCCGCACCAGCACATTGCATATCTGTGGCCGACGGGGCCCTGGTTCTGGTTGTTCGAGACCGTCGGTGTGCCGGACTGGATTGCTCACCGACTGTGGATCGGGACGCTCCTTGTCGCCGCTGGTCTCGGCGTGCGGTGGATGGCTCGGGTGCTCGGCTTCAACCCCCTCGCAGCGTTGGCTGCCGGGCTCGTGTACCAACTGTCGCCCTACATCCTCCCGTACATCTCACGGACCTCGGTACTCCTCCTCCCCTGGGCTGGCCTCGGCTGGATCGTGGGCCTGACCATCCTCGCCACCCGGCAATACGGACAACGGGTGTCTGACACCCGATGGGAGCGTTGGCGGTACCCAGCTGGAATTGCGCTGGTTGTACTCACCGTGGGTGCGGTGAATGCAACGGCGCTGGCAATGGTGATTCCGGCACCTGTCCTGTGGCTGGCACATGCGGTGTGGTCGCGCTTGTTGACGTGGCGTCAGGCACTCGCTGTGTCGGCGCGAACCGGCTCGCTCTGTGTGGGCGTGTCGCTCTGGTGGATCGTGATGTTGCTCATCCAAGGCAGAAATGGCGCCGACGTCCTCGCCTTCTCCGAGTCACTTGAGGCGGTGTCGTTGACCTCGACGCCCACCGAGGTGTCCCGTGGTCTTGGCTACTGGCTCTTCTATGTGCGCGACGCGTACTCCGCTGCAACGACCGCCTCGATCGATCACCTCGTTTCGTTGCGCACGATCATAATCAACTATGCGGTGATGGGCTTCGGTCTTGCGGGCATCGTGTTGTTCCGGTGGGAGCATCGTCGATTCGCAGCGCTCCTGGTCGGTGCGGGTTTCTTCCTCGGGGTCGGTGTTCATCCGATCGAAGATCCGTCACCCCTGATGTCACTGCTCGTCGGAGATGGCGAGGGTGGTTTGGCGCTTGCACTTCGGAGTAGCACCCGCGCCGTCCCAGTGATGCTGCTCGGTCTGAGTCTTGGCGTCGCAACTCTGGTGAGCCACGTCGCCGATGGTCGACTCGTTGAGCGCGTCAAGGTGCCACCCGCTGTCCTGCGAGTTGCTCTGGCGAGTCTGGTCGCAGCAACGGCGATCGTCGCGCTTCCCGCCCTGCGCAACGGGGGCTTCGTCGATGAGGCGCTCGAGCGTGACCAGACGCCGCCTGCAGCCTGGACCGAAGCTGCTGCAGCGCTCGATGCTCGACCCGATGGTTACCGAGTACTCCAGGTGCCGGGCACAGAGTTCGGCGCCTTCCAATGGGGCTATACGGTCGATCAGCCGCTGCCGGCGCTCACCGAGCGCGCCCTCGTGACTCGCGATCTGTTGCCCCTCGGGAGCCCCGCGGCGATGGACCTGGTATTCGCGCTCGACGACAGGTTCCAGACCGACACGATCGAACCCCGATCGGTCGCTGCTGTATCGAGGCTGCTTGGCGTCGACACCGTCTGGGTATCCGGCGATATCGCCTTCGACCGCTTCCGCCTGGCCCGCCCAGAGGTCGTCACCGATGAGTTGACCTCGGCCGTCGCTCAAGCTGCTGGGCTCGTAGACGCAACGGGCTATGGCGACCCGACCCCGATGCCATCGGCGATTCCGATGATCGATAACCGGTCGCTGAGCGATCCGCGGATCGGCCAGCCCATCGCACCGGTGACGCTCATCGACGT
>JBLFZD010000007.1:0-27638 GCA_047610085.1 Ilumatobacter sp. | reverse complement strand
GACTGACCGAGGCTGACATCGACGTCATCGACTCGCTCGGCATCCGCACGGTCGTGGACCTTCGGTCAGCCGGCGAGGTCGCGGATCACGGCTGCTTCCCGATTGAGCGATACCCGGTCGACTTCCATGCGTTGCCGATCATGGACGTGACCTGGCGTGACAGCGTCATCCCCGAGGTCGAGCCCGGTGAACAGGGTGACATCGACTTCTTGACCTGGGCCTACTTCGACATGCTTGAGTCCGGCAGCGATCGGTTTGCACACGCCATCCGGGTGCTCGCTGCGCCCGAGGTTGGTCCCGCCGTGTTCCACTGCGCTGCAGGGAAAGATCGCACCGGTGTGCTGGCGGCACTCGTGCTCGGCGGGCTTGGTGTCGAGTCAGACATCATCGTTGCCGACTACGGCCTGACGCGTGAGGCCATGGGCCGACTCCTCTCATGGGTGAAGGCCAACAACCCCGAGATGGCTGCACGGATGGGGACCTCGCCATCGTTCATGCTCGCTGCCAACCCTGAGGCGATGGCGAACGTGATCAACGGTCTCGTTGCTGATCATGGCTCGATTCGCGACTACCTCGCCACCATCGGTATCGATGCCGCTGTGTTGAATGCTCTCGGTGACAACCTCGCTGGCTAGCCAATCGTTCGGTTAGCTCTCGTCAATCAGGCTCGGGTAGACGGCTGAGATGGCGTGGAGCAGGTTCTCGAGTTTCATCGCTTTGGACTTGGAACCCTGAACCTTCAGCTTGCAAAAGAGGATCGCACTGGTGAGCGGGAGTATTCCCTGCAGAAGCTCATGCAGTGAGTTTGTGGTGAGCCCAGCAGCGACCTTAGAGCTCGACCTGCGCACCGACCTCGATGACCTGAGCGGGTGGCAGATGGTAGAATCTGGCGGCGCTTGCGGCTCCGCGATGAAGGAGTACGAAAAGCTCGTCGCGAAGCGGGTGCATTCCGGGGCGGTTGCCCGCTGTCACGGATTCGCGGCCGAGGAAGTACGTCACGTCGTTGGTGTCGAACTCGTGGTGAGGGAACTCAACGGCGGCGAGCACCGCTGGGACATCGGGATCGTCCATGAATCCAAACGTGATCTTCACGTGAACAACGCCTCCAGCAAGGTTGATTCGATGGGCGCGCTTGCGAACGCCGACATAGGGCTCGTCGGCCACCGCGACCGAGACGAGCACGACCTGCTCGTGCAACACCCGATGGTGCCGGACGGTTGCGGCGAGTGCGGGTGGCACGTTGCCATGATCGCGAAACAGATACACCGCTGTGCCGGGGACGCGCCCAATACCGTTGGTTTCGACGTCGGTGAGCACCTCAGCGAGTGTCCGGTTCGACTCCCGAAGCCGATCGTTGACGAGGTCGCGGCCGCGTCGCCACGTCGTCATCTGCGCAACGAGCACGACACCGACGAGTAACGGAAGCCAACCACCCGCCGGGATCTTGGGCACGTTCGCTGACAGGAACGCGATGTCGACCAGCATGAAGGGGATGAGCACGATGAGGGCCTTGGCGAGCGACCAGCCCCACCGATCCCTCACCACCCGGAAGAAAATCAGCGTGGTGATCAACATCGTCGTCGTGACAGCGATTCCGTATGCGGCAGCCAGTGCGCTCGATGTTCGAAAGATCAAGATGAGCGCGACGCAACCGACCATCAGGAGCCAGTTCACCAATGGCACGTACACCTGGCCGACGTGGCCAGGTGACGTATGGCGGATCGTCACGCGAGGGAAGTAGTCAAGCTGGACGGCTTGGGCGGTCAATGAAAACGCACCCGAGATCAGCGCTTGAGACGCGATGACCGTTGCGCACGTTGCAAGCACGGCAAGCGGGGCCACGCCCCACCTCGGCGCCATGTCGTAAAAAGGGTTACCGATTACACCGTCACCGTTTCCAAGTAACGCGGCCTGGCCGAAGTAGATGAGCAGCAGGCTGGGAAGTACGAGTCCGTACCACGACAATGTGATCGGTATCCGACCAAAATGACCCATGTCTGCATAGAGCGCTTCACCGCCGGTCACGACGAGAAAGATCGACCCCAACGCGAAGAACGCGCGCGCCGGGTGACTAATGAATAGGTCGATTGCAAACGATGGTGACACCGCAGCAAGCACGCCGGGATGCTTCGCGATCTGACGAGCACCAAGTATCGCGAGTACGCCGAACCACATGACCATCACCGGGCTGAACACCCGAGCGATACCGGCAGTCCCGCGATGTTGCACCGCGAACAGTGTGATGAGGATCAGGATCGACACCGGGATCACGAAGCGTGAGAACGCCGTTGTCGCAACCTCGAACCCTTCGACTGCCGAGAGCACCGAAATCGCTGGTGTGATCAATCCGTCGCCGTAGAGCAAGGCGGTGCCGAAGACCCCGAGCGTCACGATCGCCGCTGTCTGCTTGGATGGCGGCGAGCCCTTCGGTGGCATCACCAAGGCCGTAAGTGCGAGAATTCCGCCCTCGCCGTGGTTGTGGGCGCGCATCACCAAGAACAAATACTTTGCAGAGATCACGATCATGAGCGACCAGAACACCACCGATGCAACGCCGTACGCCGTTGCCTGGGTCAGCTCGATTTCTGACACCTCGAACGACTCACGAAATGCGTAGATCGGGCTCGTCCCGATGTCTCCGAACACGATTCCGAGTGTCCCGAAGGCCAAGGCGAACCGCCCCGACTCATGTGTTGTCACAACGTCACGCTACGTCGCGCCAATCCGGAGTTGCGAAGGTGTTTGCAGGGCCCCGGCTTTGACGTTCAGACGAATGCCGATTCGGGTCGGTCGGTGATGATGCACTCGGTGGTGAGGATCAGCGCAGCGATCGACGCTGCATTCTGAAGCGCAGCCCGGGCGACCTTGGCTGGGTCGATGATCCCTGCCTTGGCAAGGTCTTGAAGGCTGCCGGTTGCGGCGTTGAAGCCGATCGATCCGAGCTCGCGTTCGATGTCGGCAACGACCACGTCGGGATCGTGGCCGGCGTTCTTGGCGATTTGGCGGGCTGGGGCTGCGAGTGCGCGGTGAACGATGCAAGCACCGATGACCTCGTCGGCGTCGTCCAACGTCGAGGCGAACCGGTCGACCGCTCGACGAATTCTGAGAAGGGCAGTACCTCCACCGGGCACGATGCCCTCTTCAATCGCTGCACGCGTTGCCGACACGGCGTCCTCGATCCGCATCTTGAGTTCGGTGGCTTCTACCTCGGTGGCGGCACCGACGTTGAGGACAGCGATTCCGCCAGCGAGCTTCGCAAGTCGTTCGTGAAGCTTGTCGCGGTCGAAGTCGGAATCGGTGACGTCGATCTGAGCCTTGAGCTGAGCGATGCGTGCTGCAACGTCATCGGGGTCGCCGGCGCCCTCAACGATTGTGGTGGTGTCTTTGGTGACGATCACCTTTCGAGCGGTACCGAGTTGGTCAAGCGTGACGGTGTCGAGCTTGAGGCCAACGTCGCTGCTGATGACCTGAGCGCCGATGAGGATGGCGAGGTCGGCGAGCATATCTTTGCGGCTGTCACCGAAGCCTGGCGCTCTCACACCAACGGAGGTAAATGTTCCGCGGATTCTGTTCAGAACGAGAGTGGAGAGAGCATCGCCTTGGATGTCTTCGGCGACGATCAGGAGGGGCTTGTTCTCGACCGCAACCATCTCGAGTGCGGGGAGTAGGTCGTGGAGGGTCTCGATCCGACCCTGATGGAGCAGGATGTAGGGGTCGTCGAGAACGGTCTCCATCCGTTCTTGATCAGTGACGAAGTAGGGCGACAGGTAGCCCTTGTCGAACTGCATTCCTTCGGTGAAAGTGAGATCTAAGCCGAAGGTGTTGGAGTCCTCCACGGTTATGACGCCATCATTCCCAACCCGGTCGAACGCCTCGGCGAGAAGTTGCCCGACCCGTCGGTCCGCAGCGGAGATCGCCGCGATGTTCTCAATGTTGGAACGGTTCTCGACCTGCACGGCCATGTCGCCGATCGCTGCGACGGCGGCCCTGACGGCGGCTTCGATGCCACGTTTGAGTGCGACCGGATTGGCTCCGGCGGCGACGTTTCGAAGCCCTTCGGTGATCATGGCCTGAGCGAGCACCGTTGCCGTGGTGGTGCCGTCACCGACGACGTTGTTGGTTCCCATTGCGACTTGTTTGATCAACTGGGCGCCCATGTTGGCGTACGGGTTGATCAGGTCGATTTCTTTGGCGATGGTGACACCATCGTTGGTGATGGTCGGTGCTCCCCACCGCTGAGACAGCACGACGTTGCGGCCCTTGGGGCCGAGCGTGATCTTGACGGTGTCGGCGAGCGCGTCGACGCCGCGGGCCAGTTCTCGGCGGGCGGTTTCGTCGAATGCGAGCTGTTTGGTCATGTCCTACTTCTTCCTCTTTCCGGTGATCGTGACCGCGTCACCATTTGCCTTCGGGATCAGCAGGTGATTGTCAAGGGGTCGGACACGGGTCTTCGTTACGTTGGCCATTTTCAGGCTCCTGGTCGTTGGGCGGTTGAAGTTCTGCTGATCGCAGCTGCGTCGTGCTGCGCGTCGAGCTGACGATTTGCATGATCGGTCGCCGGACCGCCGGCGCGCTTGAGTGGCCGCGTCCGTCTGCCGAGCAGAGTGACGACTCGGCCACGGGAACTCGCGTGCGGCGTGAGTGTCGGGGAGTGCGAGCGTCGGCTTTTCTTCGCATGTCCCGACCGCGACGGTGATCGGCGAGGGCTTGGTTTCCGGAGACGATGGTGTAGCCCATCAGCGCTCCGAAGACGACCGTTGCTGGTCCGAAGGCGCCGCCGAGGGCAACGCCAGACATCAGCACGCCGCCGTCAAGGCCGAAGCGGACCTTGACGGCGCTGATGCCGCGGTCTTCTCCCGCGGCCACGAGGAGCTCGAATGGGCCGCCGGTCGTTCCCGAGTGGAGCACCACGTTGATGCCTGCGGCCATCGCGATCATTCCAGCGGGCACGAACGCGATACGAAGCGCCATTGACGAGGGTTCCTGCAAGATTTCGCTCGCTGCATCGATTGCTAACCCGTTGAGAAACACGTAGGCGATTCCCCAGCTGCTGGGCCGACGACCCAACAGGATTGCTGCCACGGTGAAGGCAGCGGCAATCACCCAGCTGGCCTGGCCGAGCGACAGAGGGCCGCGTTGGCTCAGACCTGAGGCCAGCACGTCGTATGGCGCCAAGCCGAGGCGTGCTTCGACCAAGAGCGCGACCGCCAGCCCGATTAAACTTGACCCGATGACCAACGACACCGCCTGAACGCCGACCGACGGAGGAGCCTTGGTCGACAGGTGCCGAACCGCGCTGAGGGCTGAGTTCCGGCTCATCCCGATGCGCTCGACGACTGGTCGCCGGTTCGGTTTCCAGGCGCGCATTTTCATGGGTGGAAGTCTCGGTGCGCTCATCTTCGATTCGATCGCGATTGCACTTGGTTGGCGGTGTCTGGACAGTGGATTGTCTGGAAGTGGTCATCTCATCTGAACAAGCAAGACGTTGGCAGTAGCGTCGATGTGTGACAGCAGTAGAAATCTTCGGTGGGTTGATTGCTTACAACGAAGCGGTCATGACTCAGCTTGGACTTGGTGGTTTCGAGCACGGCCCTGCTGAGCCCGGAGCCGTGTGGGTCGGCGTGGTTCATTGCGCTGAGGCGGGGCGCTGGGAGCAGCTCGAGGAACTTGCCGTCGATCCAGATTGTGTTGCGGTTGCTGTCGTTGCGACCCTCGATCTTGAGGGCTACATCCGAGCACTCAGTGTCGGTGCTTCTGGAGTGGTGTATCTCGACATGCCGAGCGCGATCACCGCCGATGTCGTCAAAGCCGCAGTGCACGGCGAGGTGCTGCTGCCGCGCCAAGCGGCCCAAAACATCGCGGTACTCGCGAAGCGCGAACAGCCGCGCTCAGATCTCAACGATGCCGAGACAGCGCTGCTTCGGGCCGTCGCCTCCGGGCGGACCATCGTCGACCTCGCTCGAGACCTGAATTACAGCGAACGAACTGTGCGTCGTCACCTTGAGAACACGTACATCAAACTCGGCGTGCAGAACCGGTCAGCAGCCATCGCCGCTGCAGCCCGTCTTGGCCTCACGGCAACCGATGAGGACGATCCGCTCCGATAGGCCGCTCGGGTCGGTGTCCGGAAACGGTCAAACACGCCCGCGAGGGCTGCCCAGCTAGAGGCTGAGGGCGCTGGGCTGGGGACACGGCGGCGCAAGCCCGCGCGGTTGTCGATGACACGGTCGTACCGTCGCCGATGCGTACCACCCTGTTAGTGGAGACACCCCGTTGACATCCGACTCCATCGACGTTCGATCGATTCAGCCGGACTCGCGGTTGCCTCCGCGTTGAGCCCGATTTCAGGAGAGAACATGTCCGAATCCTTCAGCATCGGCAGCACCAAAGCGCCGAGATCGGATCGCCGACCGCAAGCAGTCGTCTACTCCGAAGCGCACTGCGGCGAGATCGACGGCACGGCAGCGAATCCTCTGCTCACGACGACGGAGCGAACGGTGCTCCTCGATGCGCTGACCCGGCCGACCGGCCAGCTTCTCGAGATGGTGTTTGCTGTATTCCCAATACTTGGCGTTCACGCGATTGCTGCATGATGAACGGACTTCGAATCGACGTCGATCTCGAAAAAATCAGCGACAACGCCCGAAGTCTCGTTGACCGCGCCGCCCAGCGTGGTATCTCGATCACCGGTGTCACCAAAGCGTTGCTCGGCGAACCCCGGCTGGCCCGTGTTCTCGTTGCGGCTGGTGTGGTTGCACTCGGCGACTCTCGGATCGAGAACATCGAACGAATGCGCCACGCCCACGTCAACACCCGCATGATGTTGATGCGCTCGCCGATGATGAGCCAGGTCAATCGTGTCGTCCGCTCGAACACGATCAGCGTGAACAGCAACATCGACGTTCTCACAGAGCTCGCCACCGCCGCCAGAGTCTGCGGCCGAGTTCACCCTGTGATGATCATGGCGGAACTCGGCGACCTGCGCGTCGGTGCCATGGCGAACGACCTGCACGCCATAGTCCGACACATTCTTCGTTGTCCGAGCTTGCGCCTTGAAGGAATCGGCACAAACTTCGCGTGTCGAAGCGGCATCGAACCCATCGATGAAATCATGGGCGAATTGTCGGGCCTCGTCGAAAAGATCGAATCGGCCTTCGGCATCCACATCGACACCGTGTCAGGAGGCAATTCGGCGAACATCGGCTGGCTTGCCAGCACCGAGAACGTCGGCCGGATCAACAACCTTCGCCTTGGAGAATCGATCCTCCTCGGACGTGGCCCACTCTGTCGGCAACCCATCGAAGGACTCCACACGAACGCGATCACACTCGTTGGCGAAGTCATCGAGTCGCATCGCAAACCGACACGACCACGGGGGCGGGCGAATCACAACGTGTTCGGCGAAGTCGTCAACGCCACCGACGATCGAGGCGAGATTTGGCAGACGACCATTGCTGCCGGAACACAAGACACCGACCCGGACGATATTCGTCCACCGGTTGGGATAACGGTGCTTGCGGCCAGCACCGACCACCTGATTCTTGCGACTCCGGCCAGGATGAAGCCTGGCTCCTCCATTCGCTTCGAGCTTGGCTACTCGGCCCTTCTCCGATCGATGACGTCACCATTCGTTGCCAAGGAACTCACCGGCGTCAACGGGCCCCTCCCTGCTGTGGCGGTAACGAGTCGACGGCAATCCGATGTGGCTCGCCTGCGCCCCGAACGGAGACCAACGCTCACGATCATGCCGCGCATTTAAAGCGTCCCGCCAGAGCGCACGCCGCCAAGCGAACCGGACCCGCAACTGCCCTGCGGTGTCTTCCGATAACGGGCTGGTCTGATGCCTCGGACTGCCTCGCTTGCTCAGTCGTCAATCGATCTCTGAGCTCTCGCAGCGTCAGCCCTCGATGATGTCGACGCTGAGGATGCGCAGTTCTTCGCTGGCAACACCGCTGCTGTCGAGCGAGCCGATGGCGTCCATCTTGGCAACAACGCTCAGGTCGCTCTCGCTGCTGACCGCACCGAACAGGCTGTACTGCGGCGGCAATGCTGCGCCACTGTCTCCCGAGATGATGAAAAACTGGCTGCCGTTCGTATCGGGGCCACTGTTGGCCATGGCGATCGAGCCGATCTTGTACGAGCCCCCTGTGGGCAGCTCATCTTCGAACTTGTAGCCGGGGTCGCCTTGGCCGGTGGCCGTGGGGTCACCGCACTGTGCAACGAAGCCCTGGATGACCCGGTGGCAGACCGTGCCGTCGAAGTAGTTGTTGCGGGCGAGGAACACGAAGTTGTTGACCGTGTTCGGTGCCGCTCCCTGATCGAGAGCAATCGTGATGTCGCCGGCGGTGGTGGTGACGAGTGCCGAGTACTCAACCTCGGGATCGAGGCAATACGGGGGTGGGCCGTCGAACGACTGTGTCTGTTCGTCGGTACCTCCGGTGGGCGGGCATTCAAGCGTCGACTCGGGTGGATCCTCGCCGGCATCGGCATCGGCAGCAGCATCTGGCGCGGGGGCTTCGGTAGTAACCGGCTCGGCCTCGGTGTCGAACGTTTCGAGTTCCTGGCTGACCGTCTCGTCGCTACTGACCAAGGTCTCGTCGGTCTCGTCGTCGACGAATTGCCCGGCGACGACGACGATCAAGAAGACCGCAATGATCGCTCCGACCACGAGGACAGCGATTTTGGTCGTTTTCGATTTCGACTCCTGACGAGCCACCTCTTGTTCGGCTCGTGCCTTGTTGGCCTTCTGGCGTTCACGTTTAGCAGTTCCCACGGGACCGGACGATACCGGCGGTTCGGCCCGAGGCTCTGTCGCGGTCGGAGGTGTTGTGTCGGTCGTGTTTCGTAAGATCGGCTCGTCTGAGGCAGAGTCAGCCTGTTGGACCCGACCCGGGAGTAGATTGAACTATGTGGCCAAGGTGCGTCTGTTTGCGTCGGCCCGCGAAGCAGCGGGTACGGGATCGGATGTCATCGACGGCGCCACCGTGGCCGACGTGTTGCAGGCGGCGGAGATTCGCTACGGGCAGCGATTTAGCGACGTGCTGGGTGCCTGTCGAATCTGGGTGAACGGCAATGATGTGGAGTCCGATGCAATGATCGGACCAAACGACGAGCTCGCGGTTCTTCCGCCGGTCTCGGGAGGAGCACTATGAGCACCGACAATGAGAGCGTCGACCCGGCGAGTCTGTCGCTCGATGAATTGCGCGCAGTGCGCGGTCAGATGCAGCAGCGCGACGACGTTGTTTCGTACGCTCGTCGCGTCGCCCAGGCGCGACTTGACCTCGTGAATTCCGCACTTGTTCGCCGTCAGTCCGGCGGCGACGTGGCCGACGAGGTCACTGGAGTGCTCTCACAACAGCTCACGGGCGGGCCCGCCCGACCACCGCGTCCGGCCGAAGACCTGAGCGACGATGCACTGTCCGTAGAACTCGATGGCATTTGCGCCGAGCATTATTATGGGCGGATCGATGATCTCGATGCCGGCGAACTCGAAACGCTCGCCGCTGCGATCAAGTCCTTCGAGCAACGTGTTTCACAGGACCGTCGGGAACGGTTCGACAAACTCGACGCGTTGAGCGCGGAGTTGGTGCGCCGCTATCGCGACGGCGAAGCGAATGTCGATTCGCTCCTTACCGACTGAATCCGGTTGAACCTCACGTGAGTTCTCCATCCTTGTCTGAAGCCGGCTCGGCACCGCCCGTCGTGCGTCGCGTTGCGATCATCTCGCTGCATACATCTCCTTTGCTCCAGCCGGGCTCTGGAGATAGCGGTGGTATGAACGTCTATGTCCGCGAACTCGTGTCGGCATTGTCACAGCAGGGCATCGAGTGCGTCACGTTCACTCGTGCCGACCGTGACGGGCTTGCTCCGGAAGTGTTCGTTGAGCCGAACCACCGGGTCGTCCACATCGAGGCGGGTCCACACCACCTTCCTAAAGAGGCGCTGCCCGATATCTCTGACCAGTTCTGTCATGGCGTGATGCAGTGGTTCGAAACGAATGGATTGCCCGACATCATTCACGGCAACTACTGGCTTAGCGGCGTGGTGGGGCACCATCTCAAACATGAACTCGACGTGCCGTTTGTGTCGACCTTCCACACGCTTGCCCGCGTGAAGGCCGAAGGCGGCGACCCCGAGCCAGAATGGCGCGACCGAGCCGAAGCCGAGATCATCCAATGCTCCGATGCCATCTGCGTCAGCTGTGGTGAGGAAGAGGAACAGTTCCGCCGGCTCTACGGGAACCCGCACGGGCGTATTGAGATCATTGCTCCCGGCGTCGAGCACGCGTTTTTCGCTCCCGGAGCAAAGGCCGGTGCTCGCAAAGCAATCGGCGCCGACCCCGATACGCCGCTCATCGTGTTCGTCGGGCGGATCCAACCGCTCAAGGGCCCCGACGTGGCGATCCAAGCACTTGCGATGTTGCACGCCCAGGGTCATTCCGATGCACGTCTGATGATCGTCGGCGGTGCCAGCGGACGCGATGGCGGCGTCGAGACCGATCGAGCGCATGACCTCGTCGACGAACTCTGCATCTTCGATTCGGTCGACTTCGTGCCGCCTCAGGCTCACCACATTTTGTCGAGCTACTACCGTGCTGCCGACATCGTGATCGTGCCGAGCCGATCTGAGAGCTTCGGTCTGGTGGCGCTCGAGGCCGCCGCGTGCGGCACGCCAGTGGTCGCAAGCGCGGTCGGCGGGCTTCTCAGCCTGATCGATGATGGCGTCACCGGTCGACTGATCGAGGGCCGAAACCCTCACGACTATGCGGTTGCTTTAGCCCAGATTCTCGACGACGACGGCCTGAGCGCGGCGATGAGCGCGGCCGCCGTCGAACGGGCGGCAACCTACACGTGGCGTGCCGCAGCCGAGCGTCTCCACGCTCTCTTCGCAGGAATCCTTGGAGCTGAACTCGTGAGCTGCCATGACCCAGTCATTAAGTACGACCCAGATCGCGGGGCGGCGGCGGTTCTCGCTGCTGCGGGGGTTAGATCATGACCGAAGCCTTCAGCGTTGCTCAGCTCGCTGTGCTCGAGCGCCAGATCGATGAGTGGATCGGTGAACTCGATAGCGAACACGAACACATCGTCGCGGTCGACCGGGGCGAAGACGACGTCATTCGCTGGTACGTGCGAATGCATGGCGAGGAGAAAGAGTTCACCACCGTGTGGCTCACCCTCGGCCAGCGCACCCTGCGTTATGAGACCTACGTGATGCCTGCGCCCGAAGAAAATGAGCGCCAGCTCTACGAAAACTTGCTGCGCCGCAATGAGCGACTCGTCGGTGTCCACTTTTCGGTCGGGGTCGAGGATGCAGTGTTTTTGCGTGGCGAGCTGCCGACCCCGGTGGTGACCAAGGACGACATCGATCGTATTCTTGGCACGATCTACGCCACCGTCGAGCAGACGTTTCAGCCCTTGCTTCGCATTGGTTACGCCAGCCGATACCTCGACGACGTCTGACGACTTCATTTCCCGTTTGTGATCCTGGAGACCCAGTGAAGGTGTGTCCGGATGGGTGCAACTCGGGGGAGTCGGTTCCCCGCATCCATCCGGGCGGTTCGGAACTACGGTCTTGGCCATGAGTATTGATGTAGTGATGATCGGCGGCGGCAATATGGGTGCTGCGCTGCTGGGTGGGATGATCTCCTCTGAGGTGTTCGATCCGAGTTCGTTGGCGGTGGTGGAACGGCTCGATGCCCGGCGCGTCGAGCTGGCTCAGCTCTTCCCCCGAGTTTCGGTCCTCGAGGAGGTTCCGGCATGTGCCGCGGCCGTGATTGCGGTGAAGCCCGACGGAGTCTCCGATGCTGTCGCTCTGGCGGTGGCCGGTGGAGCTCGCCGAGTGTTGTCGATTGCGGCCGGTGTCACCATCGCTGCACTCGAAGCGGTTGCGGGTCCCAACGTCGCGGTGATCCGCGCTATGCCGAACACGCCAGCCCTCGTTGGCAAAGGTGTCGCTGCGATCTCGGGTGGAGCTTCCACCAACGAGGGCGACCTTGTCTGGGCAGCGCAGATCCTCGGGTCCGTCGGCATCGTCGAGCGGCTTGAGGAGCCGCTACTTGACGTGTTCACGGGTGTTGCTGGCTCAGGCCCCGCGTACCTGTTCCTGCTCGCCGAGGCGCTGATCGATGCCGCTGTCGATCAGGGCCTGGCGTACGACGTCGCAGAACGTGTGGTTGCTCAGCTGCTCCTCGGTGCCGCAACGCTGCTTGATCGTGATCGCGATCCGGCCCAGTTGAGGGTCAACGTCACGTCGCCCGGTGGCACAACGGCTGCCGGGCTGGCCCGATTCGAAGCCCACGGCTTCCGGTCGATCGTTGCTGATGTCGTCAACGCGGCAACCGAGCGAAGTCGAGAACTCGGCTAACCCCCAGCTCAGGAGGCCTGCGCGCCGATTGAACAGCTCGCGATCCGAAATTCGCAGATCGCGATGTAGCAAATCGTGCGCAGATTTCTTTGTGTGTCCCTTTTCACATCGCGATTCTCGGCGTATCGTCCAGGCGTGGAGACGCGTTCACTGGCCATCTGATGGCAAGCGGATAGCGCCGACAGGGCTGGTGCCACCGGGGGGTTGGCATCAGCCCTTGTCGCGTCCAGTTGGTAGTTTTAATCCCGACATGGGCCGCCGTTACGACACGATCTCCTTTCTTTCCGACTATGGCACGACCGACGAATTCGTCGGCGTGGTCAAGTCGGTGATTCGTGAGATTGCTCCGCATGCCAGAGTGATCGACCTCACACATGGCATTGTGCCGTTCGACGTTCGCGCTGGATCGCTCGCGCTGGCCCGTTCGATTAGCTATGTCGCCTCGGGCGTCATCGTTGCGGTGGTCGATCCTGGCGTTGGTACCGCTCGTCGTGGTATCGCCGTCGAGGTTGCCGATGGCGAAGGGGTGTTCGTCGGTCCCGATAATGGTGTGCTGGCTCCGGCTGTTGCGATGGTCGGAGGAGCAGGACGGGCCGTTGCACTCACAAACCTCGAGTATCAACTCGAGGCGCCAGGAGCGACGTTCGATGGGCGTGACGTCTTTGGACCTGCTGCAGCGCACCTGTGCAACGGCGTCGATCTTCTTGACCTTGGTGAACTCGTCGACACCGATCTGTTGTTTCCGGGCATGGTCCCGCTCCCTCAGATCGACGACACGACCGTCATCGCGCAGGCTCTGTGGACCGACCGTTTTGGCAATGTGCAACTCAACGTCGGGCCCGACGACTTGCCGTCCGGATTTGGTGACATGGTCGAGATCCGATGGAGTGCACCAGCCGATCCCACTGGTGGGTCGACGCGTGCCGCGAGCCGGGTCACCTCGTTCGCCGAGGTCGCAACGGGCGCCGTCGGACTGGTGACCGACTCGAACGGCATGCTTGCCGTGATCATGAACCAAAGGTCGGCAGCCGAGGAGCTACAGATCGATAACGGTGACCAAGTCGTGATTTCTGACCTTCGTGACGATCCCACACCGGAACCCGTAACGGTGAGCGTCGACCTCACGACCCGTTAACGTCGCAACCGATGCGCCCAGCAACCACTCTCGTCCTCGGCATCTTGCTCGCTGCCATTCTGCTCGCCGGGATCTTGTCCCTGCTCCGGCTCTGACCGTCGTCTCGAAATTTTCCCATGAACCTTGCAACCGTTATCGATGGACATCCAGGCGACGCCGTCGCATTGGTCAGTCGGGGCCGACCCACCACCTACGACTCGCTACGCGATCAAATCGATCGGCTGCGGGGTGGGCTTGCGTCGATTGGCGTAAAAGATGGTGATCGGGTTGCGTTGTTGTGCAGCAACTCGCGGTACTTCGTCGTTTGCTATTTCGCCACGCTCGGGCTTGGAGCGGTCGCTGTTCCGCTCAATCCACTCAGTCCGTCTCCCGAAATCGAGTCGGAGATTGCCACGGTGGCGGCCAGTGTTGTCGTGATCGAGAAGGTCAGCACCGCCACGTGGAACAACGTTGACCGATCCAAGGTGCCGTCGCTCCGCACGGTGGTCACCTGTGACGCCGCCAACGTTCCCGAGGGCGCCTTGCTTCTCGACGACCTGTTGGAATCTGGGTCGGTCGACCGTGTCGACGTCGACCCTGATCATCTCGCCACGCTGATCTTCACGAGCGGCACAGCGGGAAGCCCCCGAGCAGCGATGCTCACCCACGGCAACCTCTCGGCGAACATTTCGCAGAGCCTGACCACTGCCGACCACATCAAAGCCGGCGACGTCATTTACACCGTTTTGCCGTTGTTCCACATCTTTGGGCTGAATGTGGCAATGACCCTCGGCCTCTCGGTGGGTGCGACGGTGTTGCTGGTGCAACGTTTTGACCCGACCACGGCAATCGAAACGATCGCTGAGCGTGGTGTCACCGTGTTGCCAGGCTCGCCAGCTCTCTGGCAGGCTTTTGCGTACTTTGATCAACTCGAAGGAAGCGAGTTCTCCAACATTCGAATTGCGCTCTCGGGCGCGTCGAAGCTGCCAATCGCCACCGCTCGGCTGATGCGCGACCGCTTCGGCATCGAGCTGAACGAGGGTTACGGCCTGACCGAAGCATCGCCGATTGTTACGTCCTCAATCGGTGGTGAAGTTCGGTTCGGTTCGGTCGGACGTGCCCTCGATGGCGTGGAGGTTCGGTTGGTCAACGCTGACGGCGATATCCCCGCTGGCGATGTCGGTGAAGTATGGGTACGCGGCGACAACGTGTTCGCTGGCTACTTCCGCGACGCCGATGCAACCGAAGCGGTGCTCACTGATGACGGCTGGCTCAAGACCGGCGACCTGGCCACGGTTGACGACGACGGCTATCTGTGGCTCGTCGACCGCGCCAAGGATCTGGTCATCGTTTCGGGCTTCAACGTGTTCCCCGCCGAAGTTGAAGACGTCCTGAGTACTCATGACGACGTGGTCGAAGTCGGCGTTGTGGGGGTGGCGCACCCGCACACGGGTGAAGCGGTGAAAGCGTTTGTGGTCGCACGGCGTGGGTCCGACATCGATGAAGACACCTTGATCGAGTTCTGTCTGGATCATCTGGCGCGCTATAAGTGCCCGAGCAAGATCATGTTTGTTGACAACGTGCCGCGAAACGCGACGGGGAAATTGCTCCGTCGCGAGCTGATCTGACCGTTTGGCCCCACTGAGACTTTGGTAACAGTCTGCGAAATGCGCGCTCACGGCTTTGTGAAACTGTGCACAAGCGTCGTATGTTGGCGTTGTGGCTGGCCAACGGACTCGACGTCGGATTCCTGAAGCGACTGTTGCGCGCCTGCCGGTCTACCTCCAGCTGCTGTCGGATCAGTTCGACCTCGGGGTCACCAACATTTCATCAGAAGAACTCGCTGAACTCGGTGGTGTCAATGCTGCCAAAGTGCGCAAGGACTTGTCGTACCTGGGGAGCTACGGCACTCGTGGCGTGGGCTACGACGTCGAATTCCTCGTCTTCCAAATTAAGCGTGAACTCGGGCTCACCCACGAGTGGCACGTTGTCATCATCGGCGCCGGGCATCTGGGTCAAGCGCTGTCTGGGTACGGCGGCTTCGGGGAGCGTGGTTTCCCCGTCGGCGGCATCGTCGATATCGATGCCAAGAAGATCGGCACCCTGATCGGTGAGGTGCGTGTCCGCCACATCGACGAACTCAGCCAGATCGTGCAGTCACGCGATATCGCCATCGGTGTCATCGCCACACCCGGCCCTGCTGCCCAGGAAGCGGCTGATTCGCTCGTGGCCGCTGGCGTCACAAGCATTTTGAACTTTGCGCCCATGCTCATCACTGCGCCGCACGGCATCAGCGTCCGCAAGGTCGACCTTGCTGTCGAGCTCCAGATTCTGAGCTATCACGAACAGCGCCGAGCCAATGCCCGCCAAGCTACGAAGTTTCCAGCTGTCCCCGGCACTCGCGACCGAGGGGCATCCGCGTAGGCTGATCACGTCATGTCCATTCTCGTCGTCGGCGTCAACCATCGCAGCGGGCCGCTGCGGTTGCTCGAACGCCTGATCATCGCGCCCGATGACCTGGCCAAGAGCGTTTCTGGGTTGGCTCAGCGAGATAATATTCGCGAAGCCGTGATTGTTTCCACGTGCAACCGCACCGAGGTCTACGTCATTGCTGAGCGCTTCCATGGCGCCTATGGCGACATCCGCGACTTTTTGTGCGAACTCGGCGAACTCGATGTTGACGACCTCACGCCGCACCTGTTCAGTGCGCACGACGATGCAGCGGTCACGCACTTGTTCGAGGTCGCTGCAGGGCTTGACTCGGCGGTGCTCGGCGAAGGCGAAATCCTGGGCCAGATCCGATCGGCGTGGCAGGTTGCGCAGCGCGAATCTGCTGCCCGAGCCGGGCTGAACTTGCTGTTGCGAACCGCTGTCGAGACGGGCAAGCGGGCGCGCAGCGAAACCGCTATTGGTCAGGGCACCGCATCGGTGAGTCATGCAGCTGTTGAGATGCTTCACGACATTGTGGGAGATTTTGCTGGCCGCAACGTTGCAGTTATCGGTGCGGGGTCGATGGGCGAAGGCGTTGCCGTTGCGCTGCACAAGGCTGGCGGCGCCGAAATCTGTGTCGTCAACCGGTCACCTGAACGAGGTGCTGCACTCGCCGAGCGGGTTGGTGCTTGCGCTTTCGGCTTTGACCGTCTCGACGCAGCCCTCGCAGCAGCTGACATCGTGGTTGCGTCGACGGGCTCGGGCGAACCAATCATCACCGTCGATGTCCTTGAGCGTGCTCGCCACGGCGTGAACCGACCGTTGCATTTTATCGACATCGCAGTTCCCCGTGATGTCCACCCCGATGTCGCCGACCTCGATGGCGTCAGTGTTTTGGACCTCGACGACCTGCGCGACTGGGCCGACCGAGGTCTTGCTCGGCGGGCCAAAGAAGTCGAACTTGTGCGTCGCATTGTGGTCGAAGCGGTCGAGAACTTCTCGGTTGAACAAACCGCTCGACAAGCAGCGCCGCTTGTGGCCTCGATGCGCCAAGCAGCCGAAGCGGTTCGCGCCTCTGAAGTCGATCGGTTTGCGAATCGCCTTGCTGACGTGTCGGATGCTGAGCGGTCGACGATTGAGGCGCTCACGAAGGCCATCGTCTCCAAGCTTCTGCACGAACCGTCGGTTCGATTGAAGAGCGATGCGGGAACGCCGCAGGGGAACCGCAACGCCGCGGCGGTTCGCGACTTGTTCAACCTCGGCTGACCGGCTTTTTCGTGACCGCAGCATCTTCCGTTCCTGCGCTGCGACTCGCTACACGCGGCTCGCGTCAGGCTCTCGCCCAGTCGACCACGGTCGCATCGGCAATCACTGCAGCGACGGGGCGAGCTGTTGATCTTGTTTTGATCGAAACCACCGGTGACATACGCCAAGACGTGCCGTTGCATTCCATCGGCGGCCAAGGTGTGTTTGTGAAGGAGGTGCAGCGGGCCGTGCTCGACGGGCGCGCTGACATCGCCGTGCACTCAGCGAAGGACCTTCCGTCCGACATTGCTGATGGTCTTGTTATCGGTGCGTTCACCGAACGCCGCCGGGCCAACGATGTGTTGGTTGGATCGACGCTCGACAACCTTGAACCCGGTGCCACGGTTGCGTCCGGTTCGGTGCGCCGCCGCGCGCAACTCGCCGCAGTGCGGCCTGATCTCGCATTCGTTGAGCTGCGCGGCAACATCGACACACGTCTGTCGAAGATTCCCCATCGAGGAGCGATCGTCATGGCGCTCGCTGCGCTCGACATCCTTGAACTGACCGAGCGAATCGACCAGACCTTGGGGCTCGAAGCGTTTGTGCCGGCGGTTGGTCAGGGCTGCGTCGCAGTCGAATGCCGCATTGATGATCACGAGACACGTGCGTCGATCTCTGCGGTGGACCATGGCGATACGCGGCGTCGTGTCGAGATCGAGCGGGCATTCCTCGGTGAACTTGGCAGCGGTTGCTCGCTGCCGGTTGGAGGCCATGTGATCGCGGACGATCTCCACGTTTTCCTCGCTGACCCCGATCGCGGCGTTTCGGTTGGCGTCGTGGTGCCCGTGCCTGGGTCGTCTCATGGTGTCGCAACCCCGCAGATGCTCGATGTCGCACGTTCCGCTGCGCAGCTTGCGCAGGAACGACTTGGATGACGCTCTCCGTCGATGACTCCTTTGAGGTCGACGGGCTCGCCGGTTGTACCGTCGTTGTCACTCGCGAGGTTCGTGGCGAACTTGCCAAATTGCTGGCGGCGTGCGGCGCGGATGTCGCCCACGTACCGTTGATTGGAGTCATCGACGCAGATGCCGAGCAACAGTTGGCGCTGACCTCGGCGCTCGGTACGTCGCCCGATTGGGTGATCGTTACCTCGGTT
Organism: Ilumatobacter sp.; assembly: GCA_047610085.1. Taxonomy (GTDB): domain Bacteria; phylum Actinomycetota; class Acidimicrobiia; order Acidimicrobiales; family Ilumatobacteraceae; genus Ilumatobacter_A. The sequence continues at coordinate 9,330 of JBLFZD010000007.1, read as the reverse complement.
GCCGGTGCCGATCGTGTCGCCGCTGTTGCCGACTTGACGACAACTCGCCTTGCAGCGGTCGGCACCGCAACAGCACGGAGGCTCGCTGAGGTATCCGGACGGGCAGTCGACCTGGTTCCTGACCGGCAGCTCGCCGCAGCACTGGTCGAGGAGTTCGTCGAGTTCAACCGGTCTCCACAACGTGTCGTCATCGTGGTGGCAGACCGCGCCGCCGACACGCTGGCGGTCGGCCTCGAAGCCGCTGGCCATGAGGTCACCAACATCACGGGGTATCAGACCGTGCTCCGGTACCCAGATGCAGCAGGCCGTGCGGTGATTGCCGGTGCTGATGCCGTTGTGTTCGCTAGCGGCTCAGCAGCGCAGGGCTGGGCCGAGGCGCTGGGTGCTGGTGCTGCTGACGCGCTCCCACCGATCGTTGCAGCAATCGGCCCAACCACGGCGGCCCGAGCAACCGAATCAGGGCTCAAGATCACTCACGTAGCTGCCGATTATTCTCTTGCAGGGCTGGTTCGGGTTCTGACCACCGCATGGTCGGTTCGCGAGAGGGCGTGATGTATGAAATCCTTCGAGAAGTCCCGACGAGCAATCCGCATGTCGACGGTACGTACACTGCCGAGATGGGTCACCGAGAAGAAGTGAGGAGTCACGTGGCAGCAGATCGTCGCACCAAGCGCCGGACGTTGGCTGGAGCAGCCACGCTCCTCATCGGATCCGTCCTCTCCAGCAGCGGTTCTGGTGTCGAGGCGCTACCTCAACTTTTCGCCCAAATCGAGGCACCCCTGCTGTCGGTCAACGCACGGGCTTTGGGCGATGCTACCGGTGCGTATCCAACCGTCTCCGGTGATGGCCGCTACGTCGTCTATCAGGGTATTCCGACCCCCGACGACGAGTCGAAACCCGCCGATGACTCGATCCCGACCGACATTCGTTCGTCCACAATTTTTCTCACTGATCGCACTTCCGAGGCCACCATCGAGTTGAGTCCCGTGCCCGATGGCCTCCGCTCAGGCGACACCGTCTTCCCGGTCATCTCTGGCGATGGTTGCACCGTTGTTGCGGTGACGCAGATGGCGCTCGATGTGTTTCGTGATGATGACACTGGTGATCGCTGGGACGTCTACCGTTTGACGCTCCCGCATTGCATGGGCGCCGTTGGTGATTGGGACCTCGTGTCCACCCGCAACGGTTCGGGTGGCATTTCCCGCGATGACGTCATGGTGGAGGCGCCCACCATCTCGCGGAGCGGTGCGAGCGTGGCGTACACCCATCCCGCCGACCATCTCTTTGATGCTGCCGGGATCCGTACGATTTCGCTGGTCGACGTGACCGTGCCGGTCGACGATCCGGGTCGCTCTCGATTTGTAGCTGGATCCCCGGCCGACTCGCCGACCAGCACGTTTATCCACTCTGGGCTTGACCAGCCGGCGCTTTCCGATGACGGTTCGAACCTTGCCTATCGATCCGACGCCACGTCGTCGGACGCCGTTCCGGGATGGGCCGAGGGGCTCGTCGATGGGGCGGCGGCCACCACCCAGGTGTACGTCTGGGACATCGATCAACCCGACCCCTTCCTCGCCGTGTCGCTCGTGAGTGCGAATGTTGCAGGAACCCCGGCGCTTGCGGGAGCCAGTGAACCCGACATCTCGCGTGATGGAATGAGCATCACATTCACCTCGCCCGATGTCGGTTTGGTCGACGCTGTCTATGCGGCATGCACGACCGACTGTCCGAGCCAAGTGTTCGTTGTCGACCGTGACACCAACGATGACGGCCAGATCGGTTCGGATGACTCGACCGAGCTGCGCCTCGTGAGCGTCCGCAACGATACGACGCCGCCGGTTGCTGGAACGTCACCGTCGAGCCAGCCGTCGATCTCGGCCGATGGCCAACTCGTGGCCTTTGTCACCAAAGCCGCCAATCTTCAACTCATCGAAGTGCCCGGAATCGGAAGCGGCGATGATGGAGACCTCCTCCTTGCTGAGGTCAGCGATGGCCGATTGACCCGACTCACCAACGCTGCTGGCGTCGTGGTGCCAACGCCGGGTGTGCATGCTCACCCCAACCTCAGCGACGCGGGGCGCACCGCAGTCTTCGACACAGCTGCTGCGAATGAATTGTTGCTCGATGGAGCGCTTTCCGGCCGCCAGGTGATCGCCCGATCGTCGGACCCCCTCTTGTCGCTGCCCGATGCTGATTTGGGCACAACGCTCGTTGGCCGTGAGAGCGATGAGTGGTATGTCGCAGTGATCAACGACGGGCCGTCATCGTTCCAGCCTGACTCTGTCACGATCTCGGATCCGCAGTTCGTCATCAACGAAGAAAAGAGCACCTGTCTGCTCGCCAACTCGGTCCCCGCCGGTGGGAGTTGCACGGTAGCGCTCTCCTTCACGCCAAGCGGGCCCGGCCCGTCGAGCGCTGTGCTCGGCATCGCTGAAACAGGCTTCGGCTCGGTGTCGGTGTCGGCGAGCATCGAAGGCGCCGGAGGTATCCCTGCGCTGCGTATCGAGCCGGGTGGACACGACCTCGGAGTGGTCACGGTCGGAGAGCCGAGCACCGAGTTCCAGTTTGACTTGAGTAATATCGGATTCAGTCCAACCCTGGTCACCTCGTTCGCCGTTACCGGCGCTCACACTGGGGACTTCAGCTTCACGAGCAATGCCTGTGCATTCCGCATCCTGAATCCGCGTGCGTCATGCAGTGTCGGCGTCACCTTTACACCGTCCGATGCTGGTCGCCGAACGGCTCTGGTCGAGTTGGCCACCGTGGATGGTCAGTACACGACGGTTGTGCTCGCCGGTGATGGCGAGTTTGCACCTGTCGTCAAGATTGACACCGAATTGGTCGAGGTCGGCGGCGACTTCGTTGCAACAGGAACCAGATACCCGCCAAACACCGAGGTCACTGTTGTGTTCGGTGATGGCCCAAAGTCTTCGGTTCTCACGGTCACCGACGAGCTGGGTAACTTCGAGGTCACCGTTCCGGTCGATGCCAACGAACGAGGCGGAGACCGGATCATCGTTGTTCAGTCGGCGTCAGGCGCAGCAGCGACCGCACCGATTGAAGTCGTTGGAGATGGCCAGGTTTTCGTCGGTATGCCCGGCTTCGGCCTGGGCTGATCCGCCAGAGTGCCCGAGTTCGTTGTCTTACAGCTCGTCGATCTCTATCGAGCGACCGCCGATGTTGATGGCATTGAAGCACGTGGCGATCGATGGATCCCCAACGTTGTCGCATCGCACGCTGAATGTCAGGTTGTCGCCCGGATCGAGCCGAATCTGGGTGATGCTCGGCTCAAAGAGTTGGCCGCGGATATTGGCAAGCGACCAGACATAGGCCACTTCGCCGTTTATCGAGAGTGATGCTCGGCCGGAGTCGTTGTTGCTGTTTTCGATGCGGATGTCGGTGAGGTCGAAGAGGCGACCCTCTTCAACGGTGAATGCAGAATCGGCAGTCGCGAGGGCGGCGGGGTTGACCTCGAGGCGGAAGAAGTCGGGTTCTGCGGGGTCTTCGACGGTGCGCCGGTCGGCCTGGTTGGAGTCGGTCGTGACCGGGGCCTGGGAACCGTCTTGCCCGGCGCTTTCTGCGAGGATGGAATTGAACTCGTCGAGGCGTTCATCGACTTCGGTTTCGGCTGCGGCGCGTATTTCGGGACGGATGACCCCGAACCATGCGCCAACCGCAACGCCGATGACGGCCGCCACGGCGAGCACTTTGAGGAACGTGGCAACGGGAACCGTTGGCGGCTGCACGAACGAGAGCGCGGACGCGCTTGGGTCGTGGTCGGGCTGTTCGGCCTCGACCTCGAAGTCGAGCGTTCGGATCGCCCGCCGGAACGCGCCGCGCCGCGCCCTTGCCTTGAGGCGCACCAGGCTTGCTCCGCCAGGAGCGACCCCCACTGCCGGCGGATCGAACGTACCGTCGACGCGACCTGTTGGGTCGATGAGCCGAATCCGACAGCTGGCCAAACCATTGCCGTGGTTTTCGACCATGAACTCGTAGCTGGCACGATGTCGAGCGCGAATCACCGGCTGGAGCGACACGATGCGACGATCGTCGAATGGCTTCACGTCGAGGGTGGTCTCAGCGGCGATGGTTTCGTCTGGTTGAGCGCTCGGGATGATCCGGACGCCGATGACGGTTGGGCCGGCTGTGGTCGACGGCAGCTTCGGTGGTGCGATCTTCACGTCAATCACATCGAGTGACCCACCAAACAACGTCAGATTGCCGCGATCTACATTGATCCAGTCGGCGTTGAGCCCGCTCGGAACGATCGTGTAGCTGTCGGTGGTGTTACTCAGGTTCTGCACGGACAGTTTGAGTGTGATCCACGAACCGGGATCGATCTCGACGTCATCATTGGAGAACCAGGCCTGTACGGACACCAACGTGACGCTACTTGCCGCCACCGCAACTGAAGGGGCAATGCGGCCAGCGTCTCATCAGCCGGTTTTGTCGGGCCCGAGCCTGCGTAGGCTCGGGTGTGTGCAGCACGGTGATGTGACCCGCCCAATTTCGAGGCCGCGTCGCCTCCGACGAAGCCAAGCAATGCGTGACCTCGTCGCTGAGGTTCACGTACGCGTCGATGACCTGATCGCTCCGCTTTTCGTACGCGAAGGCATTTCGGAGCCGCAGCCGATCACCTCGCTGCCGGGAGTCATGCAACACACCCGTGAGTCGTTGCGAGTCGAAGTCTCCGAACTCGTAGCGCTTGGCGTCAAAGGCGTCATCTTGTTTGGCGTTCCGGCTGCGAAGGATGAAGTCGGGAGTGGCGCCTACGACCCGAACGGCATTGTGCAGCTGGCGCTCGCCGACCTGCTGGCCGACCACGGAGACCGTGTGGTGCTGATGGCCGACCTTTGCGTCGATGAATACACCAGTCACGGTCACTGCGGAATTCTTGATGGCCATGGCAGCGTCGACAACGACGCCACGCTGGAGTTGTACGCCAAGGCCGCAGTCGCCCAGGCAACGGCCGGCGCGCACGTTGTGGCGCCAAGCGGGATGATGGATGGCCAGGTCGCGGCGATTCGCGACGCACTCGATGATGCCGGCTTCCCCGATGTGGCGATCCTCGCGTACTCGGCGAAGTACGCAAGTGCGCTCTACGGACCATTTCGGGATGCGGTGGATGTCGAAATCGCCGATGGCGGCAACCGGAAGGGGTACCAGCAGGACTATCGCAACGTCCGAGAGGCGATTCGTGAGGTCGACCTCGATATTGCTGAGGGTGCCGACATGGTCATGGTGAAGCCAGCGATGGCGTACCTCGACATCATCAGCGATGTCGTAGAGCGGGTCGATGTGCCGGTCGCTGCGTATCACGTGAGCGGCGAGTACGCCATGATTCATGCCGCAGCCGAACGCGGTTGGATCGACGCCGACGCCGTGATGCTCGAACATCTCACCGCCATCAAGCGCGCCGGCGCCAACATCATTTTGACCTATAGCACCCGTCGCTTTGCCGAACTGGAGACCCGATGACCAACTCGATGATTCCCCTGTGTGAACCGGTTGGCTGCGTTGCTGCTGGCTGCTCGCCCACGATGTGTACCGGTGCAGGCGTGCCGTCGAACGCCACTCTTTTCGCCCGTTCTCGGGAGGCAATCCCGGGTGGCGTCAACTCGTCGATCCGTGCATTTAAGTCGGTTGGAGCCGAGCCATACATCGTGGCCCGTGCTCAAGGCGCCACGATCACCGACGTTGAAGGCACCACCTACTTCGACCTCGTGCAGAGCTATGGCGCGGTAATCCTTGGTCACGCGCACCCTGCAATCACCGCTGCGATCACGGCTGCAGCCGCAGATGGCACGTCATACGGAGCACCGACGCCGCGGGAGATGAAACTCGCCGAAGCGATCTCCGAACGCGTGCCGAGCTGCGAGCGGGTCCGCCTGATGAACTCGGGCACCGAAGCCACAAGCACAGCGGTCCGGTTGGCGCGAGGCGTCACCGGCCGCGATCGCATTGTCACCTTCGCTGGCAACTTTCACGGGGCAACCGATGCGCTACTCGTGGCCGGAGGCAGTGGAATTGCAACGCTCGGGCTGCCGGGCACCGCTGGCGTTCCCAACGCTGCGGTCGCTGACACGATGGTCGTGCCCTACAACGTCGTGCCGGAACTCACTGAAGAGGTCGCTGCGGTCATCGTTGAGCCCGTCGCTGCAAACATGGGTGTGGTGGCGCCCGTTGCCGGATTCCTCGAAGGGCTGCGTGCCGAGTGTGATCGTGTTGGGGCACTGCTGATCTTCGACGAAGTCATCACCGGTTTTCGCTTGTCGCGCGGCGGCGCACAGGAAAAGTACGCCGTCGCGTCGGACATCACCTGCTTCGGCAAGGTCATTGGTGGCGGTCTGCCAATCGGTTCGATCGGTGGTCGGGCGGACATTATGGACAACCTGTCGCCGCTCGGACCGGTCTTCCATGCCGGCACCCTCTCGGGTAACCCGCTTGCCACCGCTGCCGGACTCGCAGCACTCGACAACCTGACGCCCGATTTCTACATCGAACTTGTCGCTCGGGCTCAACGGTTGGGCGCGACACTTCGCGATGCGTGCGTAACGGCGGGATTTGCTGCTCACTTCCCGGTGGTCGGGACGTTGGTTGGCATGGTCTGTGGTGCTGACGCGGCCAAGCCGGTGCGCAACTTCGATGATGCGAAAACCACTGATGAGGAAGCCTTCGGTCGCTTCTTCCGGGCGATGCTCGCTCAAGGTGTGGCGATGGCGCCCGGGGCATACGAGGCAATCTTTGTCGGACTCGCTCACGATGACGACGTGATCGATCGAATCGGTGAGGCCGCGGCGCGAGCCGCGCTCGTCGCTGTCGCCGGCTGACCAGCGTCACGTCGGGGGTGCCGCTTGCGCGCCACCTCACTTCGGTACCTTTGCGAAAGTGAGACAGTTGTTGACGTGGCGGTTCGTCGCTGCCCTGGGTGCCCTTGTGCTGCTTGCTGTGGGCGCGAACACCGTGTTGCTGGGTGACCAGCTCCAGGCAGAGATTGCGGTCGTGTCACCCCAGATGCTGGGTGCCGATGGCGAGATCATCGAACGCAAGATTGATCTCATTGAGACCGCGGAGCGGATTGAGCGCTCGGAGGATTTCGCTGTGGGGGACGATGGTCTGACGGTTGGGTTCCTCGATGCGGTGCTGGAGCCAAATCGAGTGATGCGCGTCGCCCCGGGAACGCCGGGCGAGATTCGCTGCGACAACCTGTTGGCTCCCGATCGATGTGTGGTGTTTGCTGATGTACTCGGCGACGCCGTCGTCTGGTTTGCGCTCTTACCTCGAGGGCCGAGCGATACCGTCGAGCTCCCACCGATCATTGATTTGCAAGATGGCTACGCCCTGTTCGAAAACGGCTGGCAGGTCCCGTACGCACCGGTGATCGAACGCGAGTGCCAAGACGAAGACATCACCAGCTTTAGTGACTTCTTGCGCCGCTTCGGCCCTGGTAGCAGCACGTTCTTCGACCTTGAGGCATCACTCATCACCGCAGTGAAGTGCGACGTGAGCTTCGTGGCGCCGACGACAACGGTGGTGTACGAAGGCTCGCTCAACGGGTCGATCGTCATGCCGACGACCTCGGCATTGCCGGGTCTCGAACCCGTCGAGGCTCCCGAGAACTGACCGGACGTCACGCGAGGAGCGAGTGGGCCGCAGCGAGGCCGGAGTTGTGCGCTCCTTCGACCTTTGGCCCAGCGAACGCATCGCCTGCCAGCACGATCGTGCCGTCGGAGGTGCTCCACGTTGGGTCATCCCAGATGGTCATCGGTGCGGCCAATCGCCACTTTTTGACCTGAGCCTCGACGATCGCTGACCCGCCGAGCCACGGTTGGGCCGCTGCGGTGAGGAGTTCGAGGAGCTGATCGTCGTCGTTCCAGTGTTCCTGGCTCCACTCGTTGCTCGCGTGGAACGTGACGGCCGGGGTCGGGCTCACGCCCTTCGACTGGTTGTCGCCGATAAAGCTGAACACTGCGTCGCCATCTTGCACGCCGCCGGGTGCGGGGATCGCTGACGGCCCGTCGAGGGTCGCGAGGAGCCCGATCGTGCGGTGGTAGTCGGTACGCAGCGGCGAGTTCTCGAGGTCGGTGCCGCTATCGAGCAGGAGAGCAAACGTCTGAGGAAGCGGGCTCGTCAGAATAATCGCGTCAGCCGGACGAGCGGTTCCGTCGTCGATCGTGAGCTGCCACCGTCGGCCGTCATCACCAGGGCGAACAGCGAACGCCATCGTCGAGGTCTCGACATCGAGCCCGGTGGCGAGATCTTTCGCGAGCGAGTTCATCCCGTTGGTAGCGACGTAACGCGGATGGCCATCGCCCTGGGTGGTTTCAAATCCGTGGTTCCACACGTGGACCAACTCGCGCGCCTCCCAGTCATCGATCCGCCGCTGGAATGCTGGCGTACGGGCGGTGAAGAACTGGGCGCCGTGGTCAAGGCGAGCGTCGCCAATTCGGCGGGTTGCGAGCCGCCCCCCGACCGAGCGACCTTTGTCAACAACGGTGACCTCGACGCCAGCAGCGGCCAGCTCGGTGGCAGCTACGAGCCCGGACATACCGGCTCCGACGATGACGACCTTCATGCGGACCTGAGCGACCCGCTGGTGGCGGAGGTCGTCCGCTTGGTCCATGCAGCTTCGGCCCGTCCGAGAAACTCGAGCAGCACTCTGTTGAACGTCGACGCGTGTTCGACCATGAAGCCGTGGGCAGCGCCACTGATCACGACGAATTCCGCCGTGGGGATGCGATCGGCCAGTTCCTCGCTGTCGCCGCGTGGCGTGAGGATGTCCTGGTTGCCGACGAGCACCATGACGGGCACGTTGATATTGCCGAGTTCCTTGACGAGCGTCATGTCGACATTGAGGATTGCATCGACCTGGTTGGCAAAAGCGTGCGACGGTCTTCCGAGAGCGAGCGGCCCGAGCCAGCCCATTGCCGGCAGGACACGTCGGAACGATCGGGGGCCGATGACCCAGCGAGCTGCTTCACGGCTCATGGTTCCCATGCCGCGCTCGAGAGCGTTGTCACGCCAAGTTTTCAGCAGTTCCTCGCGCCATGGGTGATGAGCGCCTGCCGTGCATGCGAGCGTGATCGACCGTGTCCGATCGGGGTACTTGACCGCAATGATTTGGCTGATTGCGCCACCCATCGAGGCGCCGACGATGTGGGCAGTCTCGATGCCTGCATGATCGAGTACGGCGATTGCGTCGTCGGCCATCTGCTCAAGGGAATAGGGCGTGTGTGGCTTGTCGCTGCGCCCTGCGCCGCGGTTGTCGAGGGCGATGCCCTGGTACCACGGGGCCGTCGCCATTCGCTGCAGCGCCCAGCCGGCCTTACC
>JBLFZD010000006.1:0-28656 GCA_047610085.1 Ilumatobacter sp. | reverse complement strand
CTGCTCGGCCCCCAACCGCCGGTGCATCACACGCAGCTCAGCAAGGATCCCCGGATCGGTCAGCCATCGCGTCCGCGCATACAGGTAGTGATGGCGGCGCCTCCGGCAACCAGAGCTCTTGATCATCCGGGAAACGGCGCCGGATCAGGCTTTGCAGATGCCGCCACACGAGCGGGTGAGCCAACTCCACTTCCACTTGACGGGCCGAGCCGTACACCGATAGCAACGCGTCGTACAGCAACCACATGAACACCGGATACAACCGGCGACGCCCACCACTCGACGGATCCTGCCCAGGCACCAGCCCAGCCAACTCGTACAACGCAGGGTTCGCGACGAGCGCCTCCAAGCGTTCCAACGACGCGACACCAGCCGACCGGGCCTTCATCGACTGGCGTCCTGCCAATCGAACGCGATGAACCGAGCGGTGCGATCCAGGCTCGACATACCCAACCGGCGAGCAACCTCATCAATACGGCCCGACTCCATGTGAATCTTTCGACCGGCCCACGCCGCTACCGACGCCGGCCGCACATCGCGCTCCCCCGCCAAACCAGCCCGCGTCAACACATCACCAATCGCGACCGACGCCGACACCTGCCCGGTCCCAACGTCACCAGAACCCCCGTACACGACGCGAGTCGCAGGGTCGGCGGGCAACGTCTCGACTCGCCGCCGGAGCTGACCGACACCCCAGTCCGTCAAATGCCCCGAACGCGGCGCCGTCGTCCGACCTCCGTGGATCCAGACGCGGTGACCGTCGAGGTCAAGATCTGTGACGCGGATCTGCGCGACCTCCACCGATCGACACGTTGCCTCGGCGAGCGCCCACGCCGATGCCCGCCGCAGATCGCTCAGCGACCACAACGCATGGCCACGACACAACACGACCTCGTCGTCAGCCAGCGGGCGCGTCATCAGCGGTGACCTGGGCGGCAGCACGAGATCCAACGTCGGGTCCCCAACCGCCACCCCCGATTCGCGCAGCGAGCGAAACAACAGCCGTAACGCCGACCGTCGCAGGTGAAGCAAGGACACCGACGGGTCACTGCCGTCCGGCGGATTCGATCGCACGAACGCTGCTGCGATCTCCGCCGTTACGAAGCCGGCGTCCTCCACGTCGAATCCCGCACGAGCAAACGCTACGAACCGGTCGAGGATCTGGCTGACGCGCAATGCCTGATTCGTCGAAGCCCAAGATTCGGCGAGGACCGCACCGGCGCGTGCAACCGCTTCTTCGAGCGACCTGACGCCAGGTCGCGTATCGTCACTCATGTCGGCGCCTCCTCGTAGGTTCCGGCCAGGTCCCGGGGTGCTACCAACACCGCCGGGGCCACTTCAGTTCTGTTGTCTACAAGCGTAGGCTACCATCGCTCGCGTCGAAATGTCAACGGTTGTAGGCTCGACTTTGTGGGTCGCAAGGTGGATACCGACGAGCTGATCGACGCGCAGGGCGTGGCCGATTTACTCGGTCTCGCTCAACGCAACACGGTTTCCCTTTACCAACGCCGCTACGCCGACATGCCCCGCCCGGTCGTCGATCTCGGCCGAGGGCGCTGCAAAATGTGGCTGCAGTCCGAGATCATCCAGTGGCACGCTGAACGATAATTTCGGCATGGACTGGTTTACCGATCTAACCGGTTTCGTCGAAAGCGCTGCTGCGGTGCGGGAACATCTCTCAATCGATGGCGAGGTGTTGCGGTCTCGGCTCGGTCCACGGCCGATGGACTGGAGTAGACGTTCTTCCATCGATCGAGAACCAACTCCTCGCAGTCCAGGGCGTCGAAGCCCACCGCGAAATACCACTCGTGTAGCTCGCGCCAGCCCTCCAGCTTGTGGTCTTGAACGCGTTCCAACGCATGGGTGTTGGCGTCTCTTTTGTCGCGAGTGACGCCAATCTTCAGAGCGTTCTTTGAGGGGTGCGTCATCAAATAGACGAAGGCGGGCTCGTCCGGATCGAAGTGGGATGGGACAGGCCGGTACTGCCTCCACTCGCTGGAGCGTGACTCTAACCTCAGACAACGGAGTGCATCCTGGGCGGTCAGATGATTGCGAGCGCACCGCGTGCAGCGTTGGACAAGCATCATCGGTTCGACGTCGACTTGATCGGACCATTCATTCGTTTCTCCGTGTTCACCCGATGGGTTCTGTCGTCAGCTTCTCACGACGTCTCATCGGTATCTCGATACTGTTCTCTCTTCTCCTGTTGGTATCGGTTGCGCACCTAGGCCTTCCGCTAGCGCTTGTTGGTGTCCTTCGCCATCTCCATTCTCCTGAGTTTCGGTCGTACCTTTGCGAATCTAGATGGTTCGTGCAAGGCGAGCACGGGCCGAAATGCGGCGCTTCGGATCTGGGCGTGAGTTCGGGCCTGATCGGGTAGGTGGTCGCGATCGCGCGAGGTCCCGTGTCAGCTCACAGATGCCGCCACTGCCCCAGAACGCCTAATACACGTGTGATATTGACGGTATCCACGAGGGGTTCGGCGGCTGCTGGGAGCGTGGTGCGATGAACCAGTTCCCGTGTCTGATCCGTTCTTTGAGTTTGAGTGGAGAGGCCCGTTACGCGCTTGGTGACCCGTTGGCCGATTCGTACTTGGCGTTCGTGGCGGGGCGGTGCCGTCCGAACACGCTGCGGGCGGTTGCCCATGATCTGAAGACGTTCTTCTCGGTTGTCAAGAAGGCGCCGGTCGAGGTCGTCGCGGCGGACGTGTTCGACTTCCTGGCTGAACAGCGCGGCGACCGGAGTGTGGTGCGGATCACCGATGGAAGGTCCGGGTTGTCGGCGCGCACGATCGCTCGACGGTTGTCGTCGATCTCGGGGTTCTACGCGTACTTGGTTGCGCGAGGCGACACAGCGGTCACCTCGAATCCGGTCCCGCGTGGACTGTCGACGCGCCGACGTGGTGGACGTCAGCGCCAGGTGCCACTGGTGCGGGTCCCACGCACCCTCCCCAAGATCCTCTAGCCCGGCGAGGTGACTGCACTGTTGGCGGCGCTGCGCACACACCGCGGAAACGGATCAGTCCTCCGCCGCGGGCAGCTCTCGCGTCGACTCCGGATCGACGTCGTCGCCGGCATTCGAGCGACCGAGTGCCCGCCGTCCAAGCGAACCGACGGGCGCGGTGATTGGTGCACTCTGCTTTCGTGCCCAACGTCCGATGCTCTTCGCACTTGACGTGGTGGTGTCGCGCACTTGGCTGAGTGACTCGACGAGCGTCGGGAACTCAGCGGAACTGAGAGCAGGATCGTCGAGCGACCGTTGTCGAGCGAATTCGGTGACACTCGAACCGATCGTGTCGATGCGGCGCACCAGTCGGCGGCGCGCGATGGGTTCGAGTCCTTCGTACCCGGTCGCCGTGCCCGCGTTTGCAAGGAAGGCGGACAACGCCTCGACGAGCTCTTGGTCGAGGTCGCGTTGCTGGGCGAGTTCGCGCTCCACATCGGCGACCGTGCCCTCGAGATGCTCGGGCTCGACCTGCCGGACGCGTTCGATCCGCACACGGTGCCAGCTCGCCAGGTTGTGCTCAGCAGCTGCAAGTAGCGAGAGCGTGTTCGAGAACTCCGACTCGAGCATCTTGCTCGTCTGGCTCGACCGGCTCTGTGCCGTCCACCCAACCTCGGCTGCTCCAAGACGCTTCGCCATGTACAGACGCGTGCGCTCGACAGTTGAGATGATTAGCGGTCGGAGATCATCGACGCTGTCCCAATCGGTCGAGCTGAGTGCTCCGCCTTCCATGATCGAGCCCGCCAGGGGTGCGAGTACTCGGTGGTGGGCAAGCACTTGGCCGACCTGGTCGGTTCGAATCAGGTCGCGAATGTCGTCGACCTTTTCCTCGACTCGCTCGACGGCGTCGGCAAGGTTCTTGATCGATGCCTGAAGTGCCAACGTGACCGCAGCTGTTTGGAGAGACACGAGGTCAGCTCCGGCAGTCACTGGCTTCCAGTCGAGGTTGCCAGCGAAGCTCGAGCCGTCGTGCAGCATGCTCCGGAAGAAGCCGTCCCCCGTGGGGATCGCTCCGTGCTCGCGCAGCAACTCCATTGCACGCGGGGAGAATTCGATGAGCGTCGACCCGTCACCGCTGAGCCGCTTCGTGGTGTCGAGAGCCGCCTTGACGGCGGAGATGACCGTCGTCGCTGTTGCTGTGTCGAGTGACTTCGCCGCGTCCTTCAATCGTTCCGTGAAGCGTTCGACCGCCCGGTGCCCGCCGGACAACACGACGCCGCCGGGCCGGCTCATCACGGCAACCTCAGAACTGGATCGGCGACGCAACATCATCGTCGAACCTAGTTCGTGCCGATGAAATGGCGCATCGTCACGGACATGATGTCCACACGCGACCAGTCTCCTTTCTACGTGCGTAGCGCGTCGAGGCTGACAATGATGTGCGGGATCCGGCGCGCTTTCGACTGCCAGTTCGATGTTCATCGACCGTGCAACGCCCGGTCGAGGCGACCGTGGCGGCATACCATCGACCCCGCCGCGGTGGTCTGACATTTCGGACATCAACCGGACTCGATGTTCGGTTCATGTTGCTGGCACCGGCCCGCGGGATCAGGCCAGGCAGCGCAGCGGACGCCCACCGTTGAAGGTGATCATGTCGCCAATCGCTGCGGCGAGATCCATCGCTGCGCCGGGCTGAGCCCCACCGAGTTCGAACATCGCTCGGTGCAGGTTTCCGACGATTCGCTCCGAGTCGCTCAGGCCAGCAAACTCGCCAAGGTCGGTATCCAATGCCGCCGCGAGCGGGCTGACGCCTGATGCGTGGGCGTCGGCTGCAACCCCGCGCACGAACTCGTAGTACGAGACGAGCCGATCGAGAACTGAGTTGTCGCACACCGGGCCGTGACCGGGAACGATGACGTCGGCACCGAAAGCCCGAAGCCGTTCGATGGCAGTGAACGAGCCTTCCAGTGACCCCATCAGCACGAACGGTGTGCCGCCGTTGAAGACGAGGTCGCCCGAGAAAATGACACGCTGCTCGGGGAGCCAGGCCACAACGTCGTTGTCGGTGTGGGCGGGCGTGCCGATGTAGTGCAGTTCGACGCCCAGATCTCCGGTGTGCACATGCATATGGTCGGAGAACGTCAGCATCGGCGGGGCGAGTTGAAGATCGCCCCACTCGGGTGCCGGATCGCCAAAAACGCCGGGATAGCTCGTGATCCCGGATGCGATGACTGCTTCACGGCAGCGGTCGTGGCCGACGATTGCCGCAGGGTAGGTGAGGTAGTTGCCGTGGGTGTGATCGCCGTGATGGTGCGTGTTTACGAGGACGCGCACTGGTTGGTCGGTGATGCCTGCGACATGTTCAAGGAACCGCCGCGTTCGCTTCTCCGTGGCGCAGGTGTCGATGGCGATCACCCCCTCGTTGCCCACAATGAACCCGGCGTTGTTGATCCACCACGTGCCATCGGGCTGGATGTACGCGTAGACGTTGTCGGCCACTTGTTCTACTCGCGGCGGGTCGACCTGGTGATCGTCGTGGTGATGAGTGCTCACGTGGCTTTTCCAATCATATTTTAGCTTTCGAGCATGGCGAGAAGATCGTCGAGCACCGACGGCGGCAACATGGTTTCCACTGGTGTCTCTTCGGCTTCGGAGAGATCGGCGAGTGCCATGACGACGTCCATCGGGTCGAGCTGGTTCGGCAACACCGCATCGGCGAGCATGCCGGCGATTGCCTTTGATGATGCATCGTCGGCGGCCGTGAACCCGTCGATGTTCTGAACCATCCGGTCGTTGAAGCCCGTGTTGTAGGGGCCCGGGTTGACCTTGGTGACGTCAACCCCATACGGAGCCATTTCGTCGCGCAGGCTCTTAGTGAATGCCTCGACGGCATGTTTGGTCATGCTGTACGGCGAACCAAGCGGCGACGCAAAGACGCCAGCGACCGACGACACGTTGATGATGCGGCCCCACCCCCGTTCTTGCATTCCTGGGATCACGGCCTGGGACATCTCGACCATTCCGAACACATTGACGTCGAACGCCGCTCGCACCCGTTCCATTGGCACCGTGGCCATCGGGGCCATCACGCCAAGCCCGGCGTTGTTGATCAGCACGTCAACCCCGAGTGCCGGCACCGCGGAGATGTCGTGGGTCGAGGTGACGTCAAGTTTCAACGTCGCCAGCGCAGGCTGCTCTGCGGCCAGGGCGTCAGCCTGGGCCTGGGTCTCCGTTGCTGCGATAACGGTATGGCCGCGTCGCGCCAACTCGATCGCGGCGCCCTTACCGAAGCCGGAACCTGCGCCGGTGATCAGAATTGTTCGCTTCGTCATGGACATCCTTTTGTTGTGCTGTGTGCGTTGATGAGATTGCGTGGTCGTGCTCGAGGTCAGGGGTTGGAGAACACGAAGCCGTCGTAGCCGTCGGCCACCACCTTTTCGAGAATACGTCGGTACCCGCGTACGCCGCCCGAGTACGGCATGAACACCCGTGGTTTGCCTTCGACCTCGTCGCCCATGTAGTACGAGCGCGCCAAGGGATACACCGTTTCGAGCGCTCGCTCGTTGACGTGTGCGACCCAGTCGTCCTCGGCAGTTTGTGACACCTCGATCGACGTGGTGCCGGCGGCGTCACCGTGGGCGATGAGCGCAGTAATCCAGTCGACGTGTTGCTCGATCGACAACAGCACGTTGCTGAGCAGTGACGGGCTCCCGGGGCCGGCGATGATGAACAGGTTCGGGAAGCCGGTGGTTCCGATGCCGAGGTACGTCACGGGGCCTGCCGACCACTTGTTGTTCAGCGTGACGCCGTTGCGGCCCGTGATCGTCGGCTTCAAGAGCGAGCCGGTCATCGCATCGAAACCTGTTGCGTAGATGAGGACGTCGAGTTCGTGGAGCTTGGTCGCAGTCTGAACTCCGGTTGGCTCGAGTTGCTCGATCGGATCGGTACGGATGTCGACGAGCTCGACGTTGTCGCGGTTGAACGTCTCGAAATAGCCGCTGTCGACCGATGGCCGCTTCGCCGCAAACGGATGGTCGGTCGGGGTCAGCTTCTTGAGCGTCTCGGGGTCGTTGACGAGCGCGGCGATCTTGTTGCGGATGAACTCGGCTGCGGTCTCGTTGGCCTTCACATTCAACAAGATGTCGTAGTAAGCCAACGCAAAACCGAATCCCAGGCGATGGTAGGCCGCTTCGAAAGCGGCATTGCGTTCGTCGTCATCGACTTCGAGTGCGGACTGCTTGTTGGTGACGAACCCAAGCCCGCTGGGGGAGTTGCGCGCTTGGGCACGGCGAGTGGCGTAGTCGGCTTTAACCGCCGCATCTTCTTCGTCAGTGATGATGGCATTGCACGCCGGCACGCTGAAGTTGGGTGTGCGTTGGAAGACTGTGAGGTACGCGGCCTCTTGGGCGATGATCGGAATCGCCTGCATTCCCGATGATCCGGTGCCGATGATCCCGACGCGCTTACCCGTGAAGTCGACACCATCGTGGGGCCATTCAGCGGTGTGATGGATGTCGCCGCCGAACTCTTCGCTGCCGCTGAGTATCGGCGCTTTGGTCTTGGACAGCTGCCCCACCGCCATGATGAGGTAGCGCGCAGTCCAGGTGGCGCCGGCCTCGGTGACGATGGTCCAGCCCAACGTCTCCTCATTCAAGCTCGCGCTGACGACCCGAGTGTCGAGGTGGATATCGCGTCGGAGATCAAAACGGTCCGTGACGTGATCGATGTAGCGCAGGATCTCCGGCTGGGTGCAGTACCGCTCGCTCCAACGCCATTCTTGTTCCAGTTCGGGAGAGAACGAGTACGAATAGTCGTGGCTTTCCACGTCGCAGCGTGCTCCTGGATATCGGTTGGCGTACCACACGCCCCCGATGCCTGATGCACCCTCGAGTACTGCGACGCGATGGCCCTGGCCGCGCAGTGTGTGCAACGCGCGGAGTCCCGCGAAACCTGCTCCGACGACGACAACATCGACGTGGTTTGTCTGGTTACTCAAGCGGATGCTCCTTGTGGCTGGTATTCACGGTGGTGCCACGGCTGATGTCCCGGGTGGTGCCACGGATGGCGCCTCACGATGATTTCAACGGTGACTGATGCCCGATCGTACGAAGATCGACGACCGGTGTCAACATAACTGTTGACATATTCATGGATGATGTCTACGTTGTCGACGGGACACATCCGTCTCCACCACACGAAACCGGGGTTGCTCATGGAGCTAGAAACACTGATCTACGAAAAGGCCGATCGGATCGCCACGCTGACGCTGAACCGGCCCGAGAAGAGCAACGCCCTGTCGGTCAAACTCCGTGATGAGTTGGACCTCGTCCTCGACGATCTTGATCGCGATGACGACACGCGGGTGTTGATCATCAAGGCCAACGGCAACCACTTCAGTGCCGGATACGACCTCACCGAATTCTCGTACCTGTGGGATGCCGACAGCGCAATCAATGAGGTGCAGGCCCGGCCGCACCGTCGCTCGCCGGTCTGGTCGCGGCGTGAATTCCACCTGTCACGTGAGCGGTGGATGAGGCTGTTCCGAATTCGTCAAGCCACGATTGCGGTCGTGCACGGCCATTGCGTCGCCGGAGGACTCGACCTCATCGGCGTGTGCGACATCGTGTTCTGCGCAGACGACGCGCTCCTCGGCCAACCCGAAGCGCGGGCCATGGGCGAAATCCACGTGTTTGGCATGTGGCCTGTTCATCTCGGCATGCGCAAGACAAAGGAGTGGCTGTTCACCGGCGACAACATGACGGGCGCCGAAGCTGCCGAGTTTGGCCTCGTCAACCGAGCGGTGCCACGCGACGAAGTCGACGCCGTTGCACAGGCATACGCCAACCGGGTCTCTCATGTCCCGCTCGACGCGATCTACTCACACAAAGAAGTCACCAACCGTTGGTTCGAGGCCCAGGGAATGCACACCGGCATGGCAGCCGCGAACGATCTCGACGCGATGGGGATTGCTGGGCCGGGCATGGATCGGTTCACCGAACTCTGGCGTGAAGGCGGCGTTAAGCCAGCGGTGCTTGACAGAGACAAAGAGTTCAACACGCATCGGACGTACTGGGACGCCTACCAAGCCTCCAAGGAATCGTGATCAGGGCCGCAGCGTTGCAGCCGTTCTCCGAGCGGCGCGCTGCGCTTGAGGCGCGGTTCCCCACGTGGGAACCGCGCACGCTGGCGGAAGTATTCGATGCCGCAGTCGCGAGATTTTCAGATCGACCGCTTGTCATCACCGACGACGTCACATACACGTATCGAGCCATCCAAGAGTGGTCTGAGCGCGTGGCGCACGGACTCGTCTCGGCCGGTGTGCAGCCCGGTGAGCACGTGGCCATCGTGTTGGGAAACCAACCCGAGTTCGTTGCCGTCAAGCTCGGAATCGCCCGGGCTGGAGCGGTGGCCGTGCCCATCAATTTCCTGAATCGGCGCGATGAACTCGGATACGTGCTCGAGCAATCTGACGCAGTCGCCCTCATCACGATGGACAGCTTTCGGGGAGTCGACCACCTCAACTCGCTCGACGAGTTGATTCCCGGCTGGGAACACACGGGCGGCGCTCGGTTGCCGAAGCTTCGCAATATCTGGGTCGTGCAAGCCGAGGGCTCGGGCCGGTCGGGGGCCGCGACTCTCGCGGACCTGGCGTCGTCATCGGATGGCTGGCACCCGGTGGACGGATTCGGCCCCGACTCACCCCTCGATATTCTCTACACATCGGGCACCACGGGCACGCCCAAGGGCGTCGTGCTCACGCACGACATGTTCATGCGCACCGCCTACGGCAGCGCGTACGGTCGAGCCTTTGAAGACGGCCGCCGAATCTCCTTCTCGCTGCCGATGTACCACGTGTTCGGCTACGTCGAAGGCTTACTCGCGGTGCTGTTCGTCGGCGGTGCGATCATCCCGCAGTTGCATTTCGATCCGGTCGCGACGCTGGACAGCGTCGTCGCGCATCAAGCGACCGACCTGTTGCTGGTCCCGATCATGACCCAGGCCGTCATTACAGCGGCCCGTTCGCGCGACGCCAACGCATGGCCCCTGAGCGCGTTGGCCTCGATCATGTCGTCGGGCGGGGTGTCTCCGAGCGGCATCTGGGAAGACATCCTGGAGGTGTTCGGCCCGGTAGAGGTCACCTCGGGGTACGGCATGAGCGAGACGACTGCTTCGACCACGGTCACGCGGATGGACGACACGATCGAAACCTGGCGGACCAAGAACGGCCGATTGCGTGATGTCGGGGTGGCCGGCGACCCAGCCAACGGGGGTCGGCTCTGCGTATATCGCGTGGTCGATCCGGCCACGGGCCTCGAGTTGCCGCGCGGCGAGATCGGTGAGTTGATGGTTCGCGGCATCGGCGTCACGGCGGGCTATTACAACAAGCCGGAGGAAAATGATCTGGCATTCGACGACGACGGGTGGCTTCGTACCGGCGATCTGGGCACGCTCGATGACGACGACTACATCACCTTGGCCGGCCGTCGTAAGGAGTGCTACCGGTGCGGCGGCGAGCAAGTGATGCCTGCCGAAGTCGAAGCGGTACTGACCACCCACCCCGCAGTTGCCCAAGCCCATGTCGTGCCGGTGCTCGACGAGCGGATGGGCGAGGCCGGATTTGCGTGGGTGGTTCCAGCGGACGGTGTCGCAGTCGATCACGACGCGCTGATTGCCCATTGCGCCGAACGACTCGCTCGCTTCAAGGTGCCCAAATATGTCCGAACCTTGAATGCAGATCACGTGCCGTTGACGCCGAGCGGTCGACCGCGAAAATTCCTGCTCGCCGAGCGGGCATCTGAAGAACTGGGGATTGCGTGAACACAGCACACGGCATTGCGGTCGTCACCGGCGCCGCGCAGGGCATCGGGTCCGAGATTGCGATCAGGCTTGCGACCGACGGATTTGATGTCGCCGTACTCGATCTCGATGCGACCGCCTGCCTCGACACGGTCCGCGCGGTCGAGGCGCGCGGTCGAAGAGCAGTTGCGGTCGGTGCCGACGTGGCCGACGAAGATGCGGTGGCAGCCGCGATCGCCACGATCAGGGATGAGCTGGGTGCCGTCAATGTGTTGGTCAACAATGCCGGCGTGCTCCGTGATGCACTGCTGGGCAAGATGGCCGCCGCCGATTGGGACCAAGTGCTTGCGGTCAATTTGCGGGGATCGTTCTTGATGTGCCGGGCTGTCGAAGGCGAGATGCGAGCAGCGAAGTGGGGCAGGATCATCAACCTCTCCAGCACCGCCGCTGTCGGCGATGTCGGGCGAGCGAACTACTCAGCGGCGAAGGCCGGTCTGATTGGGTTCACCAAAACTCTGGCGCTCGAACTCGGACGATTCAACATCACGGTCAACGCTGTGGCTCCAGGCTTCACCGTGACAGCGATGACCAGTGCCGTTGCGCAGCGCGTCGGCATGACGATTGAAGAACTCACCGCTGAAGTAGTGAAGGACATTGCTGTGGGGCGCGCTGGCGCGCCTGCTGACATTGCTCACGCGGTCTCGTTCTTTGCCGATGGGCGGTCCGGCTTTGTTTCGGGCCAAGTGCTGTACGTCGCCGGAGGACCCGTCAGCTGACGTAGAGCAACTCGGCCCGGTGGTTCACCAGGTGCCTGTTGAGAAACCGCCGTCAACCGCAATGATCTGGCCGGTCACATACGCGGATGCCCGTGCTGCGAGATAGACGGCGATGCCGGCCATGTCGTCGGGTTCGCCCAGGCGGCCGAGCGGGCATTTGGCGCGCAGGTCGTCGCCGATTTCTTCCAAGGTGGCATTCATCATCTTCGACGGGAAGGGCCCGGGTGCGATGGCGTTCACGGTGACGTTCTTCGGGCCGAGCTTTTGGGCGAGCACGCGAGTGACGTGATGCACGGCAGCTTTGCTTGCTGAGTAGGCGTAGTTTTCGAGCGCGGGCACTCGGAACCCGTCAATCGAGCCAACGTTGATGATGCGACCCGGATCGCGAGACGTTCCGGCTCGTTCGAGCATCGGGAGCACGGCGCGGCTGAGATTGAAGACACCCTTGACATTGGTGGCCATCACCTTGTCCCAGGCGCTGTCAGGGTATGACTCGAGAGGGCCGCCCCATGCCGCGCCGGCATTGTTGACGAGGACGTGTAACTTGCCCTCGCTCTCGCCCAGTTGCCCGGCGAGTTCCAAGATCTTTTCCTCGCTGGAGACGTCGCCTGGCAACGACAGGCACTCGCCATGTTCTGAGAGTTCGGCGGCGATGGAGTCGCATACGTCTTTTTTGCGCGACGAGACGTACACCTTGGCGCCAGCTTCGACGAGGCCGCGGGAGATCATCAGCCCGATTCCTTGTGAGCCGCCGGTGACGAGGGCAACTTTTCCAGTGAGTGAGAAGAGGTCGGACATGGCGTGAAGACTAAAGATCCAATGCGCCGTTGTCAACGATGATGTTGACAACGGGTAACGGACCCCATACGTTCGTTGCATGAGCACCGTTGAGGTCACCACCGAACAAGTTGGACAGACGCTTGTCGTCACGATCAATCGTCCCCACGTCCGCAATGCGATCAACCGAGCCGTCGCAGAAGGGGTCGCTGCCGCGATGGATCGCCTCGACAGCGATCCCGACTTGATGATTGGCGTGCTCACTGGCGCGGAGGGCACGTTTTGTGCAGGGATGGATCTGAAGGCGTTCCTGACCGGAGAGCGACCTGAGATCGAAGGTCGTGGCCTTGCCGGCATCACCGAGACTCCACCACGCAAGCCTGTCATCGCAGCCGTCGACGGGTACGCACTCGCCGGCGGGTGTGAACTCGTGCTTGCATGTGACCTTGTCGTGGCATCCAACTCGGCCATGTTTGGCATTCCCGAGGTCCGGCGGGGGCTCGTTGCTGGCTCTGGCGGGTTGGTTCGGCTGCCGCAACGCATCCCGCGCCAGATCGCGCTTGAGTACGCGCTGACCGGCGCGCATATGCCGGCGGCTGTCGCTCACCACTGGGGTCTGGTCAATCGCCTGACCGCGGGTGCCGCGCTGGACGGCGCGCTCGAGTTGGCCGCGGAGATCACCGTGAATGGCCCGTTGGCTGTTGCAATGACCAAGCGCATCGTGACCGAGTCGTCTGCTTGGCCGCCCGAGGATGTGTGGGAGATGCAGCGCGGTTTGGTCGAAGGGATCCTCGCGACGGACGACGCCAAGGAAGGCGCCGCAGCCTTCGCCGAAAAGCGGTCGCCGATCTGGACTGGGCAGTGACCCGGCGACCTGCGAAGCGCGAACTGAAGCGGCCCACTGCGCTTTGTAGCAGCAATCGTCAACGCCAACGTTGTAAAATGTCATTCGCATGAAATCTGGCCGTGGCAGCCATTGCGTAGGCTTTATAAGGGCTGATGGCTCTCGGCTTCCTCCTCGGCCGAATACCGTGGTTCTGATAACTTAACACAAGTGTTGACAATTGGTAACCACGTGTGTTCTAGTTCACACATGGACACCGCACCCGGTGCCATAGATGGGAAGTCATGAAACACACACCGGTCATCGCGGCAGCCGTCGCACTTGCACTCGTCGCCGCCGCTTGCGGTAGCGACGCTGATTCGACACCGGCCGCTGAACCCGCTGCCACGACCGCAGTTACGGACGAGCCAGCCGCTGAGTCCGCCGACGACGCGGCCGCTGCTGAGGTCGCGGCCGCTGGGATACGTGCCGCAGCATTCACAGAGGCGCCCACCGCGATTCCTCAATTGGTTCCGCTCACTGGGCCGGTCGAGCAAGGTGCGACCGTCGTGATCATCGGCTGCGAACTGCCCCAGTGCGGCGTGATCAGCGACGGAGCAATTGCCGCAGCTGAGGCCATCGGCTGGAAGACCGAGTACTTGCAGTACGACGCTCTTGGTGACGCCTACGCGACACTCCACCAGGCAATGGTCGACGCTCTTCAGTACGACCCGCTGGTCGTGTTCCCCATCGGTGCGGCGCAGCAGGCGTGGGACGATCTGCAGCCGCAATACGCTGAGGCCGGTGTCACGATCACGACGATCGCCACCGGCGACACCGCCCCGAGCGACGTGGTCACCCAAGGCGGATCGGACGGCGCTGACTACGTCAAATCGGGTGCCATTCTCGCCGACTGGTTCATCGAGGATTCTGGCGCAAAGGGCAAGGCCCTCGTGCAGGACGTGCCGGCCTACGTGGTCCTGCAACAGTGGGCCGAAGGGTTCAGGAACAACGTCGCCGCAAACTGCACGGAATGCGAAATCGTGTCGTTCGATGCCGCTCCTGCCCAGATCGGCGAGTTGTGCCCGACGATCGTCTCGAAACTCCAGAAGGACCCCGATATCGAGTACTTGATCACGTCCGATGGAGCGTTCCTCCCCTGCCTGCCGTCGGCATTGGCCGCAGCCGGAATCGAAGGTATCAAGATCGCTGGTGGAGCCGCTGACGTCAATAACTTCTTGGAGCTCACGACCGGCGGCAATGCCGCCTGGAGCTCCGAAGCACCTGACCAGTTCGGCTGGATCGCTGTCGATATCGCCGCACGCCACCTGCTCGGGATGGACATTGAGCCGTCGGGCGGCGGTCGCCTGAACATGCTCGTCACAGCAGACAATGTGGGTAACCCCGACGACTGGGCGCTCGGGCTGCCATATCCCACTGACTATGAGGCCCAGTTCAAGTTGCTCTGGGGCGTCTGATGCAAGCAGCCGACATGTCGACACCGGGGGCCCTTGGGCCGTCGGTGTCGACGTCGGCGCTGCGGATCGAATCGCTCACCAAGACCTTCGTCGGAGGCCGGGCGCTCGACGGTGTCGACCTCAATATTGCTCCCGGCGAAATCCATGCGCTACTCGGTGAGAATGGCTCCGGCAAGTCGACACTCATCAAGGTGCTGGCCGGTTACCACCGGCCCGATCAAGGTTCGCTTTTGCAGATCGGTGGACTCGACCTCGAGGTAGGAAGTGCACACAGTTCTCACGCGCTTGGTGCACGATTCGTTCACCAGGATCTCGGGCTCGTCGAGTCGGCGTCGATCAGCGACAACCTTGCGTTTGGGCCCGGATTCCCGACGAAGTGGGGCACGATTCGGTCACGTCGTACCCGCCTGCGGGCGACCGCTGCACTTGAGCAAATGGAGCTCGACCTCGACCCGGGTGCATTAATCGAGTCCCTTTCCCCGGCCCAGAAAACCGGGGTGGCGGTGGCTCGTGCGCTCATGGCTGATTCGGTCCCAGATTCTGGACAGCCCGCCGGAGATGTGCAGTTACTCGTGCTCGACGAACCCACGGCACGGCTGCCCGATAGTGAAGTTGAGCATCTCCTCGAAATCGTTCGAACCGTTGCCGACCGGGGCATCGGGGTGCTCTACGTGACGCACCGCCTTGATGAAGTGTTTCAGATCGCAGAGCGCGCTTCTGTTCTGCGCGATGGCGTGAAGGTGGCATCGGAGCCGGTCGCAGGTCTGACACGTGACGCTTTACTCCACCATCTTCTTGGGGCGGCACTGGAGCAGCCGCATCGGCTGAACATCGCCGACGAATCAAGCTCCGCTGCCGGCCAGCCCAAAGCGACACTCAGCGTCGATCGTTTGACCTCCGATGTGTTGACTGACGTGTCCTTCGAGGTCTTTCCCGGTGAAGTCGTCGGTGTCGCAGGAATCACTGGTTCTGGCCGCGATGCACTGTGTGCCACCATTTTCGGGGCGCGAGCCCGCGACGAAGGCACGGTGCATATTCGATCCGAGATACTGCCGGCACGCCGCCCGGACCTCGCGATGTCGCGCGATGTCGCCTACGTGCCAGCGGAGCGGAAGCTCCAAGGGTGTTTTCTCGACCTCAGCGCACGCGAAAACATCAGCATCGCCAACCTTCGGGATTTTTGGCGAGTGCCTCTGCTCAGCCGCACCAAAGAGACGGCCATCACCAAACGATGGTTCGAGCGGTTGGGTGTCCGTCCCCGAGAGGCGATCGGCCAACCGCTGTCATCGTTTAGCGGTGGCAACCAGCAAAAAGTCGTGTTTGGCAAGTGGTTTCAACGAGTGCCGGTCATGTTTCTTCTCGACGAGCCAACACAGGGCGTCGACGTGGGAGCCAAGGCCGAACTCCACAGTGCGTTGTTCGATGCAGCGCAAGAAGGTGCAGCAATATTAATGAGCTCGTCAGATGTCGACGAATTGGTCACCGTGTGTGATCGCGTGATCGTGATGCGCTCCGGCCGCATCGCGGACACCTTGCACGGCGACCAGATCAATGTTCACTCGATCACCCGATCGGCGCTGGGTATGGCCGGCGACGTTGTCGAGCCGGGGTCGGAAAGCGCAAACGCGGTGGCGTCATGATCGGCATCAATCGCAATCTCGGATTCGATCGCTATAGCGGCCTGTATCTCTGGGCCTCCTTGATCATCGTCTTCTCGATCTGGCAGCCGCGGCTGTTTCCGACGTCGGCAACAGTGCATTCTGTTGCTGCCAACCGCGCCGTCGCCGCCGTGTTGGCGCTGGGTGTGATGATTCCGCTGATCGGTGGGGTCTTTGATCTGGCTATCGGGGCAACCGCTAACTTGGCGACGCTCAGCGCCGTACTACTGATCACGAATGGCCACAGCATTGCTGTGGCAGTGATCGTCGCAATTCTGATCGGCGCGTTGATTGGGGCGATCAATGGGTTCATCGTGGTTCGATTACGAGTGGGGTCGTTCATTGCAACGTTGGGAATGGCGTCGGTGTTGGCCGCGGTCCAGATCATCGTGACGGGCAATTCCCAGCCGCGTTCACCTTCGAACTCGACGTGGACGGCGCTGACCCAGACGAAGGTGTTGGGCTTCCAGATCGTCGTGCTCTACATGTTGATCATTGCGGCCGTGCTGTGGTGGGGTCTGCGCCACACACCCGCCGGGCGCTACCTTTACGCCATCGGGAGCAGTCCCGAGGCTGCACGGCTGTCGGGCGTGCGCGTCGACTTCTACACCTGGATGTCGCTCATTGCGTCAGGCACCCTCGCTGGAATTGCTGGTGTGCTGTATGCCTCGCTGTCTGGGCCGTCGCTGAGTTACGGACCTGCCCTGTTGTTACCCGCCTTCGCCGCAGTTTTCTTAGGCTCGACGCAGTTCAGTCCGGGCCGGTACAACGTTTGGGGCAGCATCCTCGCGATCTACGTGCTGGCCACCGGCGTCAAGGGTCTGCAACTCGTCACCGATGTCGTTTGGCTCGATCTCATGTTCAGTGGGGGAGCTCTCATTGCCGCAGTTGCCGTCGCAGGCGGTCGACAGCGAGCCGGCGCGGAAGCCAAGCGCCGCGAGCTCGTTCGACAAGAAGATCACCACGACCGATCGTCCATGGGCGAACCGTCGGCGCCGGCCGGAGAAGACGGATCGGCAGCGCTCAGTACGTGAGATCGCAATGCGGACCTTGTCGGTCCGGGTTCGCAGCACTCGTCTTGGGCTGATGTTGGGTGCACCCTGAGGTTGCAGGGTGCACCCGACCAGGTCAGGCGTACTTCATCACTCCACGGATGTTCTTGCCGGCGCGCATGTCGTCATAGCCGTCGTTGACGCCGTCGAGTGTGTACTCCCGAGTAACGAGATCGTCGAGTTCGAGCAAGCCTTCACGGTAAAGATTGAGCAGCTTCGGAATATCAGCTCTCGGGTTGCCTGAACCGAAGAGCGAGCCGACGACCTGCTTTTCCATCAGGGTCAGGTCCAGCAGGCTGACACTGGCCGACATCTCGGCCGCGGGATGGATGTTGGTCACGACGACGCGACCCCGCTTGGCAGTGAGTGCCAAGGCCTCGGCGAGTACGGCTCCTGACCCAACGCCCATCGTCATGATCACTTGGTTTGCCATAGTGCCCCACGACAGTTGTTCGATCAGCGGAAGTGCGTCGGCCATGCTTGCAGCGGTGTGCGTTGCGCCGAATTGCATCGCAGTTTCACGCTTGAACTCGACCGGGTCGATCGCGATGATTCGCTTGGCACCGGCCAGGCGGGCGCCCTGGACCGCGTTGGACCCGATGCCACCGACGCCGACGACGACGACGGTGTCTCCGGGGCCGACTTCGGCCGCGTAGACGGCGCTGCCCCATCCGGTAACGACACCGCAACCGAGCAGGCAGGCTCGATCCAGTGGGACATCCTTCTCGATCTTGATGCAACTGGCCTCGTTGACCACCGTGTCGTGAGCGAAGGTGCCCACGAGGCACATCAAGCCGAGGTCCTCACCGCTCTGTGTGTGATGACGGCTCGTGCCGTCACTGATCTGGCGGGCAAGCCCGAGCAGGTCGCCGAGATCGCAAAGATTCTGGTGACCCGTCGAGCAACTGTGGCAACGGCCGCAGCTCGGGATGAACCCGAAGACGACATGGTCGCCCGGTTCAAGCCAACTGACGTCGGGACCGACCTCTTGCACGACGCCGGCGCCTTCGTGGCCGCCAATCAGCGGGAGTTCGAAGGGAAAGTCGCCCGTGACGACATGTTCGTCGCTGTGGCAGAGTCCGGAAGCCGCGAGCTTTACTCGGACCTCACCTGGACCCGGCGGGTCCAGGTCGATCTCCTCGACGCTCCACGGGGTGTTCGTTTCCCACAAGATTGCTGCTTTGGTCTTCATCGGTGATCTCCCTAATGGTTGGTGACGTCCAAATTGTCAACGTCATAGTTGACAAACCTTAGTAAATAGTTCGCTCTCCGTCGAGGCCTCATTCATTGGATTCGCGCGACCCCGAGGATTCGATTGCCCTGTCGCTGTGCGCGCGTTTCCCAGATGGTCTGCGGTCAGGCCGCGCAACCGCACTAGTTTGTTTGACTTGAGCGAGAAGAAGCAGAATGAGACCAGTGAAATCGGCCGACGGCGATCCTTGGCGTTGAACAAGGGTTCCGAGTCGTACCAAGCGCGACGTCGCGAGATCGCTCGGGTCGCCGCCGAATTGTTCAACGAGCGGGGCTTCAAGGGCACCAGTCTCGGCGCGGTTGCCAAGGCGCTCGGAACTGATCGTGCGTCGCTGTATTACTACATCGCGAACAAGCGCGAACTCTTCGACGAGGTGGTGCGCGAAGTGTCCGAAGCCAACGTGGCAATGGCGCAGGCGGTACTCGGAGCCGAAACGCCTGCGCTTGAGAAGCTGCGTACCTTGATTGTCGAACTGATGAAGTCATACGGCGATCACTACCCGCTGTTGTATGTGTACATCCGGGAGAACTTGTCGCACGTCGAGAGCGATCGCACGGAATGGTCGCAGTTCATGCGCATGCTCAACCGTCAATATGAAGACGCGATCATCGCCATCCTGCAAGAGGGGCTCGACGACGGCACCGTTCGCCCGGTTTCGTCGGCGCGCGTGCTGGCCTTCGGTGTGATTGGCATGATCGGTTGGACGAACCGGTGGTTCGTGCCGGAACGTTCCTCGGATACCGCCGAGGAAATCGGCATTGCGTTTGCGGAAATGGCCGTTGCCGGCCTCCGTGCCTGATGCCGCTCTGACCTCTGCAACGCGCACTTGACTTGTCAACACCGCCATGGAACACTGAGCACTGTTGTCAACACAGGTGTTGAAAGGTATCCGGATGCATGTCTCTGAAATCTCAGCGAACTCAGACGCCGTTGGCGTGGTCGGTGGGGGCACGATGGGCATTGGAATCGCGTACGTGTTCGCGGTTGCCGGGTGGCGCACCATCGTGGTCGAACCGAACGATGATCAAGCTGGCGAGTTGGGCCGAACCATCTCCGCGACAATCGGGCAGGGTATTGCCCGCGGCAAGCTGACGGCAGCGCAGGGAGCTGTGGTCGAGTCGTTGGTGTCACGTGTGTCGTCGGTGGACGAACTCGATGCTGGCCTTGCGGTGGTCATCGAGACCGTTCCCGAACGGGTCGAATTGAAGGCATCGGTCCTCGCCCGGATCGAGGAGCGTGCTCCACGCATCATCGCCACGAATACCAGCGCTCTGTCGGTCGACCGTCTCGCTGCAAACTTGGAGAATCCTGCGTCGTTCATCGGCATGCACTTCTTCAATCCGGTGTGGTCGCTCCCAATGGTCGAATTGGTGCTGGGCTCCGCCACGACCGACGAGACGGCCGAACGAGCGCGCCTTGTCGCCGCATCAATCGGCAAGCAGACCATCACAGTGTCTGACACACCTGGCTTTGCGACGTCGCGCCTCGACCTGATCGCGTCACTCGAGGCCATGCGCATGTTGCAAGACGGCGTCGCCACTGCCGAGGACATCGATAGGGCGATGGTCATTGCATACCGCCACCCCATCGGCCCGTTGGAGCTGAGCGACATCGTTGGTCTCGACGTTCGACTCGACATTGCCGAGAACCTCGCCACCTCGCTCGGTCCTCGTTACGAACCGCCCCAGGTGCTGCGGGACCTGGTCGCTGCCGGCAACCTCGGTCGCAAGACCGGTAGCGGATTCTTCGAATGGCGGTCCACGGACTCTGGGACCACGACGCCATCACCCGACCTCCATCGCCACCCCCTAGGAACGCCATGACAAACATCTTCGAATCTGAACTGGTCGACACTGCCGAGCACCACGGCGAGTTGAGGTCCAGCGTGCGCAAACTCGTTGCGCCGTTCGGCCGGTCGTATTTCCAAGGCGTCACCAAACGCAACGAAAAGCCGACCGAACTGTGGGATCAACTCGGCGCTGCCGGATTCCTCGGGGTGCACATCTCCGAGGAATACGGGGGCGGAGGTGGCGGACTCGCCGATTACAACATTGTCATCGAAGAGACGGCGGCGCTCGGCTGCCCGCTGTTGTCGATGGTCATTGGTTCGATCACCGGCCCGATCATCGAAGCGCACGGCTCACCTGCAATGCGCGACGACTGGCTCAGTGGTCTCGCCGACGGAAGCCGGCGTATTGCGTTTGCTATCACCGAGCCGGACGCCGGGACCAACACCCACAAGGTGAGTACGACAGCGAGACGTGATGGTGACGGCTGGCGCTTGAGCGGAACGAAGTACTGGACATCGGCCGTCGACGAATCTGAAGCGCTGATCGTCGTCGCCCGAGGGGACACGTTGGACGCAGCAGGGCGAAGCCCGCTTTCGTTGTTTCTCGTTGCAGCTGATGCTCCCGGTATCACGATGTCGCCGATCGAGACGGCGCTCCACGTACCGGAGACGCAGTTCACGGTCTTCTTCGACGAAGTCGAACTCGGCCCCGAAGCTCTCATCGGAAAGGAGGGCGACGGGTTGCGTCATGTATTCGTCGGACTGAATCCCGAACGGATCTGCGCGGCGGCTATCAACAATGGCATCTCGCGCTTCGCGATCGACAAGGGGGCGCAGTACGCCGTTGACAGATCGGTGTGGTCGACGCCGATCGGGGCGCACCAGGGCGTGGCGCATCCGCTTGCATCGGCCTATATCGGTGTCCAGCAAGCTCGCCTGATGACTGCACGTGCGGCACAGTTGTACGACGCCGGAAATCCTGCAGCAGGTGAGGCGGCGAATATGGCCAAATTCGCTGCCGCTGAATCCTCGCTCGTTGCCCTCGACCAGGCAATACAAACGCACGGAGGCAACGGGTTCGCGATCGAGTACGGACTTGCCGACCTGTGGTTCATTGCTCGACTCCACAAGACTGCACCGGTCAGTCGAGAGATGATTCTGAACTTTGTTGCACAACACAGCCTTGGACTACCGAAGAGCTACTGAGAGGCCATCGTGACCTACACACTGGGCAACATCGTCCGCGAATTCGCCCGATCGACACCGGATGCGCCTGCATTAACTTTCGAGGGTGAGACATTGACATTCGCCCAGCTCAATGTGCGCAGTTCGCGTGTGGCGAACGCGTTGTCGGCGCAGGGCCTTGTCGCCGGCGACCGCGTCGCAGTGTTGTCGAAGAACGCGCCCGAGTTCTTCGACCTTGCCATGGGTTGCAGCAAGATCGGCGCGATTCTCGTCGGGCTGAATTGGCGTCTCGCCGCGCCCGAGATTGCCGTGATTGTCGCCGATGCTGCACCGTCGATGATCGTGGTCGGTGCTACAGAACGGCACCTTCTGGCGTCCGATGATGCAGAACCGGCGAGCCGGATAATCGTGTTTGGTGAGGAATTCGATGCGTGGCGCGACTCGGCATCAGCGCACGACCCGGCGCACGTCGGCGAATCCGATGACGTCACACTCTTGCTCTACACATCAGGGACCACTGGTCTTCCGAAGGGTGTGATGTTGACCAACGCGGGCATGTCGTACACGGCTCAACTCGGTCAAGCGTGGAAGATGTCGGCCGACAGTGTGAACCTCGTCGCGATGCCACTTTTCCACATTGGCGGAATCGGCTATGGCACATCGACGATGGCGCTCGGGGGCCATACCGTCGTCATGCGCGAGTTCGATCCCATCGCGGTCGTCGATGCGATTGCAAAGCACGGCGTGACGCACTCTTTCTTTGTCCCCGCGGCCATTCAGGCGATGCTCGCGGCACCCGGAGTGCGTGCTGCCGACCTGTCAAGTCTCGAGTTGCTGAGTTACGGGGCGTCGCCCATCGGCGATGCGCTGCTCCGCGAGGCGATTGACGTGTTCGGGTGCGATTTCACGCAGGCCTACGGAATGACCGAGACGAGTGGCACCGTCGTTGGCCTACCCGCCGAGGATCACGATCCTGACGGTGATCGTGCACATCTGCTCCGATCCTGTGGTCGGGCATTTCCTTGGGTCGAGTTGCGGGTGATCGACCCGACCACGCTCGATGATGTCCCCGTAGGCGACGTCGGCGAGATCTGGATTCGTTCAGGCATGGTCACCGCTGGCTACTGGAACAAGCCCGAAGCGACGGCCGAAGCAATTGTCGATGGCGGTTGGCTGCGGACCGGCGACGCTGCGTTCCAGGACGACGAGGGCTACATCTTCCTCTTCGATCGGTTTAAAGACATGATCGTGTCCGGGGGAGAAAACATTTACCCGGCCGAAGTCGAGAACGCCATGGCCGATCACCCCGATATCAGCGAAGTGGCAGTGATTGGGGTCCCCGATGAGCGGTGGGGCGAGACGCCAAAGGCGATCGTCGTGTTGCGAATCGGTAGTGCGGTCACACAGCAAGAGTTGGTCGAGTTCACGCAGACGCGGCTCGCAAAATACAAGTGCCCGACGTCGATCGAATTCACCGACGTCTTGCCACGGAACGCGTCCGGCAAGGTGCTCAAGAAGGACCTTCGTCAGGTCTATTGGCACGGCCGTGATCGTGCGGTCAATTGATGGACGCCGCGGCGCGCCTGCCGATCATCGGGCTGATGCGCCGATGGGTCATCGACTTCTTCAATTCACACGATGCTGCGGCAGCGCGAGGGTTGCTCAGCCCCGACTACGCATTGCGAGTCGGCGAAGCGACGATCGAAGGACGCGACGAGTACCTGGCTGCGGTGCAACGACAATTTGAACAGTTTCCGGGGCTGGGGATGACGGTGCACGCTGTGGTGAGTACCGAGGATCGGATTGCATTGCACTTCACCGAGCACGGGGCGTCGGCTGGCGTCGACAGTGCAGTGACGTGCTGGTCTGGTGTTGCGTTGTACCGCTCAGATGGTGCCGTGCTGACGGGTTGTGTTGCCGTCGAGGACTATGCCGCACGGCGGCGCCAGCTGAAAAGTGGAAAACCTGACGCGATTCGCCCACCGATGGCCGCGCCGTGGGACGGAGCAGCGCAGCCAACTGATCCGGAGGTCGAAACGTTGGTACGGCGTTGGCTCATTGACCAAACGGCGGTGTCGGCCACTGGAATCGTTCACGACGACGAAGACGCGATCGTCTCTGAGCCCCTCGACTTCGTGGCCACCGAGGTCGACATCACCGACATCTTCTCTGCCGGCTCGCGCGTTGCGTTCCATACCCGAGCGGTCGGCAACGACAGCGCCGGGCGTTCCGTAGTGCTCTGCAGTGCTGGGATCGTGACCGTGGCGAATGGTTGCGTCACCGATGGCCGAGTGATTCGAGATCGCGCTGCGCTGCAGCGTGCGCGCCATAGAACAGCGAGGGCTTGAGCGAATGGACATTGCACAGCTGACCGACGAGGCGCATCGCGCCGTGTTGGAGTTACTGCCGCCGGACCTCATGGATCTGACCGACATCGCCGCTGCGAGCGACAGGTTTACCGCACTGCTCGCCGCACGGCCAGCGGTGATACCGGACGGCGTCGAGGTCGATGACCACCTCGTTCCGCTTGCAGACGGGCATCAGCTCGTCGTACGCGTCTATCGCAGCTCATCGGCTCGGCCGATGAGCCCCGGTCTGCTGTGGATCCACGGTGGCGGCATGGTGCTGGGTGATGTCTCGATGAACGACGGTGAGTGTGCTGCGATGGCCAACGAACTCGACATCGTCGTTGCGTCCGTCGACTATCGACTGGCTCCAGCGTTTCCCTACCCGGTCCCTCTCGACGACTGTTACGCCGGGCTGAGTTGGTTCTTCGGTGCTGCGGGTCTGCTCGGATTGGACGCCGACCGAATCGCCATCGGTGGAGCGAGTGCTGGTGGCGGCCTGGCCGCCGGGCTCGCACTCCTCGCGCGAGACCGCGGCGAGATGCGACCTTGCTTTCAGCTTCTCACGTACCCGATGCTCGACGATCGCAACGACACTCCGTCGAGCCATGGGGTAACCGATCTTCGGCTCTGGAATCGTGACGCGAACCTGACCGGGTGGGACGCCTATCTCAACGGTCGGGCGGGTGGCGATGACATCGCGGCCTACGCGGCCCCGTCGCGAGCGACCGATCTGGCCGACTTGCCGCCAGCGATGATCACGGTCGGGGCGCTCGACATGTTCCTTGATGAGGACATCGCGTACGCGCATGCGCTCCTTCGTGCCGGTGTGCCCACCGAGCTGCATGTCTATCCGGGGTCATTCCACGGCGCCAACGCGCTGGTACCCCACGCTGCGGCGTCGCGTCGCTGGCGCCGCGATGAATTCGAGGCGCTCGACCAAGCGCTCAACCAAGACCGAACGAAGCGAACGGATATCCAACAATGAGCGATAACAGAACCCTTTGGCAGGAAGCCTTTGATGACTCGAAACTTCGGGAGGGCGACTATTCGACGATGTCCGGCGTCCCCCTCGAGCCCGTGTACGGCCCGGATGACGCCGAATTTCCGGGTGTGTACCCGTACACGCGGGGTCCATACGCGTCGATGTACCGGTCGCGGCTCTGGACGATGCGTATGTTTGCCGGGTTTGGCACGGCGGACGACACGAACGCCCGCTTCAAAGAAATCATCAGATCAGGAGGCACTGGCCTGTCGACGGCGTTCGACATGCCGACGCTGCTCGGCCTCGACTCGGATGATCCAATGTCGTTGGGAGAGGTTGGTCGTTGCGGCGTCGCAATTGATTCCTTGGCAGACATGGAGGATCTGTATGCCGGGATTGATCTTGATCAGATCACGACGTCGATGACCATCAACAGCCCGGCGGCGCCCATCTTTGCGATGTTCGTGGCCCAAGCGGAGAACGCAGGAGTCAATCGGGCTCGCCTCGGAGGCACCCTCCAGAACGATATTTTGAAGGAATACCAGGCACAGAAAGAGTTCGTCTTTCCTCCACGTCAGTCGATGCGCCTGGTGCGTGACACGATCAAGTTCACAGCCGCTGAAATGCCGCGATGGCACTCGATCTCGATCTCCGGCTACCACATTCGGGAGGCTGGTTCGACCGCCGCCGAGGAGTTGGCCTTCACCTTGGCGAACGGCTTCGCCTACGTCGAGTTGGCAATGCAGGCGGGGCTGCCGGTGGATTCCTTCGCTCCACGGCTGAGCTTCTTTTTCAACGCGCACATCGACTTTTTCGAGGAGATCGCGAAGCTCCGCGCTGCCCGCAGAATTTGGGCGCGGTGGATGAAGGAACGCTATGGCGCGGAGCTTGAGCGGTCGCTGCAGCTGCGATTCCACACGCAAACGGCGGGTGTTTCCCTCACGGCACAACAGCCAGAGGTAAACATCGTCCGGACCGCGATCGAGGCACTCGCGGGTGTGCTGGGAGGAACGCAGTCGCTGCACACCAACTCGATGGACGAAGCAATGGCCCTGCCGACGGAGAAGGCGGCGCGTATTGCCTTGAGAACGCAGCAGGTGATCGCTTACGAGACGAATGTAACCCATGTGGCTGATCCACTCGGCGGGTCGTACTTTGTCGAGGAACTGACCGATGAGATGGAACGGCAAGCCGAAGCAGTGTTTAGCAAACTCGAAGAATTCGGTGATGGGTCGTTGTTGGAAGGTGTGATCAAAGGCATCGACGAAAATTGGTTTCAGGGATGCATTGCTGACTCTGCCTATGAGTTGGAACGCAAGTTCAATTCCGGTGAGCGGGTCATCGTCGGCGTGTCGGACTTCAAGGAAGGTAATGACGACGCCGAGATTGAGCTGTTGCGAATATCGAAAGAAGACGAAGCCCGGCAGCGGATGCGACTCGAAACGGTCAGGCATGACCGCGATCAGGATGCGGTCGACAAGGTCCTCGCCACGCTTGCCGACGAGGCCGCGGATCCTGAGATCAATCTGATGCCCACCCTGATTGATGCGTCGCACGCGTATGCGACCCTCGGTGAGATCATGGGCGCTCTGGCCGACGTCTTCGGCCGCCACACCGAGGTGCCGACGATATGAGCCAACGCATCCTTGTTGCGAAAGTGGGTCTCGATGGCCACGACCGTGGCGTCAAGATCATTGCTCGCATCTTGCGCGACGCCGGTTACGAAGTCATTTACACCGGGTTGTTCCAGACGCCACAGACAGTTGCGTCTGCGGCTGTAGATGAAGACGTCGATGCCGTCGGATTGTCGATGCTGTCGGGCGCTCACTTGACGCTGGCACCTCTGGTAGTCGAAGAGCTGCGCGGCCGCGGGAGCGACATTCCGGTCATTGTCGGAGGGATCGTCCCAGCCCTCGACATCGTCGAGTTGACGGAAGCCGGAATCGCCGCCGTACTGACTCCGGGCTCTACAGCGGCCGAGGTTGTCGGCGCAGTGCGACGGGTCCTTGCCGCATCGACTTGATCGAGCCGGGAGAGTTCGACGGCGCTCACCAGCTGCGTCGGAATCGGCCAGTGGAAAGCAGACTCGGATCGTCAACCGGCCTCTGCAATCGGTCCACGTTGCCGGCGCCCACGAAAGCAAGGGGGTTTTTCCCCACCTTCCCCATCGGCCTGGACTCCTTGGGGTGTTGCTGTCTCGTTGCCAAGCTGCTTCTGCAAATTTCTTGGAGCGTGAGGGATCTTAACGGGCGGGCGGTGGTGAGCATGGCGTGGATGACGTTGCCGCCTCGGTGTTGGAACGCGCCGTTGATCGAGCTTCCGGATCGCCAGTCGGTGGGTGAGAGTCCGGCGTAGGAAGCGAGGCGTGAGGGCACTGTTGCGTTGGCGGATCGGGCGGGGGCGTAGCGTGCTTCGGTGGTTCGTCGTCGCCGTCCTACTTCTCCGTCGTTTGCTGGGTTCCGGTTCCCGCCCGACGTGATCTTGCTGGCAGTGCGCTGGTACCTGCGCTACGGACTCTCATACCGAGACGTCGAAGAACTGCTCGCCGAACGTGGCATCGACGTTGATCACGTCACCATCTATCGGTGGGTGCAACACTTCACCCCGCTGGTCATCGACGCCGCACGGCTGTGTCGCCACAGTGTCGGTGATCGCTGGTTCGTCGATGAAACCTACGTCAAGGTTGCCGGGGCGTGGCGGTACGTGTACCGAGCGGTCGATCAGCACGGCCAGGTCATTGAGGTTGTGGTGTCGAAGCGACGAGACGTTGCTGCCGCTACAAGGTTCTTCGAGATGATGTTGACGGGCCGTGAACGGCCAAGAGAGGTCACCACTGACCTCGCAGCTCCGTTACTGCGCGTCGTCGACGACCTCGTCCCCGGAGCGCTCCACGACACGACGAAATACTCGAACAACCGCATCGAGTGCGATCACGGACGACTCAAGGCAAGACTCCGACCGATGCGCGGTCTGCGAACGGATCGGACTGCGTCGACGGTGATCCGCGGACACGCGTTCGTCCAGAACCTGCGACGCGGTCACTACGAACTCGGCGTCGAAGCGCGCCACGAGCGTCTACGTGTGGCGGCAGCTTTCGATGAACTCGCCGCAGCGATCTGACCGAACACCGACCGTCGAACATGACGAACCGCGCCCTCGATCAACCAACGCAACAGTGCCACATCGCCTACCTCGGACTCGCCCACGCCCTCCACCTTCGCCATACCCACCTCGCACTCGACCCACCGTCGATCGACAGGGACACCAACAACCCCTGGGAAGACGAACGCACCGAACTGCTGCGCATCGTCGAAGCGGTGTACGGGCCGCTCGAGGACGCGTTCATCAAGATCATGGCCGAACGCGACCAACTCCAGAACCAGGCCGACGCCGAAACTCGAACCGCTCACGGCATCGAAGCCCACAAACTGCTGCTCACTCTCGACAAGACGACCGCACTCAGCAACCGAGTCGCGCTTTCCATCGCCCGCGACCTCAAGGCCTACCGAGACCTCAAGAAGCTCGAAGCCGATCTCTGCGACACCGACGATGCAGACGCGGAGGACTGACGGCGAAACGAACCCAATCCCCACACGTGAGGCGTTCCCGAATCAGCGGAATCCGTTCCCGGCCACCTCAAAACAAGGGCCCCTAGCAGGACTTACGCGGTTTCGCGCCCGACCCACAGAGGCGGGGATGGTCCGGAACGTGGCGCGAAACTCCACACACGTTCTGTTCGCATCTGTAGCGAATGCTAGCGGCACGCGTTCGAGGGCAGAGCTACCGATTTCCGGCG
>JBLFZD010000005.1:0-30509 GCA_047610085.1 Ilumatobacter sp. | reverse complement strand
GTGACCCCACCATCTGGTGACGACTCGGTGGGCAACGATGTGCTCGACCGGCTCCCCGCCGCGACCGACTACACCGTCACCGTCCCGGTCGGTACCGAGTCGGCAAACGGTGCGGTGCTTGAGAATGAGGTGTCGTTCACGTTTTCCACGCCGTCTGCAGCAGTGACGCAACTCTGGGGCTTGGGCGACTCGATGGGACGTGACCCGGTGTTCGTTGCGACCTTCGATCAGCGCGTCGATGCCGGCGCTATCGTCGACGTGATCAGCCTTGAAGCGGGGGATGTTTCTGGCGTCCGGATCGCCACCACTGATGAGGTCGCAGCCGATCAATCAGCGCAACGTGTCATCGATCAGGAACTTGAGGGTCGCGCTGTCGCGTTCGTCGCGACACAAACGTTGCCGACCGACTCTCCCGTCAGCATCGACATTGGGCCGGGTGTCGCCTCGCTCGAAGGACCGCTCATCAACAGTGACACGTTCTCCAACTCGGGTCGCACGTATGCGCCGTTGCAGCTCACCGATGCCGACTGCTTTGATGGCTGCCGCCCGTTCACCCCGTTTTCGTTCCGGTTCAACAATCAACTCGATCTGACAGCGTTCGACACGACGTGGATCAATGTCGACCCAGCGGTGCCGGGTCTGCGAGTCGATACGTTCGAAAGTTCGCTGTCGATCAGTGGCGCAACAACGGGCAATACGACCTACACGGTCACCATCGATGGCGCGCTTGTCGACATCTACGGACAAGCGCTTGGCGATGACATCGAAGAAGAGTTCGACGTCGGCGACGCCCGGCCGCTCTTCGTTGGACCTGATCGGCAGTTTGTCACCACGGATCCGTTCGCCGAAACACCTGGCCTCAGCTACACCACAATCAATCATGACCAACTCTCGGTCACGGCTTGGCAGGTCGCACCGAGCCAGTACACGGAGTACCTCGAGTACCTCGACACGACCTACTCCGACACCTTGCCAACCGACCCTGATTGGCCGGTGGTGTTGTCGACGACCGTCGACATCGATGGGGGACGCGGTCAGCTCACCGAGACGATCGTCGATCTGACGGCGGCCTTCGACGAGTCGGCCGGCCCGATCGTGCTCCGCGTGCACCCCGACCCGTTGCCCTCGAGCCAGACCGACGAGTGGTGGCAGAACCGGCCCGTGTATACATGGGTGCAGTCGACAACGTTGGGCGTCGACGCGTTTGCCACCGACTCGGAGTTGCTGGTCTGGGTAACGGACCTCCTCACGGGCGAGCCGGTGGGTGCCGCCTCGATCACAACCCTCGGCGCTGGCTCGTCGATCGTGACGGCTGACGACGGTGGCGTGGCACGCATTCCGCTCACATCCACGCCGATCACCGGGCTTGACGTGACGGCTGGCGATCGCTCCATCAGCCTGCCATCGCAAGGCTTCAACGGCTGGGTGGAAAATGGTCTCTTCGAGAATGACCGGTGGTACGTCATCGACGACCGCGGGATCTACCGGCCGGGCGAGACGGTCCGAATCACCGGACTCATCCGAGACGTCATCGCCGAAGACGGTCAACTCGCAGCTGTGCCTCCAGGTTCGGTCGTCACCTTCCGGGCGAACGACCCGCAGGGCAACGAACTCGTAACGGGAACGGCCGACCTCAACGCTGTTGGTGGGTTCAACTTCTCGATCGAATTGCCTGAGGGAGCGAACACCGGTTTCGCCTGGATCGACATCGGGCTCGCAAGCGGGTCGGACGTCGGCAACATCAACTCGTCATTCGGTCATCAGTTCCAGATTCAGGACTTCCGTACGCCCGAGTACGAGGTCATCGCTCGCTCGGAATCCCCGGCTCCGTATTACGTCGTCGAACCGGCAACCGTCGCCGTCGACGCCGAGTACTTCGCTGGTGGGCCACTCGCCGATTCCGAGGTCAACTGGGTGGTGTCGACCACAGACACCTCCTACAACCCGCCCGGGTGGAGTGACTTCTCGTTCGGTGTGTGGACGCCGTGGTGGTACGCGGTCGACGACTTTGGCAGAGGTTTCGAGGAGGACTCGTTCTCCGAACCGTGCTTTGACTGCTTCCCCGGTGGGGACCAGCGATTCCAGGAGTTCACGGGTCGCACCAATGCCGCTGGCACGCACCTCCTCCAGATCGACTTTGCCGATACGCCCACTTCTGGGGTTGATTCCGATGACCCAAATGCAGAACAGTCGTTGGTCGACCAGCCGACGAACGTGGTCGCCGAGGCAACGGTGTTCGACATCAATCGTCAGGCGATCTCCACTCGGACCAACCTGCTCGTCCACCCGGCTCGCTACTACGTCGGCCTCCGGAGCGACCGCGGTTTCGTCGAGAAGGGCCAGCCAATCATTATCGACACGACCGTCGTCGACGTCGACGGCGTCGCGACCGCCGGCCGAACCTTCGACGTGACCGCCGGGCGCCTTGACGACACGTTCAACGGCGGCCGCTACGTGCAGGAACTCGTCGACGTGCAGACCTGCACCATCACCTCCACCGATGGCGTCACCAACGATGTGATCGATGAGGCGATGCGCTGCGAGTTCAACGCAGAGGTGGGCGGGCAGTACGAGATCACCGCGATCGTCACCGATGGCGAAGGTCGCTCGAACCGCGCCGTTTACACGCAGTGGGTGAGCGGTGGAACCTCTCGCCCAACCCGTGACCTGACCCAGGGCGAGGTCGTGATCGTTCCCGACGCCGAATTCCATGCACCTGGCGACACAGCCGAACTGCTGGTGCAAGCACCATTCGCTCCTGCGTCGGGACTGGTGATCGTCACCCGGGCGGGAGTCGAGAGCGTCGAAGTGTTCGACGCACCCGACGGCAGCGCGATTATCAGCGTGCCGATCTCTGACGATGACATCCCCAACTTGAACGTTCGAGTCGACATGGTCGGCGCCAACGAACGGCTCGCCGACGACGGCACACCGTTGCCTGACGCACCACAGCAACCGGCGTTCGCTGTGGGCCAAATTCGGATCGAGATTCCGCCGGTCACCCGCACGCTTGAGGTGGTCGCGACCCCGGCTTCCAGCCAGCTGCAGCCTGGCGAATCCACGTCTGTCGAAGTGTCGGTAACCGATGCAAACGGTGACCCGGTCAGCGATGCCGGCGTCGCTTTGATCGTCGTTGATGAAGCAGTCCTTTCGCTGAGCAACTACGAACTCGCCGACCCGATCGACACCTTCTACCAATCGGTGTTCTCGCAACTCGACCCGTCACTCATCCGTGACTCGATCATCCTCGCCAACCCGGACCTGTTTGCCGGAAGTGATGGCGTTCAGCCGGATTCGGTTGAAGAAGAAGCGATGGAGTCGGCGCCGGAGCTCTCTGCAGAAGACCTCGACGTCGCATCGTCGGAGCCAGCCGGTGACCGCGCAATAGCAGCGGGTGGGGGCGCGGTCACCACGCCGATCGACGTGCGGGTCAACTTCGATGCACTCGCCGTGTTCGCACCCGACGAGACCACGAACGCATCGGGCATCGTTACCGTCGACCTCGACCTGCCCGACAACCTGACCCGCTACCGGGTCATGGCGGTTGCAGCATCGGATGTCGATCGCTTCGGCTCGGGCGAATCGATGATCACCGCGCGCCTCCCGGTGAGTGTCCGCCCATCGGCGCCGCGATTCCTCAACTTCGGTGACCGCTTCGAATTGCCCATCGTGATCCAGAACCAGACCGACGCAGCCGTCGACGTCGACATCGCGATCGAAACAGCGAACCTCACACTCATCGACGGAGTCGATCGTGGCGCTGGCCGCAGCGTGACCGTGCCGGCCAACGATCGCATCGAGGTTCGATTCCCCGCCGCAGCAGCTGAGGTCGGTACTGCGCGATTCCGTGTGGCAACGGTGAGTGGCGACTTCACCGACGCCGCGACGATCGAGCTGCCGGTCCATACGCCAGCGACATCGGAAGCCTTCGCGACATACGGCGTGCTCGACGGTGACGCGGCAATCGCTCAACCGCTGGTCACTCCCGATGGCGTGTTCCCGCAGTTCGGCGGCCTCGAGATCTCCACGTCGTCGACCGCACTCCAAGCGCTCACCGACGCGGTGCTCTACCTGTACGACTATCGCTACGACTCGGCCGACGGGTACGCCTCGCGCATCATGGCCGTCGCAGCACTGCGTGATGTGCTCGACGCATTCGACGCCGACGGACTCCCCGAAGCCGCTGAACTCGACGCAGCGGTCCAACGCGACATCGCCGCTCTCCAAGCACTTCAGAACGACGACGGCGGCTTCCCGTACTGGCAACGAGGACGCCAGTCGATCCCGTGGGTCTCTGTTCAATCGACTCACGCCCAGGTGCTTGCCCAGCAAAACGGCTACGACGTCGACCAGTTCGCGCTCGAGATGTCGCTCGCCCACGTGCGTAGCATCGAAGACTTCATCCCAGCGACCTATGGCCAGCCGGCGAAGGATGCCCTCAGCGCCTATGCGTTGTACGTCCGAAATCTCGCCGGCGATGCCGATCCGAGTAAGGCGCTCACGCTCTACCGGCGCGGCGTTGGCACCTCGTTGCAACTTGATTCGATTGCCCAGCTGTGGCCGGTCATCAGCGACACCGCTGCTCGCGAGGAGATCTCGCTTCTCATCGAGAACGCAGCTGTCGAGACCGCTGGGGCCGCGACGTTTGCGACCTCGTACGGGGAAGACGCCTACCTCATTGCTCACTCGGACCGCCGCACCGACGGGGTGGTGCTCGGAGCACTCGTGAGTGAAACACCCGTGAGCGATCTCATCCCCAAGGTGGTGACCGCGCTCCTCGGGAACCAGACCCGCGGCCGCTGGAATAACGCACAGGAGAACTCGTTCATCCTGCTGGCGCTCAACGACTACTTCGACACGTTCGAGTCGGTCGACCCCGACTTCGTCGCCCGGGCGTGGCTCGGTGAGACCTACGCTGCTGAGGCCGAGTTCCGTGGCCGCTCCACTGACACATCGTTGACCACGGTCCCGATGGCCGATCTGATCGCTGCGGGCGACGTCGACCTCATCGTCGACAAGGGCGGTGCCGGCCGCCTGTATTACCGCTTCGGTTTGCGGTATGCCCCCGATGACCTCGATCTCGACCCACGTGACGAAGGCTTCGTCGTGGAACGCACGTACGAAGCCGTCGACGACCCGGCTGACGTGCAACGCAATACAGACGGATCGTGGGAGATCGCAGCGGGCGCGACCGTGCGGGTTCGACTCACCATGGTGGCCGACGCCCAACGCACCCATGTCGCGCTGATCGATCCGCTGCCCGCAGGGTTGGAGCCGGTGAACCCGACGTTGGCGACGTCGATCACCGTGCCCGGAAACGATTCGAGTCTCGAGCAATCGGGTTGGTGGTACTGGCAATGGTTCAACCACCAGAACCTGCGCGACGATCGGGCTGAAGCCTTTGCTACGTACCTGCCCGGCGGAACCTACGAGTACACCTACGTTGCTCGGGCGACCACGCTCGGTGAATTCGTGGTGCCACCGACCCGAGCCGAAGAGATCTTCGCCCCCGAAGTCTTCGGCCGCAGCGCCAGCGACATCGTCACCGTGAAGTGACAACATGGGTTGCCGCAACCCGGTTCGGGTAACCCATGTTCAGGCAGTAGGAGTTGTGGCGTCGGGGCGGCGGCTGGCGATTGCTTCGAAGACGGCGCGCCACCCGACAAGGGTCGCGCCGACGAACAGAACCGTAACGATCACGAACGATAAGGCCGTGCCGCCACCGATGATCTGACGTGCAGTCATTCCGACCGCTACCGTGATCGGCCAGATCATGAGCCCGGTGCGAAGCCGGGTCGGTTGCTTCCATGCCTTCACGACGAGCCACGCCGCGACCAGCCCAATCAAGAACGGGGCCGCTGTACTCAACAGGCCGAGCACACCAGGGTCCTGATCATGATTTCGTCGCCCGATGGCGACAAAGGCCACGACCAAAAAGGTGTCGAGTCCGACGGCCAGCGGGACACGGTCCTTCGGATTGCTCATACCCAAAGTCTGCCGCGCTCGGAGGTGCCTGCGTCGCTCGGGTCCGTCAGCCTTCGGTCGCAAAGCCGCCAAGCGTGCCCTTGAAGAACAGCAGCGGGACCGGTGGCTGACCATCGTGGTCGACGTCGGCATCGAGGCCGACCACATTGCCGAGCACGAAGTGGTGGTCGCCCATGTCGTAGACGTGCTCGACGGTGCAATCAATCCACGCAACGGCGCGATCAAGAATCGGCGAGCCCGATGGTCCG
Organism: Ilumatobacter sp.; assembly: GCA_047610085.1. GTDB lineage: Bacteria > Actinomycetota > Acidimicrobiia > Acidimicrobiales > Ilumatobacteraceae > Ilumatobacter_A. The sequence goes on along the minus strand of JBLFZD010000005.1, from coordinate 24,276 downwards.
GCGTGCCAGTCGACGCCGTCGAAGCGCGTGGCGTCGGTGTCCGACTTGGCAAAATTCCAGCACAGGTCGCTCTGCTGATCGCTCAGCACGTTCACGCAGAAGCTTCCCGACTCAGCGATCGCGCCCCACGTCAACGATCCGATTTGAGGGAGAAAGCCAACCATCGGCGGATCCAGCGAAACCGACGTGAACGAGCCGATCGTGAAGCCATGGGGTGTGCCGTTCGCGTCCATTCCGGACACCACGGTCACACCGGTGGGGAAGTGTCCCATCACGCCCCGGAAGTGTCCGGGGTCAAAGCTGTGGTCGGAGTCGTCGGTGTGCTCAGAATCGCTCATTGTGACGAACTGTAGGCTGCGCGCACATGGAGATGCCGAATGAAGGGCCAGGCGTTGTTGAAGCAAAGCGAACGCTGCGTCGATCTATGCGGGCGCTTCGCATGGCGCTTCCCGACCGAGTTGAGCGCTCCGCTCAGATCACTCGCCACCTCGTTGAGCTCGACATCATCGCGCAAGCATCTCGAGTGCTCGCATACTCGTCGGTCCTCGGGGAGGTCGAGACCGAGGAGTTCATTGCGTGGTGCCGCTCGCACGACATTGAGGTCGCACTGCCGGAAGACGATGGGCTTGACCCTGCGTGGCCTGACGTGATCGTGGTGCCCGGGACTGCGTTCACCGCCCGTGGCGAACGGATCGGCCAAGGTGGTGGCTGGTATGACCGGTTCCTGCCGGGCAGACGGGCTGACGCCGTCACGATCGGTATCGGGTTCGAGCCGCAACTCGTCGATTCCCTGCCGACTGAGCCGCACGACGTGATACTCGATTGCATCGTGACTGACGACGGGGCAATCTGGCCGCATGGCTGAAGCTTCTGCTCTTCCCGCACCGATGACACTGACTCTCACCGAGTTGGACTGGGCTCGCGACGTGGTCGCTCGGTACATGCCGCCGACCCCACAGTTCGAGTGGGCGATGCTGACCGAGCACGCTGGCTCGCAAGTCACTGTCAAACACGAGAATCACACGCCTGTCGGAGCATTCAAAGTGCGCGGAGGGTTGGTCTACTTCGAACGACTTGTCGCTGAGCGACCTGAGGTGGCTGGTGTGGTGAGTGCGACGCGCGGCAATCACGGGCAGAGCCTCGCCTATGCCGGACGAGCGCACGGTCGCTCGGTGACCATTTTTGTGCCGAGCGGCAACAGTGTTGAAAAGAATGCTTCCATGCGAGCATTGGGCGCGACGGTCTTTGAGGTCGGTGAAGACTTTGAAGCGGCTCGTGCGGCATCGGTTGCGTATGCAGATGAGCATGGCACTGAGCCGGTCCCCCCATTTCATCGAGATCTGGTTCTTGGCGTCGCGACCTACGCGCGTGAGCTTTTCGACGCTGCCGGGCCGCTCGACACGGTGTACGTGCCGATTGGCATGGGATCGGGCATCAACGCGATGATCGCTGTTCGGGACCTCCTGGGTCTCTCGACCAGGATCGTTGGGGTGGTGTCGGAGAATGCGTCGGCGTCGAAACTCACCTTTGAGGCGGGACACATCGTTCAGACAGCGACCGCCGCAACATTTGTCGACGGCGTTGCGACGCGATCCCCCGATCCTCAATCGATGGCTGGGGTGATCGCCGGAGCGGCGCGCGTGATCGCAGTGTCCGATGATGCAGTTGCCGAAGCGATGCGCGTGATTTACCGGACGACGCACAACGTTGCTGAGTCGGCCGGGGCGATTTCGTTGGCCGGGCTGCTCGCCGAAACCCCGGCGGAGCGCGGTTCGCACAGTGCATTCGTGCTGTGCGGCGGCAATGTCGACACCGACCAACTCCACATGGTGCTGGGAGGACGCACGCCGACGGTGTGACGGCTTCCGGTCGAATACAGTGCGCCGCATCCGTCGGCCACATTGATCTCCATGACCTCACGTTTCCGATTGCAAGCTCTCGCTGTTGCGGTTTCACCCGCACCGATTGCGTGTGGCGCCGGTGAGGATGCAGTCGACGAATCAGCGACGATCGTTGAGGAATCCGCTGAAGTCGACGAGCACCAGAAGAGGTTGCTGAGCCGGAACCCGAGGCGGTATGAGAACCCGAAGTCGAGGCCGAAACAGAAGCCGAGGTTAAACCGGCGGAAAGCAACTCTGCCGATTGTTTCGTCGGGGTCTGGCGGATTACTGAGGCGGAAATGAATGCGTACGACGACGCGTCGGAGGCAAACCTCGCGTCCAGCGGTCCGGCTCCGATATTTGACATCGAAGGCGACGTGCTCCTCGCGCTGACCCCAACGGGGTACGTCTACACCGCCGACTTTGACCTGACGCTCGACCTCGTCGGTCAGACCGGTACGGGTGTCGCCTCAAGGACAGCGATCGTCACGTGGACGGCGACCGACGGCACTATCACCACAGAGGCTGGCTCGAGCGGCCTCGATGTCGTGGTCATCGTCGCTGGCCTCACGCTCAGCGGCAGCGATCTGGCGGACGGCTTACTCAACTCGCTCCTGATCAACAATGCACCGTTCAGCTGTGACGGCCCCACAGTGTCGTTCCAAGCTGGCGAGCTTGAGGCCACTCGTCACGACGTCACGCTGACCCCAGCCTGAGTCGACGGGCCGTTCACGCGATGGGTCGTCTGCGAAGCCGTTGCGCGAGTTCGTCGACGGCCGGATCATGCACCGATGATGCACGCCTGGCCATCACGAGCGTGCGCTTGAGGAGCTGATCGCCGACGGTGAGGTCGTCGGACACGAGTTCGCCTTGGCTGCGTGGAAGCACCGTCCACCCCAGGCCGAGCAGTACCATCTCACGGAGTACGTCGGGCTGATGTGACTCGGCAGCGACCCCGACCGGCGAGCCCCGATCCTGTAGGGCGTTCGTGACAGCATGTCTCGTGTGCGAGCCGCTCGGGAAGAGCATCCACGGCCCCCACGTGGCTGGTTCGCCGATCGTGATGCCTGGCGGGCCGTAGACGACGAGGGCTTCGCTCAGCAGTGCAATCGTCTCCACCCCGACGATGGGCTCGGGTGGTTCCACGCAGACGGCCAGGTCGAGGGCACCGCGTTGAAGGTTGGCGAGCAATGTTCTCGACGGTGCGACTGAGAGCGTGAGATCGACGTCGGTCCGTGCCGCTCGAAACGCTCGGAGCACCTCGGGGAAGTGGACGACCGCCGCGACGTCGATCATGCCAAGTCGGACGCGGCCCGTTTCGGCGTCCTGCAAACGGCGCGACCAGTTCGTGAGATCAGCGGTGAGCGTCACCACCTGGCGAGCGTGATCGAGGACCGGTTGCGCTATTGGCCGGAGCACCCGGCGCCGGCCCTGCGGTTCAAAAAGGTCGACTCCAACACGGCGCTCAAGTTCGGCAAGCCCTTGGGAGAGCGCTGACGGGCTGACGCCCACGTGCTCAGCGGCAGCTGCCCAGGTCGGAGCGTCGGCGATCGCTACGAGGTATTCGAGTTGGCGAATCGAGATGTCAGGAAGCGGCGGACCGGGAACCCCGAGCGGGCTGATCGCAGGTCGGAGCGGCGGCACCCTGTGCACAATAGTTCAGTTCTTCTTCATCATCATCTACAATTGTGCAGAATTGCTTAGCTTGTTTCCATGACCGCACGAAACATCGCTCCCGCCACCGGCAAGCTCGGTGTACTCACGCCCGGCATGGGTGCCGTGGCCACCACGTTCATTGCCGGCGTCATCGCTGCTCGGCAAGGTATTTCGCCGCCGATTGGCTCGATCACGCAGATGGCCCACATCCGCCTCGGCACTAAAGAGGAGAACCGCAACCCCCTCATTCGGGAGTTTGTGCCCCTCGCCGAACTCGATGACATCGTCTTCGGTGGTTGGGACCCGATTTCTCCGAACGCGATGGAGGCAGCCAAGACCGCCGGTGTGCTGCAAGGCAACGACCTTGATGCAATCTCAGCGGAGATGGAGGGCATCGTCCCGATGCAGGCCGTGTTCAACCAGCGCTGGGTGAGCCGTTTGGACGGCGTGCGCGTCAAAGAAATCGACAACAAGTGGGACCAGGCCGAGGCGCTGATCGCCGACATGGCTCGCTTCAAGGAAGAGAACGGCTGCGACCGGCTCGTCATCGTGTGGTGTGGTTCCACCGAGGCGTACCAGGAGCCGTCAGCGGTACACGCCACAGTGGCGACCTTTGAGCAGGGCTTGCGCGACAACGACGAAAACATCTCGCCGTCACAGATCTACTGCTACGCGGCACTTCAGAGTGACGTTCCGTACGCCAATGGCGCCCCCAATTTGACGACCGACCTCGATTGCATGGTCGAGCTGTCGAAGACCAATGGCGTGCCGATTGCTGGCAAGGACTTCAAGACCGGCCAGACCCTGATGAAGACCATGCTCGCCCCGGGCTTCAAGGCCCGCATGCTCGGCGTGCGTGGTTGGTTCTCGACCAACATCCTCGGCAACCGTGACGGTGAAGTGCTCGATGACCCGGAGAACTTCAAGTCGAAGGAAGTCTCGAAGCTCGGCGTGCTCGACGGGATCCTTCAGCCTGAGGTTTACCCGGACCTGTACGGCAACATCGACCACGTCGTGCGGATCAACTACTACCCGCCTCGTGGTGACAACAAAGAAGGCTGGGACAACATCGACATCTTCGGATGGCTTGGTTACCCGATGCAGATCAAGGTCGATTTCTTGTGTCGTGACTCGATCCTTGCTGCCCCGATCGTTCTCGATCTCGCACTGTTCATGGACCTCGCGCATCGTGCTGGGTCATCAGGCGTGCAGGAATGGCTGAGCTTCTACCTCAAGGCGCCCCAGGCTGCCGGAGAGTCCCCGGCCGAGGCCGACCTGTTCATCCAGCAGACCAAGCTGAAGAACACGCTGCGCGAGTGGATGGGCGAAACCGCCGTCACCCACTCCGAAGCCGGCTAAGCCCGATCGCCGACTCAGCGGCCCGTCGCGCAGCAGTGCGGCGGGCCCCTGTTCGTTTTCGGCCTGTTCGTTTTCGGCCTGCCACTTTCCGAACGAGCTGTTCGTTTTCGGCCTGGCAGATTTCGAACTGGCGGAAGACCGAGGTTGGTTGTCAATCGATGAGTTGAAGTGTGCGTGCCTTCAGGCGAGCAACGGCGGGGTCGGTGTCAGTGAGTACCCGACCCCGCCGAGCGATAGCCCGCAACGAGCTGGGAGCTACGCCGAATCGGTCGGCGAGCTCCAAGGTCGTTGCGACCCTGAATTCGATCGCCATGCTCATTGCAAGAACTCGTGACTTGCCTCCGGTCGGCGTTCGAGGCTCGCCAGCGGCTCTGTTGATCGTCTCGATCAGTTGATCGAGCGTGATCGGTCGTGGGGGTGGCAACCACGCCGTCGGTCGCCGATCTGCCGGGTGTCGTGTCAGAACGAAGTCGAGGTGATGGCCTGGTTCCAGGCCGGTCGATGAGCGGAGCGGGGTGGCGTTCTGATTGCCGTGACCGGAGCAGAGGTACTGCGGAAGGCTTGAGAATCGGTAGGTGTGAAGAGCGCGGCCACCGACAATGTCGATCGGATTGCGGTGTATGTACCGAACAGCGACGGCAGCGTGCGCTTCGCCTACGACCGGCTCACACCAGTACCGGGGATCGAAGAGTGGCCCTCGCCGCTGCGTGCGACGGTTGTAGCGCTGAGCATGGATCGACTCGATCCCGCCGACCGTCTTGGAAAGATCCGCACCTTTCCGCTCCACGAGCCAATGGAAATGGTTGGTCATCAGCGCGTAGGCCCGGAGGACTGCGCCGGAGCGTTCGAAGCGATCCAGCATGATTTGCTCGAAGTCGAACCAGTCAGCATCAAGGCTAAAGATGTCTTGCCCATCGACGCCGCGGTTGATGACGTGAAAGAGGTCGGAGGAGCTGAGATCTCGGTGTCGTTTGGCCATGCCTCCATTCACTGGGTGACGTGATCTACAAAAGGGAAAGAACTGTTCGGAAAGTGGCAGGCCGAAAACGAACATTGTGTTCGGAAAGTGGCTTGTTCGGAAAGTGGCAGGCCGAAAACGAACATTGTGTTCGGAAAGTGGCAGGCCGAAAACGAACTTGCTCGGCGTGACGTTCGCTGCGTTCCCATGCGTCTGAACGACTCAGGCCCGAACGTCGTGGGGTGCTCGACGTAGCCTGTAGCTTCTCGCCATGGTTGCAATCGTGATGGATGGAAATGCTCTTCGGGATGAGATCGTGGCCGGCCTCGCCGCGCAGATCAAGGCGGCTGGTTCGCCCGACATCTGTCTGGCGACCGTGCTGGTCGGTGATGACGGACCCTCGCGTCGCTATGTCAATTCCAAGCATAAGAAGGCCGCTGAGGCTGGAATGCTGTCTCGGCACCACGAGCTTGGGATTGATGCCTCGCAGGCCGAAGTCGAAGCGGTGGTTCGCGAACTCGCCAACGACCCGAGTGTGCATGGCATCCTCGTGCAGCTTCCGTTACCTGACGGGCTCGACCCTGAGCCGGTGCTCGACCTCGTACCGGCGGAAAAGGACGTCGATGGCCTGACCGAGCGCTCGATGGGGCGTCTCGTACGCAATCGACCGGGACTGGTCAGCTGCACACCGCTCGGTGTGATGCGGCTGCTCGAGAAGTATGACGTCCCCACCAGCGGACAGCGCGCTGTGGTAATCGGCCGGTCGACGCTGGTCGGACTGCCACTGTCATTGCTCCTCAACCGCAAGGGTGCCGATGCCACGGTCACTATGGCTCACTCTCGAACCAAGGACATGGCGAGCGTCGTTCGCGAGGCCGACATTGTGGTCGGTGCCGCCGGTCAGGCCCGGATGATCACGGCCGACATGGTCAAACCTGGAGCCGCGGTGATCGACGTTGGTGTGTCTCGCACCGAGGCGGGGATTGTTGGCGATGTCGACTTCGAATCGGTGGTAGAGATCGCTGGGTGGATCACCCCGATGCCGGGTGGTACCGGGCCGATGACCATTGGGTGCCTGATGGAAAACACGCTCTCGGCCGCGCGACTGCAAGGCGTGCCAGGCCTGTAATTAAGCGGAGCGAAATGGGGAGTTCGACCCAGTCCGCTTTCGCTGGGTGTGCCCGATCATGAAACCCATAATCGCAGTGCTCCCTCCCAGCTCACCGCCGCACCGATGGCACTTGCCGTCGGGGTATTGACCGGTGGCCTCATCTCGATGGGTGCCGCTGATGCAGGCGGTGCCGACCTGATCGGCGTCACGACTGAACTGGTTGCCGCACCCGGACCCCACGAGAGTGTTTGCGTGAGGTTGTTGCGGCCACCAGCGGCAACAACCTCACGCGAACGTCGTTGTGTCGCACCACGTTGTCGAGCGTGCGGACACCGTAAGGACTTCAGCCCTCGGGTGTGTAGTGGACGCCGGGAATGCCAGCCTTCATCACTTCGTACCATTCGGGACGGGGGACGACGCCCTCGTAGCCCTTGCCGATCCGTGGTGTGGTGTCGGCGTTCCATTCCTGGTGGATTGGGGGAATTTGGTAGGTGCCGTTCGAGGCGTTGGTGCCACCGTCGACGTTCAGGTCATGGCCGGTGATGTAACTCGCACTATCGGAGGCGAGGAATAACACTGGGTCGACAATTTCAGGCAGTTCGCCGATCCGTCGCATCGGTGTGCGCGAAGCAATCCACTTGTCCATTCCCATGCCTTCGAGTGCCGGGCGGACCATCTCGGTCACGATGAAGCCGGGTGACACCGAGTTGACCCGCACGCCGCGGTCGGCCCACTCGCAGCCCAGCTGCAGGGTCACGTTGCGAAGCGCACCCTTAGCAGCGGTGTACGCAATGATGTTCAACTCGTTCGCGCCGTGACCCATGATCGAGCAGATGTTCACGATCGATCCGCCGCCGGTTTCGAGCATGTGCTTACCGACGTCGCGGAGGAACATGAAGGCTCCGTTGAGGTCGACCGACATGATCCAGTTCCACGTCTCCATGTCGAACTGCTCAGGAGCGACGCCGCGCATGTCGCCGACGCCGGCGTTGTTGATGAGGACGTCTATTTTGCCGTGGGCCTCGATGCCGGTGGCCACAACGTTGGCGACGTCGGCTTCGACCGACACATCGCCTGGAACAACGGTGACTTTGGCACCTGATGCTCGACACACCTCAGCGACGCCCTGGAGGAGGTCCTCGGACCGTGCAGTAAGGATCAAATCGGCGCCGGCTGCAGCGAATCCATGAGCGAAACCTTCACCCAATCCCATCGATGCGCCGGTGATGAGAACGGTTTTGCCTGAATAGTCGAACACGCTGAGCTCCTTCGGTTGTGAAGCGGCGAATTCGCCGCTTCGGACACCGTAGATTTTAGGCGTCCGCCTGCTCGGAGCGGAGGTTCAGCCTCCGGTTGTATCTGGCTCGCTGCTGTCGACATCGGTCGTTGCCGCATTGGTGTCTGTGCCATCGGCGACGGCATCGCCGCCTGGCGTGATGAGTGCTTGATCAGCCTGGTCGGTGCCGAGCAGGAGGAGGACGTCGCCGTCGAACTCGCCCGATTCGGTTGGGATGTCGACAGGCAGTGCAGTGACCTCGACGCCGCCGAGTGCTGCGGCGAGTGTCTCGGCGTCTGCTTGGGCGCCGTTGGCATCGGTGTAGTGGACAACCGAGTCGGCAAGTTGGTCGAGCCCATTGGTTGGGTCGCCGACGGTGAATCCGGCGCGATCGAGGGTGGTGCTCATGCGGCCGGCGGATCCGCTGATGCCGCTGACGTTGGCGACGGCGATTGTGGTGCCGTTCGTGACGAAGGCTTCGGCGCCGCTGAGCTCGGAGATTGTGCGGTCGGCCTGATCGTTGCCGAGCAGGACCAGCACGTCGGCGCCAGCAATGTCGCCGGATTCGGTGGGAATCGGGTCGGGGAGCGGTGCAGCTTCGACGCCGCCGAGTTTCATCGCTGCAGACTCGGCAACGACTTGGGCGCCGTCGGCATCGGAGTAGTAAACGATCGACGCTTCAATCCGCTCGATGGCGTTGACCGGGCCGACCGTGGTGAAGCCGGCAACCCCGAGTTCGTCGGTCATCCGGCCAGCCGACCCACCCACGATGCTGGCGTTGGCGACGACCACGGTGGCCCCATCGACGATCATTGGTGCGACCGTCGTGGTGGTCGTGGTCTCCGGTGGCGCGGCGGTGGTAGCCGGCGCTTCTTCAACCGCTTCGGTCGTGATGGTGGTGTCGGGGCTGGCCTCCGAGCCGCCCGAGCAGCCCGCCACCAGCAGCACGCTTGCGAGTCCGACAGATACCGATCGCTTGAACATATTCACAAGTGTTGCCAATCTGAGCGCACAAATCGCGGCACTCGGCACCATCCGACAATCTGACGTCGGCGGCGCGAGCCGTGCCGGCCCCTCTGACACGGTCAAAACGTGGACGTCGACGAGCCAGAAAAGTCCGTAGAAACGCCGGTTGGAATCTTGTGAACCCAACCCGTCCTGCGCGTTGTGGCAGCGGTTTCTTCGCCATGGGCACTGCGTTCTCGTCGTCGTGGCGCAGTCTCGCGATCTTCAGCCTGACATGGAGTGCTTGGCCGCTGGTCCGGGCGCTCGTGGACGATCGCGTGCAGGTCAAGGAGGTCCAGAGCTCAAACCAACTCCACTCAAGAGTTGCGAACGACCCACCGATGATGGTTGTATGGATCTCGTGACCGTACCGATCAACCTCGTAGTAGTAATTCACTAGCACGCGTCGACTTCATACTTCGCGTGCTTGGCCTCCCTCAGCGGGAGGTCTTTTGCGTTTTCGAGCCATGAACGGCACCGAAACGCTGCTCCAACCGACCACACTGAAACCAACTGCTTCAAGACGAAGGCGAGACCATGGCTGACATCACAGCTGACAACGAAACTCAGACCATCAGCGCAGAACCAGACCCGCGCACCGGAGAGCGGATCACCGGCGCTCAAGCGCTCATCCGGTCCCTCGAAATGGAGGGCGTCGACACCATGTTCGGCTACCCCGGAGGCTGCATTCTTCCTGCGTATGACCCATTGATCGAGTCGTCAATTCGCCACATCCTGGTTCGCCACGAACAGGGCGCCGGCCACATGGCAGAGGGATATGCCCATGTCACGGGCCGCCCAGGCGTTGCCATGGTCACCTCGGGCCCTGCCGCTACCAACATGGTCACCCCGCTGATGGATGCGTACATGGACTCGATCCCCATGGTCGCCATCACCGGCCAGGTGCCGACCGCAGCCATCGGCTCCGACGCCTTTCAAGAGTGCGACACCGTTGGCATCACGCGTTCATGTACGAAGCACAACGAGCTGGTCTTTTCAGCCGATGACTTGCCAATGGCCGTCCGTCAGGCATTCCACATCGCCACGACGGGCCGCCCCGGCCCCACGCTGATCGACGTCCCGAAGGACGTGCTCACCAACGAGATGGACTGGTACTGGCCAACCCACGAAGAGGTGCTGGCCAGCCTCCCGGGTTACCGGCCCAACACCAAGGGTCACCCGAAGATGATCAAGCAGGCCGCTGCGCTGATCCTCGAATCTGAGCGTCCCGTCATCTACGCAGGTGGCGGCATCCTCAAAGCGCGTGCAGCCGAGGCACTTGCCGAGCTGGTCGAGTTGACCGGCATTCACGTTGTGACCACGCTCATGGCTCGCGGTGCCTTCCCGGACGACCACGACCTCAACCTCGGTATGCCCGGGATGCACGGCAATGCAACAGCGGTGACCGCCATGCAGAGGTCCGACCTGTTGATCGCGCTCGGCTCCCGTTTCGACGATCGCATCACCGGCAAGGTTGATGCGTTTGCTCAGGAAGCCAAGATCATTCATGTCGACATCGACCCGGCCGAACAAGGGAAGGTTCGCCGTCCGGATGTCCCGATCGTGGGCGATGCACGTCTGGTGATCGAGGCGATCATCATCGAAATCAAGGCGCTCCTCGCCGGCGGTGTTGTCCAGGCTGACATCGGTGCATGGAAGAGCAAGGTGTCGGGTTGGCAAGAGCAGTTCCCAATGACCTACGAGCCGTCGACCCCGGGCCAGGCCCTCAAGCCTCAGTTTTGTATCGAGCAGCTGCGTGACCTGTCGCCAGCGGACACGATTGTCACCTCCGGCGTTGGCCAGCACCAGATGTTCACCAGCCAGTATTGGCACTTCAACCATCCGTACACCTGGGTCAACTCTGGTGGCCTTGGCACGATGGGCTTTTCTATCCCGGCCGCCATCGGAGCAAAGGCGGCTCACCCCGACCGCACCGTGTGGGCGATCGACGGCGACGGCTGCTTCCAGATGACGGCCCAGGAGTTGGTCACTGCGTCGCTTGAAGGCCTGCCGATCAAGGTTGCTCTGCTGAACAACCGCTACCTCGGCATGGTTCGGCAATGGCAGGAGATGTTCTACGACGAGCGTTACTCGTCGGTGTTCCTTGACTCTGCCGCCGTTCCCGACTTCGTGATGATGGCCGAGTCGATGGGTTGCGTTGGCATCCTCGTTGAGTCGCCCGAAGAAGTTGGCCCAGCTATCGAACGGGCCAACTCGATCAACGACCGCCCGGTTGTGGTCGAGTTTCGAACCGAGGCATCCGAAAGCGTCTTCCCGATGGTGCCCCCCGGCTATAGCAACGACGACGTCATCCTCCACCCGACTCAGCAAGAGCGCAAGGAAGGCCTGAAGTGAGCAACCGCGACCTCAACCACCACATTCTCTCGGTTCTCGTTCAGAACCGCCCGGGCGTGCTTGCTCGTGTTTCGGGTCTGTTCGCTCGCCGCGGCTACAACATCTACAGCCTTGCCGTGGCGCCAGCCGAAGACCCGAATCGGAGCCGCATTACGATTGTGGTCGATCTTGGTTCGGCCCCGCTCGAACAGATCACCAAGCAGCTCTTCAAGCTGATCGACGTGCTCAAGATCAGCGAGCTCGACCCGAGTCGCAGTGTCGAACGCGAACTCATGATCACCACGGTTCGAGCTGGTGCCGAACAGCGCAGCGAACTTGCCAGCCTCATCGACATCTTCGAGGGCAAGATCATCGCCGTTGCCGAAGATGCCATCACGATTAGCTTGGAAGGCCATCCAGACAAGCTCGATGACTGCGAAGACCTGCTTGGTTCCTACGGCATCCTCGAACTTCAGCGCACGGGTCGAGTTGCGCTTCCAAAGATCGATCGCCAGGGCCGCCTCCGCGTCGCCAACTAGACACTCTGATTGTCGACGCCCGCCCGGCCGCTGGTTGGAAGCCGGCTGGTGCGAGCATCGACGCCACGTTCTTTCGCTGGCGCTCCCTCGGGGGTCGCTCTAACGACATCGTCGAAAAGCGTTCGGTCGGCTCTTCACAGATAGAGTTCGTGACGCTTTCGACGGCACATTCCGCTCGAATACATCACCAACGAAAGGCAGGCCCGACATGGCCGTCACGCTCTACTACGCCGAGGATGCTGACTCCTCAATCATCCGCTCGAAGAAGGTTGCCGTCATCGGCTACGGCTCGCAGGGCCACGCCCACGCGCTGAACATGAAGGAGTCTGGCGTCGACGTCATCGTGGGTCTGCGCGACGGTTCCTCGTCGAAGGCCAAGGCCGAAGAAGCTGGCCTCACGGTGATGTCGGTCGCCGACGCCACCAAGGCTGCCCAGGTCGTCATGATCCTGGCGCCCGACACCGAGCAGCGCAAGATCTACGAAGAGAGCATCGCGCCGAACCTCGACGACGGCGATGCAATTGCCTTTGCTCACGGTTTCAACGTGCACTTCGACCTCATCAATGCCCCAGAGGGAGTCGACGTCATCATGATCGCCCCGAAGGGTCCCGGCCACCTCGTGCGCCGTACCTTTACCGAGGGTGGCGGTGTGCCGGCACTCATCGCTGTGGCTCAGGATGCAACGGGCAACGCTCGTTCCGTGGCTATGTCGTACGCAGACGCCATCGGCGGCACGCGCGCCGGCGTCATCGAAACCACGTTCAAGGAAGAGACCGAATCCGATCTCTTCGGCGAGCAGGCCGTGTTGTGTGGCGGCGTCACCCAGCTCGTCCGGGCCGGTTTCGAAACCCTCACCGAGGCTGGTTACGCCCCGGAGATGGCGTACTTCGAGTGCCTCCACGAAGTAAAGCTGATCGTCGACCTCATGTACGAGGAAGGTATTGCCGGGATGCGTTATAGCATCTCCGACACCGCCGAGTACGGCGATCTGACCCGCGGGCCCCGCATTGTCACCGACGCCACCAAGGTCGAGATGAAGAAGATTCTCACCGAGATTCAGAGCGGCGAGTTCGCTCGCGAGTGGATTGCCGAGTCCGAGTCAGGCCGTGCGAATTACCACCGCTTGCAGGAAGAGGGCAAAAACCACCCGATCGAAGAGATTGGTGCTGAGCTGCGTGCAGCCATGCCGTTCATCAACGCCGGCAAGCAGAAAGTCGCCGAAGCATCCGGCGGTGCCGACGTCTGATCATCACGGCGCCTCACACGCGCAAACAACTGAACACCGCGCTGCGGGCCGGCTCACTGAGGTGGGTCGGTCCGCTGCCGTTTTCGATGCAAACATTTTGCGACTTCCGGGATGCGGTCGTCGTTCCTTCCTTATAGAACGCGCTGGGTGTCGATCGATCGCAGAGGCAGACGTCGCCCCGTTCGTCAAGGTGCTGGTTGGAGCCATTGCCGTTTTCGTCATTGGTTCATCGCCAAGGTCATTCGCAAGGTGATCGAGCGCGTGCTCAACAACATCAAGTTCGACGCCTCCGTCGCCAGAGCCGACCTCGGCGGGCGCCCGACTGGTCGGTCCAGAGATCGCAGCAGGTCGAGCCTGAAGGAGATCGCGGCGATCCGGTAACCGTTCTGCTGCTGTCGTCTCAGGAAATCGCAACCACGGCAATGACCGCGACGGTCATGTGCTGGCAATCAAGGGCGTGGCTGTCGAGATGCACCCGACCGGTGTGGAACGTGATGCGTCAGGAACCATCGCGTTCGCGGCGAACTCCTCGCTCCTCGACGTGACTGTCTCAGCGGGGGAACGACGCGCAAGCAGCATCAGCCGGAAAGATCTCAAACAAGTTGGCGGCTCCGTCGTGGCGAAAAGTTTTGAAGAGTGTATTTTTATCTCACAAAGATGTACAGCCTGTGAAATTTTGAGTGGCCCTTCGCCACTCATCCGAATTGCTCCGGTCGATACGACGTCAGTGCGTTCACCACATCGTTCGAACATCATCGGCGGAAACGTCTTGTAGATCGCACTTCGGTTTCTCCTCACCATCCCTCCCGTGTGATCGAGACCGAAGTGACCGACTCGGCGGAGTGCTTCGGCGCTCCGCCGCTGTCGTTTTCGCCCCCCGAGTGTCGGTGCTCCCGACTCGTTTGGTGCTCGGCTACGAAACCCGACTTGCAAGGTCGGGAATCGGTTGCCTATGCTCCTCTGCCATGAGTGACCAATGGGGCTTTGAGACCAAACAAATTCACGTCGGCGGAGAACCCGACCCGACAACCGGTGCCAGGGCAGTGCCGATCTACCAGACAACGTCGTTCGAGTTCAACAACGCTGATCACGCCGCGAACCTGTTCGCGCTTGCTGAGGTTGGCAACATCTACACCCGCATCATGAACCCCACGCAGGGTGCACTCGAGGCTCGCCTCAACGCACTCGAAGGTGGCTGCATCACCGCTATCGGCCTTCCTGGAGCGCTCGCTGTGAGCTCGGGGCAGGCAGCCACCACGCTGGCGATCATGAATGTCGCCGAGAACGGGGACCATGTCGTTGCGTCGCCATCGCTTTATGGCGGCAGCTACAACCTGCTGAACTACACGCTGCCGAAGATGGGCATCGACGTCACGTTCGTGGATGACCCGGACGATCCAGAGCAGTGGCGCGCCGCATCTAACGACCGCACGAAGTGCTTTTATGGCGAGGTCATCCCGAACCCGAAGAACGATGTGTTCAACATTAAGGGTGTGAGCGCCGTTGCTCACGAAGTTGGAGTGCCGCTGATTGTCGACAATACCGTCGCCACGCCATACCTGATCCGTCCGTTTGAGCACGGCGCCGACATCGTCGTCCACAGCCTCACCAAGTTCATTGGCGGTCACGGCACATCAATCGGTGGAGCCATTGTCGACGCTGGAACCTTCGACTTTGGCAACGCCGAGCGTTTCCCCATGTTCAACGAGCCAGACCCGAGCTACCACGGGCTTGCCTACTGGCCTGCCCTCGGCGCCGGCGCATACATCCTGAAAGCTCGTGTACAACTCCTTCGTGACGTTGGCATGGCGATCTCACCGTTCAACGCCTTCATGTTCCTGCAAGGCCTTGAGACGTTGAGCCTGCGGATGGAACGCCACTGGTCGAACGCCCAGGTCGTTGCCGAGTTTCTCGATGCTCACGATCAGGTCGAGTCGGTCAACTACTCCGGTCTTCCCTCGAGCCCGTGGCATGCACGAGCCAACGAACTTGGCGGCGGCAAAGGGTACGGCTCGGTGCTCGCCTTTGAGATCAAGGGCGGCCACGAAGCGGGCAAAAAGTTTGTGGAAGGGCTCTCGCTGCACAGCCACGTTGCCAACATTGGCGATGCGCGCAGCCTCGTGATCCACCCGGGATCCACCACGCACAGCCAGCTCAGCGAAGAAGAGAAAATGGCGAGCGGTGTCACGGCCGGTCTGGTCCGTCTGTCGGTTGGGCTTGAGTCGATCGATGACATCTTGGCCGACCTTGTTGTCGGCTTCGCCGCCTCGGTCTGACCGGCCGGCCGCAACTGAATTCAGCGGCCGAGCGTCTCACCGACGGTTCGGCACAAAACCCCTTGCTGTGTGGCGAGGGATGAATCCAAGATGACATTGCCGAGTCGGGCCAGCCCCGACTCGGCAATTGTTGTTTCTGGGAGGCGGGCATCGGGGAACCCTGCGAAGTGGGCACACGCTTGGGCAATCTCCACGCGTGACAACCGCTCAGGCCCAGCGACGTGCAGTACCCCGCATCGGTTCGCCTGTGCAGCCAATGTTGCGAGCGCTGCAGCAATGTCATCAGCGTGTGCCGGACATCGGAACTCGTCGTTGAAGAACGTCATCGGTGACCGCCCTCGCCGCAAATCCTCGGCCAACTCCACTTGGAAGTCCGAGAGTCGATCGGTGCCATAGAGCAGCGATGTGCGCACGATTGCTGCTGTCGGATCGATGCTCGCCACCACCTGCTCGGCGTCATACTTGTCGATCCCGTACTGGATCGCGGGATCAGGCGTGTCGGCCTCCGTGTAGGGCGCAGCCCGTCCGCCGAATACGGCATCGGTCGACATGTGGACCAAACGGGCCCCGCACTCTGTGGCGGCTTCAGCCACGTGGCGACTGCCCTCGACGATCACTCGCCGGTCGCCTTTTCGATACGCCAAGTGCACCACCACAGATGGCTTCCAACCGGTGATCGTGTCGATGGTGTTCGCCCGGTCGGTGATGTCCATCGCCCGTGACGTCGGAGCGATCAGCTCCCACCCTTCGGTTGCCGGCCCACGCACAAGATGCCGGCCGAGGAACCCGGATGCTCCGGTGACCAACATGATTCGTCGCCGTCGATGCCATGCCACCCCCGCAACCTACGTCGAGTGATCCGCCGGTCGAGTCACATCGAGCGGTAGACATTTCGAGTGCCGATTTTTCACGCGATCGTTCTCGGGCTGGTGCAGGGCTTCTCTGAGTTTCTCCCGATCTCGTCGAGCGGCCACCTGCTGCTCGTGCCATGGCTGTTCGGATGGGACGATTTCGACGATGAGTCGGTGAAGAAGACCTTTGATGTTGCGCTTCACCTCGGAACCTTCTTTGCTGTGCTCGGGTATTTCCGCAAGGACGTGATCATCTATGTCCGCGAAGGCACCAAGCTCGTGTTCGCTCGCAAGAAGCCGACCACCGTGGAAGGCCGCCTCGCCTGGTTCTTTGTGCTTGCGACCGTTCCCGCTGCGGCGATTGGCGCGCTGTTCGAAGATGTCATCGACGACGCGCTCGGTACGCCGCTGATCATCGCCATCTCGCTCATCTTTTTTGGTGTGCTCCTTGGCTGGGCGGATCGGATGGCCGGTAATCGTGAGCTCGAGGAGTTTGTTGCGCCTGACGCGCTAAAAGTCGGTCTCGCCCAGGCGTTGGCATTGAACCCCGGTACGTCTCGTTCTGGCATCACGATTACCGCGGCCCGTTGGCTGGGTTTCAATCGGGATGCAGCGGCCCGAATCAGCTTCGTGATGTCGCTGCCGGTGATCGCCGGTGCGGTTGCGGTGAAAGGCCTTGGCCTGTTCACCGATGAGATCGGCAGCGACCTCTACATTCCGATGGCCGTTGGGATTGTCACGTCGTGCCTGTCGGGGCTTTTGGCGGTGTGGGGCACGATGCGCCTCATCCGCACCCGGAGCTTCATGCCGTTTGTGATCTATCGGATCGCGCTGGGCGTCTTGGTGTTGGCGCTGATTGCAACCGGGGTTCGCAGCGGGTCGGTCTGACCAGCGCCGACCCTCACTGCGCTCACCGCGGGAACACGATCGAGGCCATCCGCATTTGAGCCGCAGCGGCGACCGACGTGGCGCTGTCGGCACGCACCGCGACAAAAATCACGTCGCCATCGATCGCGGCGATATGCGCGTCGTTGGCCAATTCGATGCCTTCGCTCAAAATCGCGACCCTCACGCCGATCGAGAGGTTTGTGGAAGCCATCGTGAGTAACGGATCCGAGATGGGCACCACAACCTGGCCAGTATCGGCGGCGGCGGCAGGCCCTGACGCGGAGGTCAGGTCGGTGTCGACGATCACCTCGCCCTGTTGAACGTGCTGGCGGGCTGTGGCGCCGCTGACAAGTTGGCCAGCCGCAGCGGAAGGAATTGCGACCAACGGCAGCATCCGGCGCTCAGCCGCGAGTACATCACCGGGGGAGTGGTCGATTGCAGCGACCCATACCTCACGCTGCTCGCCCCACGAAGCCCGTGCTTCGTCGACTCGTTGGAGCTGGCCGAACACCATCCATGCGGTAAGCAGGGCGATTCCTGAGATGACGAGCCATCGAATCCACGGTCGACGAGCGATGATCAATCGAATGCGTGGCTCGAGTCCGCTGAGACGAAACTTCATGTGTACTCCTGACGATCAAGATGAGTCGTGAGGAGGGAGCCGGTCGTGTCAGGGTATCGCCAGCAGATCAGCGTGCACCGGAACCGGTGTGCAGCGCCTCAGGGCAAGTTGGGGAGCGCCGCAACGATCAACTGCTTTACGTTGTCGACATTCTGGGCCACAACGGCCATGACCGCCTCCATGGTGACGGGCTCGGCATCGCCTGTCCCGCCAGCTTCGCCAGCATCACGATCGGTTACGAGGGCGACCGTCGCGTACGCAATGCCAGCCTCAGCGGCCAATACGGCCTCCGGGTAGCTGGTCATGTTCACCACGTTCCAGCCCATCGCGGTGAACCACTGGGACTCGGCGCGCGTCGAAAATCGGGGGCCGTTGATTACGACCATGGTGCCACTGGTGTGCACGGTGATGCCGTCGATGCCGCGGCCAGCCTCGATGAGCACGTGCCGAATCGAGTTGGCATACGGATCAGCAAACGGTTGATGATGAACGGGGCCAGCCGAGCCGGGCAGATCGTCGCGTGACCCGGTGTCGTGAAACGTGTCAGCTCGGCCGTTGGTGCGATCAACCAACTGATCCACCACGACGAAGTCGCCCACATTCAGCTCTGGTTGCAGCGATCCGACCGAACACGGCCCCAGGATCGAGCGAACCCCGAGGGAAGCAAGAGCCCAGACGTTGGCTCGGAAGGGCACCCGGTGCGCCGCGAACTCGTGCCGGCGTCCATGGCGAGCGAGAAAGGCGACTCGGCGTCCGGCCATCGTCCCGACACGTATTGGCGCAGCGGTGGGCCCGAATGGCGTGCTGATCTCGATGTCGGCAGCCCCGTCGATGAAATCGTAGAAACCCGACCCGCCGAACACGCCGACCTCGACATCGAGTGCTTCAGCACGATGGTCGAGGGGAACCTGCATTATTCGTGGTCAGTCTGAAGACTTCGACGGTGAGCTCTTCAACGACGTCGTGCCCGGTGTGGAACTTTTCGACGACGAATCGCTTGAGGCACCGCTCGACGATGAGTCCCCCGATGACGAACTTGACGACTCTTTTGAGCTGCCGTTCGACGAGGACCCGCTGTCCGAGCCGTTACTTGAGGACGAATTCGAATCAGACGTTGAACCGGGCGGCGTGGTTGCCTTGGATCCCCGGTTGTCGGTCTTGAAGAATCCGGAACCCTTGAACGTCACGCCGACAGGCTGAAAGACCTTCTTGACGGCGAGGACGTCGCCGGAGTCGGGGTGGACGTATTCGGTGAGGGTGTCGTCGACGAATTCCTGCTGGACCTCAATGGTCTCGCCGGTCTCGACGAATTTGTAGACGTACGTAGGCATGGCAATAGAAAGCTATCGTCCCAGCCATGCAGGTACGCAGTGCAGTGATTCCCGCGGCGGGTATGGGAACCAGATTTTTGCCGGCAACGAAGGCGGTGCCGAAGGAACTTTTCCCAATTGGTGACCAGCCGGCCATCCAGGTGGTGATCGATGAAGCGCTCGGCGCGGGAATCGATCACATCGTCGTGGTGTCGAGTCGGTTGAAGCCGGCGGTCGCCGAGTACTTCGAGCGCAACGATGCGTTACTCGAATCGCTCGAAGCCTCCGGGAAAATTGAGACGGCCGAACGGCTTCGCGCTATCGGCCGCGATTGGCGTGTCAGTATCGTGTACCAGGACAACCCGAAGGGTCTCGGCCATGCGGTCGGATGCGCTCGCGAAGCGGTCGGTGACGAACCATTCGCTGTGATGTTGCCCGACGAAATTATGTCGTCATCGAGCCTGCTCGCGCAGATGAATGGTGTGTGCGCGTCCACCGATGGGTCGGTGGTCGCTGTCGCTGAGGTCGCTCGCGAGACGGTGAGTTCGTACGGAGTGATCGACCCGTCGGGGGAACTCTCCGAAGATGGCGTCATCCCGGTGCGCGATCTCGTCGAGAAACCGCCGGTCGACGAAGCGCCCTCGAACTACATTATGACCGGGCGGTACGTGCTGACTGCCGACGCGTGGGCGGAGATCGATGCGCTTGTGCCCGGCCGCGGTGGCGAACTCCAGCTGACCGATGCGCTCAAGGCCCAGGCGGCACGGTCGCCGTTCCATGCCGTGCTGTCCGACGTTGGCCGTTACGACACCGGCAACCCCCTCGGCTTTCTGACGGCGTCGATCGAGCTTGGCCTTGCCAACCCAGAACTTGGCAAGGACCTTCGCGCCTACCTCGACAACCGGAGTTGATTCGTTGCGGTGAGTTGCGTGCGAACATCTGTTGCGCGCAAACTCACCGGAAGATCGCTCGGTGGTGTTCGCCTCGCTTCAGACTCGTCTGAATAGATCGGGTTCGTCGTTGACCAGGCCGTACCCGTCAACTCGAAAGTCGATCGAGGTGTTGCTGTGCAGCTGCGTCTTGCGCCACGATCCGGTCTCAAGGTGCTCGTAGCGCTGCTGGACCTTGACCACGCCGAGTGTTTCGACATCGATCAGTGCTGTTGTGATTTCTGCGCTGTCTCCGGAATCGAGCCGAAGCCGACGGATCGGCACGGTGTTCGTGAAGGGGGTGATGTGCAAGTCGATGTCGGTGCATCCATCGAGGTCTGGACGATGTGCGCCGTTCATTTCGCCCCATCGGCCGCCCCCGTCGGTGCCAAGCCAGAGGTCGGGCTCTGCTGAGTCACGGAAGAGCAGGAACTGACGAACCTGCCACGTGGACGACAGGCGCAACACATATGAGACCGCCTCGCGGCCCACATCGCTCATCGCGGTCCAGCCTTCGTTCTCCCATCGCAACGTGACCGTCTCGTCGCCGTCGGCTCCCCACGTCTGCCATCGCGCCGTGTACCCGTCGGCAGGAAAAGCCGTCAACCCCGTCGTCATGCCCGAGAGTTTATGGCGGTGCCCTGGTGTCGGGCCTGGTCGAGAAGCGAACCGACGCTTCGGGCGAATCGACGTCTGGCTCGCTGGGTACGGTGGGGTCATGACGCCGTTGGAAGATGCGCAGGAATTCGTGCTCAGGTCGTGCCCGCCCAAGGTGCCGGTCGAGATCTCTCGCCTCAATGCCGGAGGCCTCGTGATAGCGGCTTCGGTGGTCTCCGCCGAGATCGTTCCGCCGTTCGACAACACCGCGGTTGACGGGTACGCGGTACAGGCCGCGGACGTTGCCACCGCTGCTGAGCAGCCAGTCGAATTGATCGTGGTCGGCGAGATCGCCGCCGGTGCAGCTCCCGATGGCCCGATTGGGCCCGGTGAGGCGATACGGATCATGACCGGGGCGCCGTTGCCCGAGGGGTGCGACGCCATTGTGATGGTCGAAGACTCCGAACGACTCGGCCTCGACGCCGCTGGCGTTGAGCGGGTTCGCCTCTCGGCCACGGTGCCGGTCGGCGCCGCAATTCGCCACGCGGGTGATGACGTCAAGGTCGGTGAGGAAATGTTCCCCGCTGGTACCCGCATCACGCCAGCGATCGAAGCGGTACTGGCCAGCATCAATGCCCAGACGCTGCTGGTCTACCCGCGTCTTCGGGTTGCGGTTCTGTCGACCGGCGACGAACTTATTGACGACGGTTCACCGCTCAAGCTGGGCCAGATCCGTGAGAGCAATAAGACGATGCTTGCCGCGATGCTCGCCGAGGCCGGTTGCGAGGTCGTGGATCTTGGCGTGGTGCGTGACGATGAAGCTGAACTCGAACGTGTCCTGCGCTCTGCGGCACTCGACTGTGATGCGATCGTGTCGAGCGGTGGTGTATCGATGGGTGACTACGACGTCGTCAAAGCGGTGCTCGGTCGCATTGCCGACATGACGTGGATGCAGATGGCGATCAAACCGGCCAAGCCGTTCGCGTTCGGCACGTTGACTCGAGATGACGGCACGGCGGTCCCGATCTTTGGGCTGCCGGGCAACCCTGTGAGCTCGCTCGTGAGCTTCGAACTCATGGCGCGACCGGCTCTGCGTCGGATGATGGGCCACTCGCGCCTCGCCCGAACCAGCCTGGTGGCTGTTGCCGACACCGATTTCAAGCGCTCGACCGATGGCAAGGTCCACTTCGCCCGCGTGAATGGCGAGTTCGCTGATGACGGTCGGTTCCATATTCGCCCGGTGGCGGCGCAGGGCAGCCATCAACTAGCAGCCACAGCATCAGCTGACGCAATGGCCGTGATCCCCGACGGTGACGGCTTCCCGGCGGGCGCCGACGTCGCCGTTCTCCTGCTGAACGACCTCTCCTGAACGGAACCGCATACGGCGGGAAGATTGGCGGTCCGCCCGGTCCCACAGCAGGCCCGACGGACCACGCGAGTACCATCTTCCCATGGCTGGAGCACATGAGGATTTGATCGACCCGTTTGGTCGACACATCCAAGATCTGCGGATTTCGATCACCGACCGTTGCAACTTTCGTTGCACCTACTGCATGCCCGAAGAAGGCATGAAGTGGCTCGATCGATCGCAGGTGATGTCGTTCGAAGAGATCGAACATCTGGCCCGCATTTTTGTCGAGCGTTATGGAGTACGGGGTATCCGCTTGACGGGTGGTGAACCCACCGTTCGCGCCCACCTCCCGGTTTTGGTTCGCAAGCTCGCTGCGCTCAGCAACGAAAACGGTCCGATTGATCTGTCGATGACCACCAACGGAGCCACCATGCGTCGCGCTGCGGCGGGGCTCCGCACGGCCGGGCTCAAGCGAGTGAACATCAGCCTCGACACGCTCGACCGCGAGAAGTTTCACAAAATGACCCGGCGCGACGAACTCGTTAACGTGCTCGATGGCATCGTCGCAGCCCAAGAGGCTGGGTTTGAACCGGTCAAGATCAACGCAGTCATCGAGCGTGGGACCAATGACGACGAGATCGTCGCACTCGCCACCTATGGCCGCGAGCAGAACGTCGAAGTTCGCTTCATTGAATTCATGCCGCTCGACGCCGATGGTCACTGGCTGAACGACAAGGTTGTGGGCCAAGACGAGATCGTCGAAGCGATCGCTCGCGTCTACCCGATCGAAGTGATGCCAGCCCGTGGCGCCGCGCCGGCTGACCGTTTCCGCTACCTCGATGGCGGGCTGCACGACGATGCATCGGCACCCGGTGCCAAGATTGGCATCATTCCGACGGTCACCAAGCCGTTCTGCGGTGACTGCGATCGGGTGCGGCTGACATCTGAAGGTGACTTTCGGACCTGTCTGTTCGCCACGAAGGAATTCGGGCTCCTCAAGGCGCTGCGCTGGGGCGAGACCGACGATGAAATCGCCGCTCGAATCGAAGCTGCAGTAGGTACCAAGTGGGCGGGGCACCAGATCAACCAGGTGAACTTCACCCGACCCTCCAAATCCATGTCCCAAATCGGCGGCTGAGGACACTCAGCTTCGCTGTTCGGCGATCTCAGTGGCATGGTCCCGGTTTCCGGGATTGGAAACACTGAGAGCCACCGAGCACCGGCCGCTCGACATCGATGTCCTGCGGCGACGCACGCGTCCGACTTCGGCTCAGTCGAGGTCGGTGTAGGCGCGAAAGCGCCGGGCGACGGTGTCTTTTCCGATCACTTCGACGTCGCCGCCGGGGCGACGCCAGATCCACATCAGGAGATCGTGAGCTCGCCCTCGCACCGCCACATCGCCCTTGCGGTGCTCACGCGTAAACGTGCAGCTCGGCTCCTTGAGGTTCGCTATATACCACTCGCCTTGACCCGCCTCGGTGTCCGTGCAATGCAGGTGAACCGTGCCGCCGGGCTTCATTTCGCCTTCGATGCGTTCCCGGCCCGCAAACCACGTCAAGAACTCGTCGATGCCATCGGCAGCAACGTCGGCCGGAACTTCGAACCCGTCGCCTGTTGCATCGGCGGCGTCGACGCGATGAACCGCTGCTTCTTGGGCCATACGGCGTTGCACCCACGACACCGGCTGATTTGCGCCGGTCCAGGTCCACACCTTGGTGTCGGCTTTGGCGTTCGCCAGAGTGCTGCAGAGTGTGTCGTGAGTAGCGCGGAGCCAGCTGATCAGATCGTCTCCATCGAGGTCAGCTTCGCCGCCGTCCGCGATCTCGCGGAGCTTTGCTCGGTCGGTGATTCCATCCGACACGATCCGATTCCAGAACTGCCAGGCCTCGCCTTGGTGGCGGGCCAGGTCGATGAGCTTCCAGCCGGGGCACGCCTTCACGTTCGTGATGGGGTCATTCGCGGCGATCAACTCGATGAAGGCCGCGCCATCGGTTCGCAGCATCTCGATCGGGTTGTACGGGAGTTCCATGACGATGACGGTATCGACTCGTGCGACCTGGTCGCTGTTTCGGTCAGCGGGCCCGGCTA
>JBLFZD010000004.1:0-33049 GCA_047610085.1 Ilumatobacter sp. | reverse complement strand
CCGCAGCGGCGACATCACCTCGGCATCAGGCATCGTCAGCGATGGCGTCAACGACCTGGACATCACGATCGACCTCGGGGCGACCGTCACCGAAGCCGATGCTCGTACCTGCACAGCGTCTGATCGACTCTGATGTTGCCGTCGATCGATGAGATCATCGAGATCACCAAGCGCCACGGCATCACCCACATCGGCGTTGCTTCAGCCGATGTACTCACCGACACTCGGGCGGTACTCCACGAGCGCAAAGCCCAGGGCCTCAACGATGGGATGCAGTTCACGTACCGCAATCCTGATCGCTCGACGGACCCGCAGCGCGCCGTCGAGAATGCTCGATCGGTCATCGTGGGGGCCCGGCCGTACCTGAGTGATGAAGATCCGCCTGTCCCGACGCAAGGTGTCCAGGCACGAGTCGGTCGCTACGCCTGGGTCGACCACTACGAACCACTCAGAGTCGGCCTGCGTGAGGTCGCGAAGCTGATAAAATCTGCGGGGCACCGGGCCGCAGTGTTCGCTGACGACAACTCGATGGTCGACCGTGCCATTGCCCACCGGGCCGGAATTGGCTGGTACGGCAAGAACGCCAACCTGCTCCTTCCCGGCGCCGGCAGCTTCTTCACGCTCGGCTCGCTCATCACCACGGCCAACTATGAGCCGAATACAAAGCCCGCCAACGATGGCTGTGGCTCCTGTGTCCAGTGCATCGACGATTGCCCGACCGGTGCAATCATCGCTCCGGGGGTCATCGACGGAGCCAAGTGTCTGAGCTGGGTGCTCCAGAAGGCTGGCTCGATCCCGATTGAGTTCCGTGAGGTGATGCACGACCGGATCTACGGCTGCGACGACTGCCAGGACGTGTGCCCGATCTCGGTGCGCCTCGGTAAGCGCAACACCGTTGACCTCGACGTCACTGCGCCGGAGGTGCAGAGCCATGTCGACGTACTCGACCTCCTCGACCAGACTGACGAGACCATCGAAGATCGCCACGGCCGCTGGTATATCGCCGGGCGCGAGATGCGCTGGCTGCGCCGCAACGCCCTTGTGGTGCTTGGCAACGTCGCCGACCCCGCTGATCGACGTGTTCGCGACACCATCGAGCGATACCGTTCCGATCCAGACACGATCCTTGCTGAGCACGCCGACTGGGCGATACAGCGACTCGACGCACGATGAAGCACCTCCTCGTCACCAACGACTATCCACCAAAGATCGGCGGCATTCAGTCGTTGCTGTGGGAGTGGTGGCGTCGGTTGCCGGCGGATACGTTCGCCGTACTCACGAGTCCGTATGCGGGGAGCGAGGAGTTCGATGCGGGTGAGCCGTATCGGATTGAACGGACTCGCGAGCCCGTGCTGCTGCCGCACCCGTGGATGGTGAAACGGATCAACGACCTTGCCGAAGACTTCGGTGCCGACCTCGTCGTGCTCGATCCCGCCGTGCCGCTGGGACTCGTCGGGCCGTCACTCAAGCTGCCCTACGACCTCGTGCTCCATGGCGCTGAGGTGACCGTTCCTGGCCGTCTGCCGGGTTCGAAGCAGGCGTTGGCCTACACGCTTCAGCGTGCCCGTCATATCATTGCTGCTGGCGGCTACCCGGCTGCCGAGGCCGAGCATGCCGCTGGGCAAACACTGCCGACCACCGTCGTTCCGTGCGGTGTCGACCCCGAGCGCTTCGCGGTACTCAGTGATGTTGAGCGTGTCGCAGCCCGAGAACACTTTGGTATCCCCGTTGATGCCGAAGTCATCATCGGTATCTCGCGTCTCGTGCCGCGCAAGGGGTTCGACACAGCAATTCGGGCGGTCAACCGCATCAAGCACTTACGGCCCGACCTACTGCTCGTGATCGGCGGCACCGGCCGGGAATCCGATCGGTTGCGTCGGCTTGCCGAAGAACTCGATGCGCCCGTCAAGTTCATGGGCCGGATTGCCCACGATGACATGGCGAAGTTCTACGGGTGCGGTGATCTCTACACGATGTTGTGCCGTAACCGCTGGGGCGGGCTTGAACAAGAAGGGTTTGGCATCGTGTTCATCGAGGCCGCGTCATGTGGCATCCCTCAAGTTGCGGGGAACTCGGGTGGTGCTGCCGAGGCGGTTGCTCACGGTGAGACCGGGCTGGTCATCGATGATCCTGAGGACGTCCAGTCGGTGGCCGACGCTTACGAACAACTCCTCGATGACGACGAGTTACGCCGTTCGATGGCTCGTGAGTCACGGCGTCGCGTGGAGTCCGACTTTGCCTACGACGTGCTCGCAAAACGGCTCGGCGACACGCTTGGAGTGTTCGAATGACGGTGTCGCAGCAGGGGATAGTGATCGTCCGGGCCAACCAGATCGCAACCGTGGTGTTCGTGATCTCCGCGGTGTATTCAGCGGTGGTGTTTACCTCGACGGCCCAGTGGGTCGGCGCCATCGTGGCGATGACGCTGTTCATCGTCGGGATCGTTGCGTTCCTGTGGTCTTTTTGGAACGCCGTTCAGCGCAGCCGCGGCGAACAGATCGCCGTGGTCCAGCTGTACCTCCTCATGGCGGGAGTCGCACCGAAGCCAATTCGGCGCATGATGAATGGTCTCCTGGTCCTACAGATCGTGGTTGGCCTTGGCACAGCTCTTGCTCGACCGAACACGACCGACGGTTCTCCCGGCACGTCGCTCGCCCTGGGCGTGCTCGTTCCCCTGTTCGGTTTTGGTCTCAATGGTCTGTGGGCGGCCTTCCACGGGTCGTACGCTGACCGCAACTCCAGTGAAACTCCGAAGAGTGTGACGGCTTCGGAGGCTTCAATCGACCAGAATGAGCACTATGGCTGAGACCGCAACCGAGATCATCACCATCGACGCCGCTCCCGACAAGGTTTGGGACGTAGCGATCGACCTTCCTCGCTACCCCGAGTGGGCGCGCGACATCAAGGCGGTCACGATCCATCAAACCGATGAAGCAGGCCGTCCCAGTGAGGTCGAGTTCCGTGCGTCGGCGCTTGGACGAAGCACTCACTACACCTTGCAGTACCGCTACGAGGAAGAGCCCCGCCAACTGGGCTGGTCGATGATCCGTGGCGACATCCAGCGTTCCATCGACGGCGCGATGACGTTCATCTCAACCACCGACGGAAAAACCGAGGTGCGCTACGACCTGGCCATCGATCTCGTCGTGCCACTGCCGGGCTTCGTGAAGCGTCGCGCTGAAGTGCGCATTCTGAACACGGTGCGTGAACTCAAAGTTCGCGCCGAAGCCTGAGTCCTGTGGTTTTGCGAGTCGGCATTGACGTCGGCGGCACGAAGGCGCTTGGTGTCGCACTCGATGAGTCGGGGTCGGTCGTTGCTCAAGACCTCCGCCCAACACCTCGCGGAGAGAACAGTCTTGATCCGCTGATCGACACCCTTGTCGAGCTCGCCCAGTCGCTCGGTGTGGATGGGAGCCTCGGGGTCGGTGTTCCGGGTTTGGTGACGCGAGAGGGGGTGCTTCGTGCAGCCCCAAACCTTGACGGTGTTGCGAACTTCGAAGTCGGACGCCTCGTCTCGGAGCGCCTTGGCCATCCGGTCTCGGTCGACAACGACGCCACGTGCGCGACCGTCGCCGAGTGGCAGCTCGGTGCAGCGGCGGGTACCGACAACATGATGTTGGTCACCCTCGGCACAGGGATTGGAGGGGGACTGGTTGCCAACGGCGCGGTCCAACGAGGAATGAATGGGTTCGCGGGCGAATTTGGCCACATGGTCGTGCATCCCAACGGGCCGCGCTGCCCCTGTGGCCGGCGCGGCTGCTGGGAGCGATACGCCTCGGGTTCCGGCTTGGCAATGCTCGCTCGAGAGGCAGCGACAGGCCGACGGCTCCGCGCTGTCGTTGAGCACGCTGGCGGCGACCCACAGAACGTCCGTGGAGAACACGTGCAAGCTGCAGCTCGTGAAGGTGACCAAGATGCGCTGGCCGTCATCGACGACTTCGGCCGTTGGGTGGCGCTTGGTCTCTCGAATCTGACCAACGCGTTTGACCCCGAGATGTTCGTCTTGGGTGGCGGCCTAGCCGCCGGTGCCGAGCTGTACCTGGAGCCAATCACGCGTTGGTACGGCGAGTTGCTGTACCAGCCGCACCTTCGCCCGATGCCGCGCATCGAGTTCGCTCACTGGGGGCCTCAGGCCGGCGCGGTTGGCGCTGCGTTGATGCCAGGTGTCATCTGACCACGTTTCTCATCACGGCCTGAGGTTCCCTCGGGACTATGGTCGCCCGGATGGAGTTCCGCCGGATCAACAACCTCCCCCCGTACGTCTTTTCGATCATTAACGGTCTCAAGATCGAGGCGCGGCGCGAAGGAGCTGACGTCATCGACCTCGGATTCGGCAACCCCGACATGCCGTCACCGGATATCGCCGTCGAGAAGCTCGCTGAAGCGGCTCAGAACCCACGAAATCATCGTTATTCGTTGAGTCGTGGCCTGCCCAAGTTGCGCGAGGCAATCGCCGGTTACTACAAGAACAAATGGGACGTTGACCTCGACCCCGATCTTGAGATCACCAACACCATCGGCGCGAAGGAAGGGTTCAGCCACCTGATGTGGGTGCTGCTCGAACGGGGTGATGCGGCGATCGTCCCCACCCCGAGCTACCCGATCCACATCTACGGGCCGCTGTTCGCCGGAGCGGACCTCCGTCAGGTTCCGATGAAATTTCTTGCTGATCCGTCGGATCGCGAGACGTTTACCGACGACTTCATGGAAAGCCTCCACAACGCATATGACGTTGGTTGGCCCAAGCCGCGGGTCTTGGTGATGTCGTTCCCGCACAATCCGACCGGAGCCATCGTCGACCTCGACTTCATGCAGCAGGTCGTCGACTTCTGCCGTGAACGCGACATGATCGTGGTGAACGACTTCGCATACGCTGACATTGGTTTCAATGGCCACCAGCCGCCCAGCATCTTGCAGGCCGAAGGTGCAATGGAATGTGCCGTCGAGCTGTACTCAATGACCAAGTCGTTCCAGATGGCGGGTTGGCGTTCGGCGTTCCTCCTCGGGAACAAGGACGTTGTGCAGGCGCTGGTGAAGCTGAAGAGCTATCTCGACTACGGGATGTTCCAACCGGTTCAGATCGCCGCGACGGTGACCTTGAATGAAGCCCAAGATTTCCCGGACCAGGTACGCGAGATTTACGAGTCGCGCTGTGACACGCTGGTCGACGGTCTCGCTCGCATTGGTTGGGATATGCCCAAGCCGGGTGGCTCGATGTTCTGCTGGGGTCCGATTCCTGAGCCGTATGCCGACATGGATTCGGTTGAATTCTGCTCGCACGTCGTACGCGAGGCAGACGTAGCGCTGTCGCCTGGCGTCGGATTCGGTCCCGGGGGCGAAGGGTTTGTCCGCTTCGGGCTCATCGAGAATGAGATGCGGATCAACCAGGCGGTACGAAACCTGAAGCGTGGTCTGCCGAAACTCGGCTGACACACGATCCGACTATCGTTCAGATCCATGATTTCCGTCGTTGTTCGAGTCTGGATGCCCGATCGTCCCGGCGCCCTCGGCCAGGTAGCCAGCCGTATTGGTGCAGTGCGTGGTGACGTACTGGGCATCGAGATTCTCGAACGTGGCGCCGACCGAGTCATCGACGAACTCACCGTGTTGCTCCCGTCGTCCGACGTCATCGACCTGCTCACCGCTGAGATCGGTGCTGTCGACGGCGTCTCGGTCGAGAGCGTGCGATTGGTCGATTCCGATCGCGCGGATCCGAACCTTGCTGCGCTCGCGTCGGGCGCAGCAATGGCCGAAGCCGATCCCGACAAGCGCCTCGATGTTCTTGCTTACGGGCTCCAGCGACTGGTCGAGGCGGATTGGACCGTCGTCCTGCGAGGGAAAGAAACGCTTGCCCAAGTTGGCGATTCACCCGATGTGGGCTGGCTGCTTGCCTTTCTTGCGGGTAGCGAGCACCTCAACGAACTCGACGAGACCCTGCCAGACGATCTCGTGTGGGGACATCTGATCTCATCGGGCCTCACCGTCGCTTCGGGTCGAAGCGGCCGCCCGATTCACGAACGCGAACGGGTGCGCGTCAGCCTGCTGGCACGACTTGCCGATGCGTTGATGTGAGTTACGGTCTCGTCGATGACTGTCGAGATGACCCGTGTATCGCTCGATGAAATCGAGTCCACCGTTGCAACGGCGCTCACCCGCCACGGTGCGAATCCGGAGGTTGCAGCGCATGTTGCGCACGCGGTAAAGGTAGCTGAAGGCAACGGCAACAAGATCTGCGGTTTGTACTACGTCGAGAGTTATTGCACCCAACTTGCCTCAGGCCGGGTGAGCGGTACGGTCGAACCCGTTGTGGTGACCGAACGTCCCGGGGCGGTTCGTGTCGATGCTCGCCTGGGTTTTGCGCAACCAGCATTCGCTGCCGGGTTGAGTACCGCAGTCGAAGCGGCACGCGTCAACGGGATCTGTGGATACTCGATCGAACACGCTCACACCTGCACATCGCTCGGGTACTTCACCGAGCAGTTCGCTCGCGAAGGCTTACTGGCAATTGGCGCGACCAACGCCTCGGCTCGCGTCGCTCCACCCGGTGGGTCTGTTGCGGTATTGGGGACCAATCCCATCGCGCTGGCCGTCCCCGATGGGAAGGGAGGTATCGAGTTTCAGTTCGACTTCAGTACCAGTGCCGTTGCGTTGGGCAAGATCACGATGGCAGCAGCGGCCGGTGAGTCGATTCCCTTGGGTTGGGCAGTCGATGCAGGCGGCATACCAACCACCGACCCGGATGCGGCGCTACTCGGTTCCCTCGTGTCGGCGGGGGGATACAAGGGCTACGGCATTGGATTGCTCGTGGAACTGCTGGCCGGCTGCCTGACGGGGAGTCGGCTCAGTGCTGACGTGCCACCACTGAAGGCCCCAATCGGAGCGGCCCACAACGTTGGCCAGTTCTACATCGTGGTCGACCCATCGAGCTTCGGCGACGGAGCATTTTCCTCCCAAGTCGCTGCACTCGTGGCATCGATCGAAGCGCAACCGGACAGCCGCCTGCCCGGCTCGCAGCGGACGGTTCCAAGCCATGTCGAGGTAGAAGATCATGTCTGGGAATTGATGAGATCGTTGGCTGCCGAGGCCTGAACTACCCTGCGGCAATGACAGTGCTCCGGTCGCCCGACGACGTGATGTCGCCGAAGCGCGTGGGTGCAGCCCGCCTCACTCGGTACTCGTTCAATCGGACGCTGCTCCGACGGATCGCGTCCGAAGGCTGGACCGTCACTCAGGCGCAGTTGAAACTCGACGCGCAGGGCCGAGGGCATGCTGTCTATCGGGTCGATGCCGGCGGCTGGGAGTTCAACTTCGTTGCCTTCACCACGACGTTGGCGGAAGACCAGCACACCGATCGAGTGGTCGCCGGGGCCTGGGAAATTACCGGTGCCTTGATCGACGGACCGATCGATGACGACTACCTCGCCGAACTCGCTGTCGCGATTCCCCTGCAGGAAGAAGCCCGGCTCGATGCCCGAGTTCTCGTCCTCACACGCGGTAACCGAAGCGTTCGCTTCTACGACTACCTCGTCGAGCAGTTGGCGTCGGGAAACCAACCAGATGCCAATCACGTTGCCGACGCTGGATACATCATGCGAAGCACGGCGTTCTACGGCAATGGGAAGTTCGGGATGCGGTCGTTTCTCGGCTACGAGGAAAATCATCCACTGCGCACGCCGTATCGGTCGCAAATGCTGGCAGCGTGGCTCTTCCGGGAGCTGAGCTACGACTCGGTAGAGAGATGTGCACGCTTGCGCGGAGGGCACCAAGCCGTCGGCTTCAACGAACAATGGCGAACCTACTTTGGTCTGGGCAACGCAACGGGACTCGGCCTCGTGCCGTACTTCATGAAGCACCCGAGAGTCATCGACACGTGGTTTGGGCTCCGTGAAACGGCGCTCGCCAATGTTCGGGGTCGGCTCCGCGATGATTCTGCAGTCGCCGACCTTCGTCGATGGATTTCTCGGGCCGTTGCGCACTTCGCCACGCTGGGAAGTGGCAACCGGGCGCCGTGGTGCTGTCCCGTCGAGATCGCTGAACGAGCCGAACGCATCGGCTCCGAACTCGACCGATGCGAGCATGATCCGTACCCGTTTGAGGCGTTGTGGGCGTGGGGCAACTCGCAAGACATTGAGACCACCGAGCTGCTCGTCTCGATGCTCATTGAACTCGACACGGACACATCCGACGATGACGCTGATGCGGCGCTGTTCGTCAACGAATCAGTCGATGTCGTGCCGACCATGTCGCTCACCGAGCTGCGTTCTCTCCTATGCGAGCGGTTCGGCTGGATCGACGACCTTGGCCTCGAGCAACTCGATGCGTCGTATTCCTGGTGGGTGATCTCGGACAACACCGAGGAGCCGCGCCGCGTGAACCGCTCACGACTTGACCCCCAGCATCGTGAGGTCACCATCGATGTAGCTCGTCAGACCCTTCGTCTACGTGGCGCTCTCGATCGAGCGCTTGCGGGAGAGAAGGTGGGCAACGTGGGCCGCTTCCTGTGCGAACACCCAGAACATCGAACCGCCGTGCTTCGGGTACTCGGCGCCGATACGCCGTACGGCGAACTCCGCGACAATCCTTGCGACCGCTCGTTCCTGCCGCTCGAGGCGCAACGCTTCCAACTCGCGATGTACGGCATGGACAACTTTTCGCCAAAGTCAACCGATTGGCTCCGCGTCACTCTGAACCAGGGCGCACCCCGAGCCCAGCTGACGCCCACCGATCGGGCCTCGGCGCTCGCTGATGATTGGATCTGGCCAGCGCGCCCCGACGTGACGGAGGAACGCACATGATCGTCGACGGTTTGGAGATTAACGATTGGAGCCGTGACGTTGTCTTGCAGGTCCGGTCAGGCGGAGTAAATGTCGTCCACGCGACCTGTGGCGTGTGGGAAGACATGGCCTCCACGATGACTCGAATCGGGTCGTGGAGGCACTTCGAACGCCAGAACGCCGACATTGTTCGCATCGTTCGCACGGTTGACGACATGCATCAAGCAGTGAGCGATGACGTGCTCGGGATCGTGCTCGGTTTCCAAAACAGTTCGATGCTCGGCGACGACCCAGAAATGGCGGGGATCTTCGCCGATGTCGGCATCAGGGTGATCCAGCTCACGTACAACATTGCCAATCATCTCGGGTCGAGCTGCTGGGAGCCCCACGATGGTGGACTCACTCGTGTGGGGCGCCGAATGGTCGGCGCACTGAACGATTCAGGCGTCCTGATCGACATCTCCCACGTCGGCAATACAACGGGTCGCGATGCGATCGAGGCATCGGCTCGCCCAATCGCGGTGACCCACGGCAACCCGCACTCTTTCTGTGCCTCGGGTCGCAACAAGCCCGACGACCTGATCGACGCCCTCGCCACCCGCGGGGGAGTGATTGGTTGCACGCTTTACCCGCTGTTCATGGGCGGCGCCGACGTCCCGCGCACGGCCTACTGCCAGATGCTCGCCGACCTTGCTGAGCGCATCGGGGTGGCCCACGTCGCCATCGGTTCCGATGCGGTCGTCGGCTGGGCACCCGATGCGCTGGGTTGGATGCGTAACGGCCGGTGGGACCGTCCAAATGACCCCGACGAGGTTCCTTCGTTCCCACCATGGCCGACATGGTTCCAAGGACCCGAGGACTTTGGCAGCCTTGCCGAGGGTCTCGTCGAAGTGGGCTTCTCGGCAGAGGACCGAGACGCCGTGCTCGGGAACAACTGGTTGCGACTGTTCAGCGAGGTCTTCGTGTGACCATGAAGGTTGCACCCCGCGAGATCACGGACTACGTCGAGCGGGCCTGCCGAGTTGCCGGTTGCGATTCGAACGATGCCGCCGTGCTCGCCGATGCGGTCACGTGGGGTGAGGTGCACGGCGGAGGCGCCGTGGCCGCGTTCGCGGCCCTCAGAGACGTTGTCGGATTGGCTGAGGGCCTCCGAGGCCTCGACGTCGTAGCGCTCGATGTGGTGGACCCCAGAGTGATAGGCGCAGACGTCGCCGCCGTGTGGCACTGCGGGCTTTCTGGCGATGCGACGCTCGTGAGAAGTGCGCTCGCTCGATGGTCTCGCAACGGGGTGGCAGGCACGTGGAGCGAAGACCAACGCTCAGTGACACTCCGCAGCGCGAGGCCCCAGCAACAATCCGACGTGGATCGCTCCACCTACCGGTCGGCGCTCGCCTTTGGTGTCGACCTTGACGAGGCAACGTGGGCCGCGCTCAAAGCCGCGGCAGCACCATTTTTGGCTCCTGAAGCCATTCTCGACGCCAACATCAGCTGATCCGCCGGCACACGGTCATTCCGGCAGGTGTGCTGAGGACTCCCAGGAGCGAGAACGATCGACTGCGCGGAGCCATTGAGCGTGGAGCGCATCGGCCGCTGAGCGATCCTCCTCGGGCTCGAACTGCGCATCGAGCTTCCAGGCCGCAGTGATGTCGTCGGTTGACTCCCAGACGCCTTCGGCGAGTCCGGCTAGGAATGCGGCACCAAGCGCAGTGGTTTCTTGATCGACCGGACGCTGAACGGTGACGCCGAGTTGGTCGGCCTGCAGCTGGCACAGGAGGTCCATCACCGAGGCGCCGCCGTCGACGCGCAGGTCAACAATCGGAGTGCCGGAGGCAGCAACCATCGCGTCGATCACATCACGCACTTGATACGCCATTGATTCGACCGTGGCGCGGGTGATCTCGGCGCGGCCAGTACCGCGGGTCATTCCGACGATCGTGCCACGTGCGTATGGGTCCCAGTAGGGCGAACCGAGTCCGGCAAAGGCCGGTACGACGTAGACGCCGCCCGTATCGGGAACCGAGGCGGCGAGAGGGCCGGTTTCGGCTGCGTCGTCAATGATGTTGAGACCATCGCGCAGCCACTGGATCGCAGCGCCCGTCACGAAGATGGCGCCTTCGAGCGCATAGTGCGTCGTGCCGTCAGCGAGCGTCCACGCCACGGTGGTGAGCATGCCTTCGGTAGGTGGCGGGCAGTCTTCGCCGACGTTGAGCAATACGAACGACCCGGTGCCGTAGGTGTTCTTTGCCATCCCGGGCTCGACGCACGCCTGCCCAAACAACGCGGCCTGCTGATCGCCAGCCACACCGCTGATTGGAATGCCTGCAGGAGCCCCGTTTGCATCGGACGTGATTCCTATACGGCCGCTCGACGGGACGATGTTGGGCAACGTCTGAATTGGAACACCGAGCAATTCACAAAGCTCGGGGTCCCAGGTGCGGGATCGGATGTCGCACAACATCGTGCGGCTGGCGTTGGTGACATCGGTCGCGAAAACCTCGCCGCCGGTCAGATTCCAGATGAGCCAGGCGTCGATCGTTCCGAGCCGGAGTTCGTCGTCGACGGGAATGTCTCGGTTCTGCAACAGCCAAGCAAACTTCGTGCCCGAAAAATATGGATCGAGCACTAGACCGGTGCGCTCACGAACCATCGGGAGATGCCCAGCAGCTTCGAGCTCGTCGCACCGATTTGCTGTGCGGCGGTCCTGCCACACGATCGCCGTCCCGTAGGGCTGACCGGTGGAGCCGTTCCAGGCCATCACGGTTTCGCGCTGATTGGTGATCCCAATTGCAGCGATTCGATCGCGACCGACCTGATCGACGACGTCGGTCAACGTTGCGACCACACCAGCCCAGATCTCGTTGGCGTCGTGCTCGACCCACCCCGGTTGGGGATAGTGCTGCGTGAACTCGCAGTACGAGGCAACAGTGGGGGAGTCGTCGGAAAAAACGGCGCGGGTACGCACGCCCGTTGTTCCGGCATCGATGGCGATCACACAGTCGGCTTTGCTCACGGCCGACAATCTAGATCAGCGTGTGCTCAGCGACGACGTTGCTTGGAGCTTGGGCGGTTGCCGCCACCCGAGGTCCGCTTGGTGGGACCTGGCGGGCGCTTCGTGGTGTCTTCGTCATCGGGTTCGGATGACTTTTTCTTTGACTTCGATGATGAAGCCTGCGGTGTGCGTAGCTCCTTCAACGACTTCCGTTGGTACCCAAACTTGGCCATGATGAAACCGAAGAAAAGATAGAGCGGACCCGAGATCAGCACGCCGGCGAGCGCACCGGCCAGCCCATTGTCGCGAAAGAAGATCGCAAGGAGCGCGGCCATCACCCCGACATAGATCAGCCATTCCTTGATCAATCGATTCCACGGAACTGGTCGACTTGCATCCCACGCCATGCGAGTATTCAATCAGCAAGTACCCTTGTCACTCGTGCGAGTAGGCATCCTGACCGGTGGGGGCGATTGTCCCGGCCTCAACGCTGTGATCCGGGCCGCCGTCCGTAAAGGGGAACGAGTCTTCGGCGATGAGCTCGTCGGTTTCCTCGACGCCTGGGACGGCGTCCGCGATCGGCGCACAATTCCGCTCACGGTTGAGTCGATGCGCGGCATGTTGCCACGTGGCGGAACGGTGCTCGGCACGCGCCGTGGTAGCCCATTCGACGAGCCCGACGGTGTGGACCACGTCAAACAGACCATGAGTGACCTGGGCCTTGATGGCCTGATGGTCATTGGTGGCAACGGCAGCTTGTCAATCGCTTGCAAACTGCATGCCGAGCACGGCCTGCCGATCGTGGGTGTACCCAAAACGATCGATAACGACATCGAAGGCACCGACCTGACGTTCGGGTTTACAACGGCCGTGCAGATCGCCACCGATGCAATCGATCGTCTTCACACAACTGCAGAGAGCCACGATCGAGTCATGGTGGTTGAAGTCATGGGCCGCCATACCGGCTGGATCGCCACGCACGCCGGAATCGCTGGCGGAGCGACCGCAGTGCTCATCCCCGAGATTCCCTTCGACATCGCTGAACTGTGCGAACGGCTCACGCGCCGCCACGACCGTGGAAGGTATGCCTCGATTGTTGTGGTTGCCGAAGGTGCCGAGCCGATCAAAGGCACCCTGGAGATGGAAGACAAGGTGTACGACCGCTTTGGGCATGTGGTGCTCGGTGGCGTGGCGACCCGGATTGCGCAGACCATTGCCGATCGCACCGGGTTCGAGACTCGCGTGGTGCAGCTTGGCCACGTTCAGCGGGGTGGTACGCCCACGGCATTCGACCGTGTGCTGTCGACACGTTTCGGCGTTGCCGCGATTGATGCCATGCACGACGAACAGTGGGGCAAGATGACCGTGCTGCGTGGCGAACAAATCAAGCTCGAAGATCTCACCGTTGCTGTCGGCAAGACCCGCACGGTCGACCGCGAACTCTTTGACGGCGTCGCTTCACACTTCTTCGCCTGATCAGGCAGAGGGAAGCGACGGGAATGCCGGCTGCGACGTTTCAAGAAACCCGGGATAATCGTAGATGCTCAACGGTCGGTCGGTGACCTCGCCGTCGCCCGTGGGCCACCCTTGGTTCTGACCATTCACTCGAATACGAATTTGCTGCACCTGGTCGATTTCGGATGCCGTGGCGACGATTTGAGCGATCGCCTGGCGCAGTCCGAGGTCAGAGAGTTCGTTGAATGCGTCGTTGATATCGATGGTGAGGCGAGTGCCAACGGTTCGCGCCTGATCGATCACGAGGTCTGACGGAATTGCGGTGCTCAACCCAATGAGGTTCTCGTCCTCGTTGGCGCCGTCAAGTAACGAGTCGAGGAGACCAGCTGGACTTGAGGCTTCCTCGCGCTGGACAGCGCGGAGCTGGGCCTGCTCGTCACCGTCGACCGGGCCGAGGAGGTAGATCCGTCCGCCACCGACAGCGGCACCACCGGTCGCAACCTCGCCGAAGTTTCCTCGTTGGTCGACGGGGATGAGGCGTGACGAGTCGTCCTCGCGGATGGAACATGAGGCGACGAGCGACGCGATGACAAGGAGGGCGGCAAAACGGCGCATCAGTCATCCAAGTCCGTCGCCATGAGTTCGATGACGAATCGTGCACCGGACTCTCCATCGAGACGATCTTCGACCCAGACTCGGCCACCGTGCATACGTATATGTTCGTCAACGAGGGACAAGCCGAGCCCGGCGCCTTCACTGCCGGTTCGTCGCCCGGCCCCTCCGCCGCGGGCGAAGCGTTCGAAGATCAGTGAACGTTCTTCCTCGGCCACGCCGATGCCGCGGTCCTCGACGGCAATCGTGAGATGCGAGATCGGTTCGGTGTCAAGATTGTTGATCTCCATTGAGATCTCGGGCTCGCCACCGCCGTACGCGCGCGCGTTGTCGATCAGGTTGGCGATGACACGTGCGAGCCGTCGCTTGTCACCGCGGATCAGCGCCATCTCGGCTCGCTCGCTCACTTTGATTGGCGTGGTCGGTACAGAGCTGACAGCCACGGCCTGACGCACGAACTCGGCGGCGAGTAACTCGTCCATGTTGAGCCGAATGGCTCCGGCATCGAACCGCGAGATCTCAAGGAGGTCTTCGACCAGTCCCGAGAACCGGACGACATCGCCCGATAGCAGGTCGAGCGCCGACTGTGCCCGTTCGGGAATTTCGTCGCGGCGGGCCTCCATGACTTCGACCGACGCCGCGAGTGTCATCAATGGTGATCGGAGTTCATGGCTGACGTCAGAGGCAAACCGAGCATCGCGTTCAACGCGCTGCTCAAGTGCTTCGGCCATGTCGTTGAATGATTCGGTGAGCACGCGCAGGTCAGGGTCTGGGGTGCTTTGGAGTCGCGTATCGAGGCGGCCGCCAGCGATAGCCGAGGCAGCCTGTGCGGCTGTGGCGAGAGGGCGCACGGCACGTTGCGCAGAAAAAACCCCCAGCAGCACACCGAGTCCGGTTGTGATGACCGCGGCCAACGCAAGCGCCACGCGAAGGTCAGACAGGTTTGAGTCGACGTCATCGATCGGGAAGAACTCGAAGTATGCGCCAATCTCAGGTATTGACCATCCCACAACGATGTTGAGTTGGCCATCGATGCGCACGATCTGGCGCGCTGGCTCATTGTCGTTCACCACCCGATCGACAAACTCGCGGGGGATGTTGTCGCTCGTGTACGGGGGAACCGCGTACCAGAAGGTGCCTCGATACCAGATGGTGTAGCGCTGCACGCCCCCGTTGTCGAGGGACCGCTTCGCGATGGCTGGATCGGTTGGGAAGGTGGGGCGGAGGTCTCCCGCAACGACAATGGCGTTGCGGCGTGAACTCGCAATCGCGGATTCATCGCGTTCGGCAACGAGGTCGGACCGAGTGAGCCCGAACGTCGTGGTGGCCAAGAACACGGATAACGCAATGGAGCCGAGCGTCATGATCAACAAAATGCGCCGACGAAGTCCGAGGGCATTTGGCCTCGAACGTTCGATCAGGCGTCTGATCGCCCCGAGCACGGGGCTCAGGTCTGCAGGCGGTAGCCGAGACCGCGAACGGTCACGACATGGCGCGGGTTGGCCGGATCGTGTTCGACCTTGGTGCGCAGACGGCGGATATGCACGTCGACGAGTCGACCATCACCGAAGTAGTCGTAACCCCACACCTTGTCGAGGAGTGCTTCACGACTGAGCACCTTTCCGGGGCTTTCAGCGAGCTCGCACAGCAGCCGGAATTCGGTCTTGGTGAGGTGCACTTCAGCACCTTCACGCAGAACCTTGCCCTCATCAGGAATCAGCTCGAGGTCACCGAACACGAGTCGGGCGTGGCCTGGTGCTCCTGGACGAATCCGACGAAGCAGTGCCCGAATTCGAGCCGAAAGCTCCTTGGGGGCGAACGGCTTGGTGAGGTAATCGTCGGCGCCGGCTTCGAGCCCAGCGACAATATCGT
Organism: Ilumatobacter sp.; assembly: GCA_047610085.1. Taxonomy (GTDB): domain Bacteria; phylum Actinomycetota; class Acidimicrobiia; order Acidimicrobiales; family Ilumatobacteraceae; genus Ilumatobacter_A. The sequence continues at coordinate 17,347 of JBLFZD010000004.1, read as the reverse complement.
GGGTGTCGTTGCGGGCCGTGACCATCACGACCGGTACATCGCTGGTGCGGCGCAGTGTTCGGCAGAGTTCGAACCCGTCGATACCCGGCAGCATGATGTCGATCAGTACGACGTCGGGAGGACAGCGCTGAAAGAGGTCGATCGCCTCTTCGCCACTCTCGGCTTCGTCGACGATCCACCCTTCGTCTTCGAGCGCAAGCTTGACCGCTGAGCGGATTCGCTCGTCGTCTTCGACCGCAAGGATTCGTGTACCCACGTCCCTATTCTGCCGTATTCCACCTGCTTGCGGTGACCACCCAGGAAAATTTCAGTCGCAAATTATATCGAGGACCGTCTGATGGAGCTCAGGAGTGGCCGCCAGAACCCCATTTGGGGCGGTGACATCGATTGATGAACCGCCGAATGAGGTGACGATTCCGCCAGCTTCGGTGACGAGGAGAACGCCTGCTGCAACGTCCCAGGAGTGAATGAACTCTTCAAAATAGCCGTCGACCCTCCCACTGGCGACGTAGGCGAGGTCGAGCGCCGCAGAACCTTGGCGACGGATGTCGCGGACCTGAGGCAAGACCCGTGCGATGCGGGCTGCCTGCTTCAACCGATGTTCATCGAGGTGGTAACTGAACCCGGTTGCAAGGAGACCGGTCGACAGGTCGGTCGAGCCCGAGGCGGTAATGGGGGCTCCGTTCACCGTCGCCCCGAGACCGGCACCGGCGCTATACAGCTCGTCAACGACCGGCGCGTAGATGGCGCCGGCAACGGGCTGACCGTCGCGCAACACGGCGATCGATGTGCACCACCCCGGGAGGTCGTAGACAAAGTTCACGGTCCCGTCGATCGGGTCGACGTGCCATTCGAGTCCGGAGGTGCCAGAAAAATTGGCTCCCTCCTCGCCGACGATCCCATCATCAGGTCGCTCGGCGCGGAGATGCTCAACAACGAGCGCCTCGGTCGAGCGGTCGAATTCTGTGACTGGGTCGACCACGCTTGATTTGGTTTCGTGGGCAGCTCGTGACCCAGCACCGAGGCCTCGGCGTGCAACATGAGCAAACGAGCCGGCTTCGCGAGCGATCTCTTCACACAGAGTTCTGAGCTGCACGGTCAACTCAGAAGGCATGGCCCGCATCTTCTCGGTCGCTGGTCTCACGCCATTCACCGAGCGCGCGCATGACAAGGACGGCGACGACGGCCATGCCTGCGGCGGCGGCGAGAGCGCCGGTGAGGATTCCGATTCCCTGTGGAATGGTGCACGACCCATCACACTGCAGCTCCACGAGTGAGTAGCCGATGATTGCGCCAGCGATGCCGCTGAGGCAGATGGCTGCGAAGGCGGCGACTCGGACTCCCACAGGTGGTATCGCCGACAGTGGGCGATCCGTCTCGGGTGTTTCCATGCGGTGAGGTTACGGACGGAGCGTGTCCCCTGGGGTGTCATCTGCTCGGATGATCTTGCACGCTGACCCGGACCACGTCCATACGGCGTGGCCGGGGCGCTGAGCACACAGATCGTCCGGGCCGTCGATCTCTACGAATTGGAGGACCGGACGAACACGTTCCATTGATCGTTGTGGCCAGATGCACCAAGGAGGGCAGCGACCAGAATGCCGAGCGGGAGCGCGCCCCAGTAGGAGACACCCAACCCGACGTTGCCCAAGAAGAGCATTAGCAGCCACGTCGCGGGGAATGTCACGATCAGCGCTACGGCCACCATGACAGCGACGGACAGGACAAGGGATATGAGATTTTTGATCATGCGGACACGATAGACGTGACCCTCGACACATCGTAGGATGGTTCCGGGCAGTGCTGATGCCATCCGGCCGCCCTGCACGGGCGCGCCCTGCAACCGCCAGCCACCTAAGGTTGTGGCATGGCTCGTGAGCGGGAAGAGCGATCCATACTGCACGCCGACATGGATGCGTTTTTTGTGTCGGTTGAACTGCGGCGCCACCCTGAGCTTGTCGGCCAGCCGGTCGTTGTTGGCGGCACGGGCAACCGCGGCGTGGTCGCTGCGGCGTCGTACGAGGCTCGGCGCTTTGGCGTGCATTCGGCTTTGCCCTCGGCGATTGCGAAGCGCCGCTGCCCGCACGCTGTTTTCCTCCCTGGTGACCACGATCTGTATGGAGAGGTGAGTCGCCAAGTTCGCGAGATCTTCGATCGCTATACCCCGCTGGTGGAACCATTGTCACTCGACGAGGCCTTTCTGGACGTCACCGGGTCGGTCAAGCTCTTCGGTGATGGTCCTGCAATCGGCCACTTAATCCGTTCCGATATCGAGCGCGAACTCGGCTTGGGGTGCAGCGTTGGGGTTGCGCCCAACAAGTTTCTTGCCAAGCTCGCGTCGGTGGAAGCCAAGCCGACGGCGCTTGCCGACCGCATCGTGCCCGGCGAGGGAGTCACGCTCGTGGAGCGGGGGAGTGAGCAGGCCTTCCTCGACCCACTTCTCGTGAAGCGTCTGTGGGGCGTTGGCCCCGCAACCCTCGAGAAGCTGGAACGGATCGGCATCGCAACGGTGCGGGATCTGCGCCACATTGATTTGCCAGTACTCTCCACGGCGATCGGGGCGAACCTCGCCAACCACCTCGCAGCGCTCGCCGTGGGCGCTGACGACCGGGAGGTTGAGCCTGACCGTGAAGCGAAATCGGTTGGACACGAAGAGACATACCCGCACGATAAACACACCCCTCGTGAGCTCCGCCGAGAACTTGTTCGCTTGGCCGACGCGGTGGCGCAACGCATGCGCAATCAGCAGGTGGCGGCTCGAACGTGGCAGCTCAAAGTCCGTTTTGCCGGCTTTGTCACGATCACCCGATCGGTGACAACCGGGGACTTCATCAACCGAGCGCCCGACATCTTGGATCTGGTCGGACCGGTTCTTGATGCGATCGACCCGTCGCCAGGTGTTCGACTATTGGGTCTCAGTGGATCCAACCTGGGGCAGCCGTCGGCCCAGATGACCTTTGACGATCTCGACAACACCATTCCCGATGTGGCAGCTGCCACAGATGCGCTCGATGCAATTCGAGAACGCTTCGGCCATGCAGCCATCGGCCCAGCCAGCGCTGTGTCCGGTGGCAAATTGCGAACGGTTCGACGCGGGTCCCAGCAATGGGGACCTGACGAACCTTCAGCACCGCGTTGAGGTTCGGGCTTTCGCGTGCGATGATGTCCTTGTGTCACTTTCCGAAGAGGAACAGCGCATTTTGCGCCAGATCGAGGAAGAACTCGAACAGGATCCGACCTTTGCTCAACGCGGCTATCGAGTCTCGCGCCGCAAGTCGGGGCTGCTGATCGCAGGGCTGTTGATCGGCCTCGCCGTGACCGTCGTCTGTTTGGCGATCTCGTTCATCGCAGCGTTCGTTGCATTCCTCTTTGTGCTGCTTATGGCGGTGAAGCTGGAGTCTGAGGTTCGAGTGCTCGGTCGAGAACAACTCGGATCGCTCCCGATTTCGGCATGGCTTAATGCTCGTCGGCCCGACGAGCAGAGCGACCGAGTCGATTAAATCACTTTCGTCGACTCGGACCCGGCGAACTCGGGTCTGCCGACGACAACTCTGGAGCGCTCAAGCCCACACGGTGAAGTAGCGACGTATGCGAGCAACCAGTGAGAGCGAGTCGCTGACCGCTCGCTCTACCTGACGGCACCAGCTGGCGCAATTTTGCAGCGTTGTCGTTCCGTAGGCACTTTCGGAATCGAGCCATTCGGCGCCGTGCGGTGCGAAGTTCACGTGGGTGACCGCTTCTGCGAGCGACTGCATTGGTCGCGCTGCGACCGGGAACACATCAGACGTCGCGAGAGCTGTTTCGGCCGGCGTCAGGTCAGGCGACGGATCAAGACCCATTTCGGTGAGCGCGCTCATCGCTCGAGTCCACAGCATCGCCAGGTGCGACGACGACGAGCGGGTCGCTCCTTGGCGACGAACTCGCCGAATAATGGCGGGGCTGGCGAGTACCAGGGCCAACACAGCAATCAGTGCGAGATGGCTCCACGGAACGCCAATCCCGTCGGTTGATGCCCCTGAAGTGGCCGAGGCCTCGGCAAGGGGGGTCTCGCTTCCGCCCGGGACTCCCGCTGATGGCAGCGTGGTCGGTGGGGCCCCGGCTTGGCCGTCGACGAGTGAGGTGGCCGGAGTGGGAGTCGTCGTTGGAGGTTCTGTGGTGGACGTCGCGTCGTCGCCGCCCTCGGGGCCCTCGTCCTGCTGCTGGCTCACGCCGGTGTATTCCTCAGCGTTCGGTGCGCCGCGCCCCGGCGTGGGCTCGAATGGAACCCAGCCGATGTTGTCGAACCACACCTCGGGCCAGGCGTGGGCGTTGCGCCCGAGGACGGAGTAGTTGCCCTGGCCGTCGCTGGCGCCCTGCGTGAACCCAACAGCGACGCGAGCGGGGACGTCGATCGACCGCATCATCGCGGCGTAACTCCCCGCGAACTGTTCGCAGTATCCAACTCGGTTCTGCAAGAACGACTCGATGGCGTTGTTGCCGTGGCCCTCTTGGATTTCGAGGCTGTACGTGAACTCGGTGCGCATCCAGTTCTGCAACGTCAGCGCAGCGTCGTAGGAAGAGGTCGCGCCTGCGGTGATCTCACGTGCGGTATCGCCGACCGCTGTGGGGAAGTTGTCGGGGAGTTCGAAGTAGATCGAGTCGCCTGGGTCGACCGAGGTCGCCGCTGCAAGCGTTGCCGACGAATACCTTGGTGATGCCGACATGACTTCGAAGGTGTCGCCTCGTTTGAGTCCATTACCGGTCTTTACGAGGGTCGCGCTGTCGCTGTTGAAACGTAGGTTGTCGCGCAGATCCCCGAAGGCGTTGGCGGCAATCGGGTCGGCGGCAGCCGGCAACAAGGCGCCGCCCAGTGCTGAAATCTGAATCTGCTGGCGAATCTCAACGGCCCCTTCGGTGCCGGTTCCAATCGTCCCGTCGGCTCGGCTGAGGCCCCGCTCGGGCAAGCCCCACGTGACGCCGTCGAACTTTGGGAGTGCCGACGAACGCCAATAGGAGTCGGTGTCGGCGCGAACGGTGAAGAGCTCGGTCGTGGTTCGGTTGGTGAGCCGCGAGCGAATGTCAACCAGGGGGCTTATCACCTCGGTGACGCTGCCACCGTTACCACCCTTGGTCTCATAGATCGGCTCGGCGCCCGCGCCTGGGAGCCGGGGACCGATGACGCCAGCGATGAGTGCAATACACAGAGCAGACCCGGCGGCGGCAGGGAGCGCACGACTCACCCGTATCCGATTCATCCCGATCGTCGGGGCGGAGTCAGGAGCATGGTGTTGGCGCAAGATGACCGTGGCGACGACGCCGGAAGCGACGAGCACCATCGTCGAGACGATGCGGCTTCGGTCGGTCCCGAGGGCTGCCACGAACACGAACAAGACGCCGCCGGGTACCAGTGACTCCGCCCGAGCGAACGCTCGAAAGGCGAATGTGTCGGCGAGGAGTACGGCAGCGGCGATGCCGAGCGATGCGAGCACATCCCAACCCGCGAGGAACGCCACCGGGGCAACAGCGGTTCGGAACTGTTCGCTCACCAGGTCAAGTTCGAGGCGGAAGAGGTCCCACGTTTCGGAGGTGGGGAGGAGGAGCGAGTAGGTCTCGCGGTAGTACATCGCTCCGATCATCCAGGCGAGTGCAAAGGTCGTAGCAGGGAAGGCAACCCAAATCGGAGCTCGAGCGGACCGAAGAGCAAACGACACGCCGTGGCCGACGAACACGACGACAAGCAGGTTGTCGAGGAAGTCCCAGCCGCTGAACACGCGAGTGAAGCCTGTAGCGACGACCGCGGAGTAGGCGAAGAGCGCCAGCGTCGCGAGGGCGTCGCTCGACAACGTTCGAGTTCGTGCGTCCTCCGTTGGCTGGTTCATTGGGTCCCCACGTTTCTGGCGGGGCGCTTGGCGGTGGTCCGACCCACCAGTGCGCCCCAGGTTGAGACGAACTCTGCCTCAGTTCGAGCAGCAGCGGAGAGCACCCTGCGAGGAGTTTCGTCAGTCGTGATAAATATCGAGGCCTGTGTTGGGTCAACAGCGGCGCGGGCTGCGCTCACTCCGTTGCTGCCACGCCGCCCCGAAATCACACAGAGCAGGCCAACGCCTTCGCCAGGGTCGCGGTCCAGAGTCGGGAGGGCGAGTGCGCTCGGTGAGATTTGCGCCAACGCATGCAGGGCATCGGCGGCAACATCGGGGCCACGCAGGTCAAGGTCGCTCGAGACGAATCTGGTGGCCAATTGCGCGTGCACAGCACTCCGGACGAGGCTCGCCGCCACGGTGATTGCGCGTTCAAATGACGCCGAGTCTGCATACGAGGCTGGATCGGCGTCGAGGACGACGAGCATTCGTCGAAGCCCTTCGACCGAGTGATGTTTGACCAGCATTTTGTCGGTTCGTGCAGAAGCTCGCCAATGGATCGAGCGTGGTTCGTCGCCGTCGACGTATTCGCGCAAGCTATGAAATTCGCCGGGGCCAAGCCGTCGAGCCTGAGCGAGCAGGTGGCGGCCGAGGGGTCCGCTGCCAAGTTCGGGCATCTCGACGAGATACGCCCGAGGAGCGACGGTGATGGTGTCGACCCCCGCAACGAGTCGGGTGCGACAAAGCAGACCCAAGGGGTCGCGCACTTCGGTATAGAGCGGGCCGAGTTCGATCACGCCACGGACCGAAGTTGGAAGCTGGTACTCAGCGGTGGCCGATGCAGCTGCAGCCATTGGCTCGACGGTGAGTTCAGCGACGTGGTCAGCAACATTCGTCCGGCGCACCCGTTCGTGGAGACCGAATCGTGTCGAGCGGATTGACCCCTGATGCGTGAGTTCCAAGTTGACTTTGCCGGTGTCCCCGGCGACGAGTATCGACGGGTGGATCCGTCGCGTCCCGGACACCCGGGGTGTACGGAGCCAAACAAAGACGAACGCTGACAGTACGGCGCCCAGAAATCCGGCACCGATGACAAAGAGCTCGATCACGCCAAAGGTGCGACCGATGGTGATCGAGACGAGCCCAGCGATGATCGCCAGCACCCCGTACCTGGTCATGTCCGAGCGACAGGCACCGGGACTGCGGCAAAGATCTCGCGGATCGCGTCGTCGGCGGACAGCCGAGCGACGTGATCTGATCGCACAACAATGCGGTGGGCCAGAGCGGACACACCGACGACCTTGACGTCGTCGGGGGTTGCGTAGTTCCGACCCTTGGCCGCTGCGTGTGATTTCGAGGCGGCCGCCAACTGAAGGGTTGCCCGTGGCGACAAGCCAAGCTCGATCGCCGGGTGACGGCGGCTCGCCTCAGCGAGGTCGACGAGGTACGACTTGAGCGCTGCGGCCATATAGACCGATTGGACCGCTTTGATCATGGACCGGACTTCGGCCTCAGAAACGACGGGTGACAAGGTCGCCAGCGTTTGGGAGGACCCTCGGTCGTCGAGCATTTGCAGTTCGGCATCGCGGCCCGGGTACCCGATTGAGATCCGAAGGAGAAACCGATCGAGCTGGCTCTCGGGCAGTCGGTAGGTGCCCTCCTGCTCAACGGGGTTCTGCGTTGCGACGACCATGAACGGGTTCGGCAGCGGTCGGGTGACTCCGTCGGTGCTCACCTGGCACTCTTCCATCGCTTCGAGCAATGCCGACTGGGTTTTTGGTGATGCGCGGTTGATCTCGTCGGCGAGCACGATGTTCGCAAACAGCGGGCCGGGTTCGAATCGAAAGGTTTCGGTCGTACGTGAGTAGATGCTGACTCCCACGAGGTCGGTCGGCAAGAGGTCAGGGGTGAATTGCACGCGGCGCCATGAGCAGTCGACCGACGCTGACAGTGCCTTGGCCAAGCTGGTCTTACCCACGCCGGGCACATCCTCAACGAGAAGGTGTCCTTCTGCGAGCAAGCACACCACAGCGAGCTCGATCGCTTCGTCTTTACCGCGAATCACCTGCGCGATATTGGAGGTGATGGCGGCGAAGAGGCTGGCGAAGTTCCGGTCGGTGGTTCGAGAGTCGGTGCGGGCCTGTATCGACTCGTCCGCGCTGATATCGGTGGTCACAAAGTGCAGGGTAGACCGAGGAAGTGGACGATCTCGTTCGCCACGGGATCATCTACGATGTGCTGCGTGCCCGCTCCCGTGCTCGCTGTAGCGATCGAACCAGGCCGACTCGCAGCCGGGTTGGTGGATCCCAACGGCAACGTCATTGTCCGAGACCGGATCGCGATGCCATCTCGTGATGTGTGGCGTTCTCTGGAGCGGCTGGTTCGGCGAGTGAATGCCGCCGCTCCCGACTCGGTCGAGCCGTTCTCGGCGGTCGGCGTGAGTTGCGCTGGCACCGTCGATGAGCGGGCGGGTACGGCATCGCCGCCGTATGTTTCGGCTTGGACAAGCTTCACACTGCGAAGCCACATCGAAGAACTCACCGAACGACCGACGGTGTTGGCGTCAGCGGGAGCCGCTGCTGCCGAAGCCGAACGCCAATTTGGTGAAGCTCAGCGATCGTCGAGTTTCTTGTTCATCGTCGCAGATGCCACGGTCGACTCGGCGTGCATCGTCGATGGGAAGCGGCTGGTCGGAGCTCACGGGAATGCTGGGACGGTGGCACACATCACCGTCGAAGCGGATGGTCTCGCGTGCTGGTGCGGATCCAACGGTTGTCTCGAGCCGTATCTGGCGTCGATTGCGCTTGAAGCAGAGATGAATCGACCCCTTCGCCGAGCGAACCCGTCCACCATTGAACGAGCGGGCATCATGCTGGGCCGAGCCATCGCCTCGATGTGTGCAATGGTCGATGTCGACACGGTGTTTGTCACCGGTGGGGTGATCGATGCCTTTGGCGACCAACTCCTCAACGTCGCTCGTCGCGAACTCCAGACGCGCTCACGACTCACGAATCTGAGCAATCTGAGGGTCATCGAACCGGTCGAACACATCGCCGCGCTCGTGCGAGCAGGGGCCTTGGTGACAGCTCTGAAGAGCTCGGCTACCGCTGGGTAACAACCGTTTGGTACGGTCGGTATCATGCAGCCGACCTACACCGCTGAAGCAGAGGCCTACCGAGAGAAGGTCCAGGCCTTTCTCGCCGAGAAGCTCCCTTCGAACTGGAAGGGCATCGGTGCCCTCGAAGGCGAGACACTCGAAACGTTCGTAACCGAGTGGCGCAAGGTGCTCTATGAAGCGAACTATCTCGCTCCGGGGTGGCCCATAGAGTTCGGCGGCGCTGGCCTGTCCGCAACCGAGCAAGTGATTCTCGCTGAAGAGTTCACCAAGGCGGGCGTGCCAACGGGCGGCCCGAACGATGCGTTCAGCATCCAAATGCTCGGCAACACCATTCTGATGTGGGGCTCCGACGAGCAAAAGGCGCATTACATCCCTCGCATCCTCTCGGGTGAAGACGTGTGGTGTCAGGGTTACTCCGAGCCCGATGCCGGCTCAGACCTCGGAAACGTCGGCCTGAAAGCCGAACTCGACGGTGACGAGTGGGTGCTGAACGGTCAGAAGATTTGGACCTCAGCGGGTCACCTCGCCGATCACATCTTCACGCTTGCCCGCACCGACCCGGATTCACCGAAGCACAAGGGCATCTCGTTCCTGCTCGTCCCAATGGACCAGCCGGGGATTGAAGTCCGTCCGATCAAGATGATCTCTGGCGACAGCGAGTTCAACGAGGTGTTCTACACCGATGCTCGGGTGCCCAAGGAGAATGTCATCGGTGGTGTGAATAACGGCTGGGGCGTGGCGATGTCACTGCTCGGTTACGAGCGTGGCGAAGCTGCTGCCACTGGCCCCATTCGATTCAAGGCCGAGTACGAGCGACTCGAAGCGATGGCCAAGGAGCGCGGCGTGGCCGATGACCCGGTCATCCGCCAGAAGCTGGCCTGGTGTTACTCGAAGTGCCAGATCATGGGCTTCCTCGGCCAGCGTGTGCTGACCCAGTTCCTCGCCGGGCACCACCCCGGTCCAGATGCTGCAATCGGCAAGCTGCAGTGGAGCGAATACCACCGGGTTGTCACCGAACTCTCGATGGATATTTTGGGTGCCGACGGCATGGTCTGGGATGGCCGTAAGCCGCCTTCGTCGTTCGGTCCCGATGACGGTGGAGCCGAGAACTCCCAATCGTCGTGGATCGGAACGTTCCTCAACGCTCGCGCTGGCACTATCTACGCCGGGTCGAGTCAGATCCAACGCAACATCATCGGCGAGATGATTCTCGGGCTTCCCAAAGAGCCCAAGCCGCCAGCGCCGGCCAAGTGATTCGGGCCAAGTGATTCGGGCAGGGCTTGCTGTTGCGAAACAGCCACAGCTGTGGTCGACCGCTTTGCGCCAGATGCGACGTACGGCGCCAACCGGTTGGTGGAAGCGTCGTCCTTTTCTGCCGATGCCGTCTGGGGACTACCTGAGGTTTCGGTTGCTCACCCAGTACGGCGACGCAGGCCATGCCTGGGAACCTGATGATGTGGTGAATTACCTGTCATGGTGCCGGGCGTGGGAGCGCGAGAGCTGAGTATTTCGTGAGTGAGTGGGCGCTGATCCGGCGGCGGTCGACCGCCGGCGAGTTTCATGCACGTGAAATCCCTCATCCTGCACGCCCAGAGATCTGGGTTCATGAGATCACCGCCCCGGCGTTGGTGCTCGGGTCGACGCAGCGTGGCCCTGGCGTTGCTGATGAGGTAGCGTGTTCTGAAGCAGGTATCGAAGTCGTTCGTCGCCGAAGTGGTGGAGGCGCCGTTCTGCTGCTCCCCGGTGAGGTCGTATGGGTCGACGTCATCCTCCCAGCTGGCCACGATGGTTGGGCTGACGATGTGCACCGCCCCATGGTGTGGCTGGGAGAGCGGCTCGCCGAGGCCTTCAGTGCGGCGGGGTTGTCGGGAGCCGAGGTTCATCGCGGCGCGATGCGGTCAACCAGCCACTCGCGTCTCATTTGCTTCGACGGGCTGGGCCCGGGGGAGTTGACAATCGGCGGCATCAAGCTGGTCGGCATCAGTCAACGACGAACTCGAGCCGCGGCCCGCCTTCAGTGTTGCTGGTACGTCGACTACGACCCTGAGTTGCTCGTCAGCCTCTTTACGCAGGCCCCAGAGGTCGCAGAACTCACTGCTGTGGCGACCGTTAGACGCGATGTTGCCCAGGCCGTTGTTGGCCACCTTGCGAACCTGCTCGCAGCCTGACGCCGAATCCGTCACCCTCGTTGTCAGTTTCCATTTTGCCGGAACTGATTTGCGCGTGCAAACACCGTGGCGGATGGGAGTCGTTTGGGGGTGACGGGGGGCATATGGGGAGGAATGTTGACGGATGGGGGTGAATGGGGGCATGATGGGGAGCGGTGGGGGAGCAACCCTCGCGAGTCTCAGGCAGGGAGTCGGTGGAGTACGTGTTTGTTGGTGTGTACGAGCGGCAGCTCGACGAACGTGGACGGGTGGCTTTGCCGACCGCGTTTCGCGGCACCATTGGCGAGCAGTGGTATCTCACATTCGGTGACGACGGGTGTGTCCGCCTAATGAGTGCCGACGTGTTCCAACGTAAAGCGCAACAGATGCTTGACGACGTGAAGTCGGGAAGTGTGTCGCGGGCCAAGGAGCGTGTGTTTGCTTCGTCGGTCGTCGTTGCTGGAACGGACAAGCAGGGCCGACTCCTCATCGATCAGCGCCTTCGAGAACACGCCGGAATTGGTCAGCAAGTGCCCGTCATGGTGCTCGGTGCACTCGACCGTGTCGAAATTTGGGAACCCAGCCGGTATGAGCAGCAAGAGTCCGCCGGACTTCGCGAGATGAACGAATGACGGAGACGAACCGATGACCACGTTTGAGCACAACCCCGTCATGGTCGACGAGATCACCGCCATCTTCGACGCCGTTCCGGCGGGAACGATCATTGACGCAACACTTGGTGGTGGTGGCCATAGCCACGCGCTCCTCAAGCGACGTCCCGACATCAACATTCTCGGCATCGACCAGGACGCTGATGCAATCGCTGCCGCCCTCGAACGGCTGTCGGAGTTTGCCGACAGGGTTCGCACGAGCCGTCGTCGTTTCGACCAACTCGACGAAGCCATGAAAGAGCACGGGGTCACCGAGATCAGTGGCGCGTTGTTTGACCTCGGCGTCTCATCGCCTCAGCTTGACCGCCCGGAGCGGGGCTTCTCGTATCGCAACGACGGACCCGTCGATATGCGAATGGACGACGAGCAACAGTGGTCTGCCCACGACGTCGTCAACGGGTACGAGGTGAACGAACTCGCCCGAGTCATCCGGGTGCATGGCGATGAGCGCTTCGCAAAGCGCATTGCGGAAAAGATCGTTGCGGCTCGCCCCGTCGAGAGCACTACCCAACTTGCTGAGATCGTCACAACGGCGATTCCCGCCGCAGCCCGCCGCACGGGTGGACATCCTGCGAAGCGCACCTTTCAAGCAATCCGCATCGAAGTGAACTCCGAGCTCGACGTGCTTCCAGATGCGCTCGATCAGGCAGTTGCTGCGACGGTCCCGGGCGGCCGGATCGCCGTGCTTTCTTACCACTCGGGTGAAGATCGAATCGCTAAGCAACGATTCGTGCTTGCCGCTGGGGCGTGCGATTGCCCGCACGACTTGCCCTGCGTCTGCGGTGCTGTTCAGACCGTTCGTGTGGTGCGCGGTATCTCCAAGCGTGCATCCGCCGAAGAGCAGGCCCGAAATCGACGCTCTACGAGCGCCCTGTTGCGAGTTGTCGAAAAAACTGAGCCGATTCCCAAGAGCAGCCTCTGATGGCGGCAACGATTGCTCGTCAGAGCCCGCCGCCACGCGCGAAGCCCCCACGACTTGAAGTCGTCACCTCACGCAACCGCTGGCCCGCGGTGGTGGGCTCGATCGTTCTTCTTTTTGTGATGGTTGCCATGCTGGGTGCTGCGGTGTTTCACACACAGCTCGCAGAACGTCAACTTGAGATCGATCAACTCGACCGCCAGGTGCAAGAGGAACGTGAGCGCTTTGACGAGTTGCGTCGCGACCGCGCGGTCTTGCGATCGCCGCAAAGAATTGCTGACGAGGCTGCTGCCCTTGGCATGGTGCGGGGCGCGACGAGCCGATTTATCGGTATCGAACCGATGGCGTTGGCAATGCAGCTCGCCGCTGCCGGAGCAACCGATGACGATACGACGCGCGTGATCATCGAATCGGGTCCGCTCGATCAGTTCCGTGACGTCAAGTCGGTGTCGGCAGGCCAGCCGTGAATCGGCGCCACGAACCGCTGGTGAAGCAGCGTCCTCAGCAGCGTTCGCAGCAGCATGAAAGGCGACAACGTACGCGCAACGGCACGACGCCGCCACGTGGAACGATCCGTCGAAAACATTCGACGCGGGCCCAACGAAATGATGAGGTTCGTCGACGAGTCAGCGCTCCCCGCCCCGAAATTCGCGCAAGCGAGCGAAGGTCAGGAAGCCCACGTCGCCGGTTGATTGCTGCGCTGCTCGTGCTGTCGCTGCTCCTCGTGGTCATCGTTGGTCGCGTTGTGATGCTCAAGACCTCCGACGCCGAATCCTTCCGTTCAGCTGGCACAGCGCAGTGGACACGCACGACCGATATCGCTGCACAGCGCGGGACCATCTTCGACCGGCACGGAAATGAACTCGCAATGTCGATACCAGCGGCTTCGATTTCGATCAACCCGAAGCTGCTCGAAAACGCCCCGGCGACCGTCCAGATGCTCGATGATCTTCTCGACCTGTCAGACGAAAAGGTCGCCGAGCTACTCGCAGCCTCGGCCTTGCCGCCCGATGAGCGCAAAGGCTTTGTCTACGTGGCTCGACAAGTCGACGCCTCCGCTGGCCAAATGATCGCGTCCCTCAACCGTGCGGGAATCAACGTCGATTCGGTGACGCGCCGCGAGATGCCGGGCGGATCTACGGGCCAGACCGTGCTCGGCCGCACCAACATCGACGGACAAGGCATCGCGGGGCTTGAGGAACAGTACGACGACGTGCTGGCCGGTTCGGGTGGGGCGATGACACGTGAGATCGCACCAGGTGGCCGCACGGTTCCGGGGTCCGAAACCATCTCCGAGCAGCCTGTTGCCGGTGACGACCTTGTGTTGACCATCGATCGTTCGATCCAATTCGTCACCGAACAGATCCTGATCGAGCAGGTCGGAGACATCAATGCTCGAGGCGGCCTGATCGTGGTCATGGACACTCAGACCGGCGAAATTTACGCAAACGCGTCGGTTCGACGCAATACCGAGACCGGCGAACCAATCGTCACGAGCGGCAACTTTGTCGCGGTCGACAGCTACGAGCCCGGCTCGGTCGCCAAGGTCATCACGGTTGCCGGCGCACTGAATGAAGGCGTTGTCTCGCCTGACTCGACGTTCGAAGTACCGTGGCGCGAGCAGTATTACGACGACCTCTTAAAGGACTCTCACGAGCATCCGACCGAGGTCATGACGGTTGCCGACATCCTCGTTGAATCGTCGAACATCGGGACGATCAAAATCCAGGAAAGCATGGGTCGCTTTGTGCATCACGACTACATGAGGGCCTTCGGCCTCGGAACGAAAACGGCGCTCGACTTCCCGGGTGAATCAGCGGGCATCTTTAAGTCTGCAGACGAACTCTGGGGCTCAGAGCGAGTCACTGTTGCATACGGCCAAGGCTTGTCGAGCACGCCGTTGCAGATGGTTGCGGCAGTGAATGCCATTGCCAACGATGGCGTGTATGTGTCACCGAGCCTCGTTAGTGCCACGGTGGGTCCCGACGGCACCACCACGGACATGCCGCCTGCTGCCACACGTCGTGTCGTGTCGTCGGAGGCTGCCACTCAGACCGCAGCAATGATGCAAGACGTGGTGTGTTCCGGAACGGCGAGCCGAGCGGCGGTTGAGGGACTGTTGATCGCTGGCAAGACGGGCACGGCGTTCAAGGCCGCTGACAACGGCACCTACTACGACGAGGACGGGGATCGCGTCTACTACGCGAGCTTCGTGGGTTTCTTTCCGGCCGATGACCCGCAGGTCACCGTTCTGGTCGCCCTCGATGAGCCGCCGGCGCGCTCTGGAGACCGCTTTGGTGGCACCGCTGCAGCGCCGGTCTTTGCCGATCTCACCCCGACGCTCATCCATGAACTCGGAATCCAACCGGCCGACGGTGGCGTCGGCTGCGAAGGCTGACTGGTGATCGAAACGGCCGTGAGTATTGGCGCGATTGCCAACCGATTGCGGCAGCTGAACATCGACGCGATCGTGGTCGGCAACCCCGATGTGGCCGTGTGCGGGATGACCCACGAATCGAGCGCGGTACAACCCGGCCAGGTGTTCGCCTGCTTTCGGGGCGATCGTTCGGACGGTCACAGTTATGGCGCTCAAGCAGTGAGCAACGGAGCGACAGCGCTGCTCGTTGACCACGAGCTGAGCGACGTCGGCGATGTTCCGCAACTCATTGTGAACGACACGCGCTTGGCGGTCGGCCCCGCCGCAGCCGCCGCATGGGGTGACCCGTCCGAACGGCTCACAACGATTGGCATCACCGGAACCAACGGCAAGACCACCACCGCACAAATTGTGGCGTCGATGCTCGAGAATGCCGGTGTCCGCACGGGCATCATCGGTACGTTGCACGGGCCGCGCACCACACCCGAGGCACCCGACCTCCATGCGGCGCTCGCCTCATTTGAATCGCAAGGCTGCCGGGCTGTCGTGATGGAAGTGTCGTCACACGCGCTCGAATTGCACCGGGTCGATGGCGTGTTCTTCGACGTCGTCGCGTTCACGAACTTCGGGCGTGACCACCTTGACTTGCACGGGTCGCCCGAGGCGTATTTCCGCGCCAAGTCAGACTTGTTCACCGCTTCGTTCAGTGACGTTGCTGTCGTCAACGTCGTCGACACGAACGGCCGCTTGCTGGCCGACACGATCAGCGATCGAGACGGTGCCGATGCAATGCGCCTCATCCGCGTCACCGGTGCTGACGTCACCGACGTCGTGGTTGGTTCGGCCTCGCATACGTACCGTTGGAATGGTCACGACATCGTCGTGGGGCTCGGCGGCCATTTCAACGTGGCGAACTCGCTCTTGGCGCTGAACATCATCGACCAGATCGATGTTGATCTTGTTGCAGCGATCGCCGGGCTGAGCACCCTGGCAGCAGTTCCTGGCCGGTTCGAAATCGTCGCCGACGCCAACGAGTGCGGATTTACCGTGGTCGTTGACTACGCACACACGCCCGACGGGCTTGAGGTACTCCTTTCCTCAGCACGCCAGTTGACCGAGAATCGCGTCATTGCAGTGTTCGGATGCGCGGGCATGCGCGATATCGAGAAGCGGCCGATCATGGGTGAAGTTGTAGGTCGGCTGGCAGATCGGGCTATCGCGACCTCTGACAACCCTCGCGGTGAAGACCCAGAAGAGATCATCAATGACGTGATTGGTGGGGTAGCTGGACAGTACCGTTCACGCGTGACCACGCAACCCGATCGCCGCCTCGCCATTCGCGAAGCTATTTGCCTCGCTCAACCCGGAGATGTCGTTGTGATCGCTGGCAAGGGTCATGAGTCCACCCAGGACCTCGGCGATCGCGTCATCGACTTCGATGACCGCAACATTGCCCGCCAAGAATTGCAGGACGCCTCGTGATTTCGATCCTTCTCGCCGCCGCCGTATCGACCCTTGTGTCACTTTTCGGTACGCGCTACCTCATCGTATTCTTCCAAACCCGTGGTCAGGGACAGCCAATCCTTGGCAAGGAAGACATGGGGCCAGAACACCACATGGCCAAACAGGGCACCCCGACCATGGGCGGCCTTGCGATTGTTATAGCGGCGTTCCTCGGTTGGCTGGTGGCTCACGTCCGCCCCGACCTCCCCTTCGCCACGCAGTCGATGATCGTCTGGGCTGGCGTGCTTTTCATGGCGCTGATGGGTTTCCTCGATGACTTCATCAAGGTGCGCAAGCGACACAACCGCGGCATCTTCTGGAAGCAGAAGAACTACATCACCATGGCTGCCAGCTTCGGTATGGCGTGGTGGCTTGTCGTCGGCACCGGTATTTCCGAAACCATCTCGGTCACTCGTGCTGACCTTGGCGTCGAAGTGCCGACCATCGTTTGGATCATCTGGTCGGGCCTGATCATCTGGGCAACGACCAATGCCGTCAACGTCACCGATGGCCTCGATGGCCTCGCTGCGGGGTCCGCGATCATGGGCTTTGGTGCGTTCGTCATCATCGGTTACCTCAAGTTTCGCAACGGAGGGTTGTACGAAGGAGTGGTCAACCCACTCGATATGGCGGTGTTCGCTGCAGCGTTCGCCGGTGGTTGTCTCGGCTTTCTTTGGTGGAATGCAGCGCCCGCTCGGATCTTCATGGGAGATGTCGGAGCGCTTGCCCTCGGTGCGGCGCTGGCGTTCATGTCGCTCACCCTCAACACCCATCT
>JBLFZD010000003.1:0-42300 GCA_047610085.1 Ilumatobacter sp. | reverse complement strand
ATTTCCTCAGCGATCTCGTCCACGCAGAGCTTGCGCCGAGCGAGGGAGTCGAGGGTGGGCCGCTCAACATCGCCGAGATGCTTTCAATTATCCGCCAGATCCAGGTGGCCGGGAGCGAGACCACCGCAAGCCTGCTCACCGACCTGATCGTCCAACTCGCCAAGAACCCCGACGAATGGGAGCGGCTCAAGGCTGACCCTGGGCGCGTCAACAAAGTGGTTGAGGAAGGCCTGCGTTGGGCAAGCCCAAACCAAGGGCTCTTCCGCATCGTCAAAGCCGACACCGAAATCAACGGCACCGCGATCCCCGAGGGATCAACAATTTGGGTGATGTACGGGTCAGCGGACCACGACGACGAGGTCTTCGACAATCCCGAGGAATTCAACCCCGATCGCGAGCGTCTCAACCAACACATCGCGTTTGGCCACGGCATCCACTTCTGCCTTGGAGCGGCACTCGCCCGACTCGAAACGGTCACGGCCCTGCAGGTCCTTGCCGCCCACATCGACACGATGTCGGTGGTCGAGCCCGATGCACTGCGGTACGGCAGCAGCTTCATTCTGCGTGGCCTACAGCACCTCGAACTCGACGTGACCTACCGGTAACAGTCGAGGCGAATTCAGCTCGCGGCGTTTGGTTCACCCTCAGCGGTGTCATCCGATGCTGCAGCCGCAAGCTCGGCGCGAACTTCGTCCATGTCGACCGCTTTGACTTGCGTAATCAAGTCCTCAAGCGCATGGCCCGGAAGGGCCCCCGGTTGCGAGAACAATTGGATGCCGTCACGGAAGATCATCAGCGTCGGAATCGAACGGATCTCAAGAGCACCAGCGATCTCTTGCTCAGCTTCAGTATCGATCTTGGTGAACGCAATGTCTGGGTGATTCTCCGATGCTGCTTCGAACACGGGGCCAAAAGACTTGCACGGTCCGCACCATTCAGCCCAGAAGTCAACGATCACAATGCCGTCGGCGGTCACCGTCTTCTCGAAGACGTCGCTTGTCAGATCAATGGTTGCCACAGGGCTCTCCTTAGTGTTGTGCCACCCGTTGAACACTGCAGGCTTCGTCGATATTCCTGCCGATTCCAACCGAGAGGTCCGTGCATGAAACATGAGATGATAAAGGAGTTGTATCCCCAATCTCTGGAGCTTCGCTCCCACGGCAACGTCTCAAAGAAGCTCGCGCCTTCGTCCGAAGCATGTGATCGAGGGGGTCAGCCGTTGGTGATCGCTGGCAGCACTTCAAAGAGGTCGCCGATAATCGCGTAGTCGGCTTTCACAACCATGTTCGCAGCGGGGTCGATGTTGATGGCGAGGATCTTCTTCGCTGCCTTTGCGCCCACCCAATGCTGGATCGCGCCACTGATACCGCAGGCGATGTAGAGCTGCGGGGCGATGCGTGTGCCGGTCTGACCAACCTGGTCGGAGTGTGGGCGCCACCCGTTGTTCGTGACGGCGCGGCTGCACCCAACGACACCACCGAGCTTGGCTGCAAGCGCTTCAAGCACGTCGAACCCTTCGGCTGAACCGACACCGCGTCCACCACCGATGACCACCGGAGCCGTCGCCAACGTGACCCCTTCGGTCAGCACGATGCGGTCTTGGATCATCGTCGCCATCAACGATTCGGGTAGCGACACGTCAAGCGTGTTCACCACCGCCGTGGCACCCGAGATCGGCTCTCCGACTTCCACCGAATGCGGGGCGGACGACACGATTGGCATCGGCGACGTGAGCCGCGCCTCCTCGTTCAGCGATCCGCCCCATTGTACGCGGGTCATCTCCCAGTCGTCGGCGGTCTTCACCTCAAGACAGTTCGCCACGAACGGCAAATCAAGGTCGGCAGCGGCATAGGCGAGCACTTCGTTGCCCCGGTCAGAACCCGATGCAACGACGGCCGAAGGCGAGAGCACGCCAACAGCTCCAGCCACAGCGGCACCGTATGCGTCGGGGCCGTAATCGGTCACCGCAGCATCAGGCACGTGATGCACGGTCGCTGCACCACGGGCCGCGCACTCGTCGGCCAGATCGAGGGCATCGGCTCCAATGAGCAGTGCCTCGACCTCC
Organism: Ilumatobacter sp.; assembly: GCA_047610085.1. Classification (GTDB taxonomy): domain Bacteria; phylum Actinomycetota; class Acidimicrobiia; order Acidimicrobiales; family Ilumatobacteraceae; genus Ilumatobacter_A. Next base: position 40,235 of record JBLFZD010000003.1, on the reverse strand, counting down.
ACCCCCAGTTGCGCCGCAATTCCGCCAGCAAAGGCGAACGCTTCGAGCGAGGCCTGAGCGATCCGTCCACGATCGTGTTCAACAACAACGAGCACGCTCATGACGCAACCCCTTCCGACCAGAGGCCGAGTTCCTTCAAGAGTTCGACGGCCCTTACCGCAGCTTCAGGGCCTTCACCGAGGATGATCGTTTCCGACACCTTCTCTTCCGGCCGGTTCAGTCGAACCTTGGTCTGCCCACCGGGCGCCGCGTCCGAGGAGGCGACATCGACAGCAAGCTTCTTGGAAGCGAGCCGGCCGCGCATCGTCGGGTATCGGGGCCAGGTGATGCCTTCCTTGACGCCGATCGCACATGGCATGGGGAGCTTGTAGACCTCGAAGCCGTCGTCGGTTTCGCGGCGAGCTTCGAGTACATCGTCTGCGACCTCGACGCCCTTGATCGCATTGACCATCGGACGGCCGAGCGCTCGCGAGACCCGCATACCGACCTGGAACCCACCGGTGTCGGCCGACTCGTTGCCGAAGATCATCACATCAAAGGTGCCGTCTGCCTCTTCGATCGAGCGGATTGATTCGGTCAAGGCCCGAGCGGTGCGCTGCGGGTCCCAGTCCATCGAACCGGCGTCCACCAACGTGGCCTTCGTGGTGCCGATCGACGCCGCCCAACGGCACTGCTCCTCCGCTTCGGCGGTTCCAAGTGTGAGCACGTGCGACTCGCCGCCGTGTACCTCAACAAGTTGAACGGCCAACTCGAGCGCGCACTCTTCGTGCGGTGACATCGTGTGACCCAGGTTCGTGGCGTCGACCGCCTGGCCATCATCGGTGATGTTGATCTTCGCCCCGGGGGCAGGCACCCGCTTCACACAGACGAGCACCCTCATCCCACACCGACGTTGCTGCAGACGAGCGTTCGCGTGAGGTTGTTGCCGCTGCCAGCCGCAACGACCTCACGCAAACCAAACGGCGTCAATGCGGCGATGGGGTGCAGCACACTCATCCTTTGAGCCGGATGTTGTCGGGGTCGAACGGGCCGTCGGTACCGACCACGGTCACCGGGAAGTACTCGTTCATGTACATGACCTGCAGCTTGGTGCCCGCCGTTGCCATCTCACGAGGGAGGTAGCCCATGAGCACCATCTTGCCGACCGACGGGGCATAGCCAGCCGTCGTCACCCGCGACACACGCTGGTGGGAGTCCATGATCGTGTTGCCGTCCAGATCGCACAACGGCTCGTTGCCGCCCTGCATCCAGCGAGTCCGACCCTGCGAGTCGGTGAGGTCATCGACCGTCATCGTTACCATGAGCACTTCAGGATCACCGGCATCGCGAGCGGCCAGGTAGGCCTCCTTGCCGATGAAGTCAGCCGACTTCACCTTCGGGCGGTCCAGACCAGCTTCGAGCGGGTTGTACTCGCTCTCGAGCTCGGCACCCTGCAAGCGGTAGCCCTTCTCGATGCGACCCGACGTGCCGTACACCCCGCCACCGGTGGCGCGGATGCCGAGGTTGGCACCCGCTTCCATGAGCGCATCCCACAGCATGGGCGCCTTGTCCCAGGCGACGTAGATCTCCCAGCCGGTGTCGCCGACGTACGAGATGCGGAACAGCGTGGCATCGACTTCTTCGCCAGCCAGGTTCAGCTTCACTTCGACAAGTGAGCCGTAGGACGAGCCCTCGTGGGAGAGGTCGGCATCGGTGAGCTTGGCGAGCGTCGCGGGAGCGTTGGGACCCCACAAGCCAAGAGTCGAAATCTCGAGCGTCTTGTCGGTCACCGTGACCGAGCCGTCCTTGGGCATGTACTTCTTCATCCACGTCAAGTCGCGCCCGCCGTCGAACACACCGGTCACGACGCTGACAACGTCCTCGGCAAGGCGGTGCATTGTGAGGTCGGAGTGGAAACCGCCGTCGGGGGTCAGCCACGGGGTGTAGGTGGCGCGTCCGACCGGGCCAACCTTGTTCACGCACAGGTAGTCGGCAAACTCGACGGCGCCTGGCCCAGAGATCTCGAACTCCTGGAACGCCGAGAGGTCGATAAGACCGACGTTCTCGCGCATGTTCAGGTGTTCACCAACCGTGATCGGGCTCCACCACCGGTTGTCCCACTCGACTTCGCGTTCTTCGATTCCGTAGCGCTCGGCGAGGTCCGCGTTCGAGCCGTACCACTGCGGGCGTTCCCAGGTACGTGCCTGGAAGAAGAAGGCGTCGAGCGCAACCTGGCGCTCGAATAGCGGGCTTACCTGGAGGTTGCGGCGGTTCTCCCACTGCTCGGCCGGATGGACGATGCCGTAGGTCTTGTTGAAGTGTTCCTCGGCGCGACTCCAGATGTGGTCGTCGTTGCGCTCGTGGCCATAGAAGCGGGCGATGTCGGCGCCGTGCGCGTCGATCACTCGCGGATAGCCGTAGGTCATCCACTCGGCCACGACCTGGGCCATCCCCGGGCCTTCCTTTACCCAGACCGCAGCTGCCGACCAGAGGTTGCGCACTTCGATGGTTTCGCCGAGGCACGGCATCGCGTCGGGAGTGAGCGAGAGGAGGCCGTTGATGGCGTACTTGATCTCGGCGTCGCCGAGCATGTCCATCAGCTCGATCGCTTCCTCCATCTGTTGGTCAAAGTCGTCGGGCGTGAACGGCATTTCGGTGGGGCTGAGCGCTGCCTCTTCGTTCGACGGGATGTCGTCGGGGTGATGCAGGATCGGGCGGTGGGCGTAGGAGCCGACTTCCATCGAGCCGGACGACTGACGCTCGTAGCAGAACGTATCCATGTCCCGAACGATCGGGTAGCTGATCTCGCTCTGCGTCTCGGCGAGGATGTCCATCGGCCCGACGTCGGCCATCTGGTGCACGGCGGGCACGAGTGGGATGGTGGCGCCGGCCATGTTGGCAATACGGTTCGACCAGACGCCACAGGCGACAACGACATACTCGGCTTCGATGCGGCCCTTGTCAGTCACCACGGCGGTGACCTTCTGGAGGCCGGTGGCGGGCTCGTCTTCGGTCTCGACGTCGAGCACTTCGGTGTTGGCGAACACCTTGAGGCCGGTCTTCTCGATCGCCTCGTTGCGGAAGAGCGTGCCGGTGTCGAGGGAGTCGACGACGCTGACGGACGGGCAACTGAAACCACCGAGAATCACATCCTCGTTAATGAACGGCACCAGTTCTTTGACCTGCGCGGGGGTGAGGAGTTCGGCCTCGACACCCCAGGCCTTGGCCGAGGTCATGCGCCGGTTGAACTCCTCGATGCGCTCGGGAGTTCGCGCCACTTCGATGCCACCGGAGTCGACGCTGCGCTCGGCATCGCGGTACTGGTTGGCGCTCTGCACACCCAGCAACGCCATCTCTTTGTTGTGGTCGACCGGGAAGATGAAGTTCGACGCATGCCCTGTCGAGCCGCCCGGGTTCGGAAGCGGGCCCTTGTCGATCAGCACCATGTCGGTCCAGCCGAGGCGCGCCAGGTGACCAGCAAGGCAGTTGCCGACGATGCCGGCTCCGATAATGACGACCTTCGCGGTGGTCGGGACTTCTTGCTCGCTCATGAAAGTGCTCTCTTCGACGTGGGCGTCGATCGGGTGCCTAACACCAAACCGGCGGACTTGACAATGGTGATATATCAACAGAGTATGAGTGCTGTGTCAACCCCTCAGCCGCAAGCCCTTTCCCTTGCGGAGCGCGCGTACGACGAGATCCGGCGCATGATCATTCGACTCGACCTGGCACCCGGCGACGTGGTGAAGGAGGCCGACCTGGAAATCGTGCTCGATATGAGCCGCACACCGATCAGAGAAGCCCTACAACGCCTGGCCCGAGATCACTTCGTTACCGTTATCCCGCGCCGCGGCATGTTCGTGAGCGCCATCGAGTTTGACGAACTGGCGATGCTCTACGAAACCCGAGCAATCATGGAGCCCTACGCTGCGCGACTCGCCACCAAACGCGGCACGCAGGCCGACTGGGACGAGATGTCCGATGTGCTCGCCGAGACCGAACTCCCGGGCAAGCTTCCCGCTGAGCTCCTCGAACTCGACCGGAAGTGCCACGAGATCATCTGGAGCGCATCGGGCAACCGATTCCTCACGAACACGCTCGACGCGCTGTACGCGCAGTCCGACCGCCTGTGGCACATGTACCTCGCAGACGTCCACGACATGGCCCACGCCGTCGACGAGCACGCAGCGATCCACGACGCCCTGGAATCACGCGACGCCGACGCGGTCGCCCACTTACTCGAACAGCATGTCAATTCGTTTGACGCGCAAGTCCGCGCTGCCGTGACCGCCCGCCTCGGCGCGCCTTTGACGGCGAACGAATGAGTGCCCCGCACGGCAATAATCGAGCCTGATTCACGTCAGGCTCGAGCGTCGTTCTCTGTTGCAAACACTCCGAATTCGTTCCACAGCGATTGACGAATGGTGGACGTTCAACAGCACGCACTACCAGTGGCCCCGAGAGGACATCATGGAGAAGCTTGCTGCAGTCGTTGCCCTTATCGCTGCATTCGGTCTGACCACTGCTCCGGCAGCCGACGCCGGAGTCGATAGCGGTGGGAGGGCCGACATCACGTACCGCTTCGTCGGTGGCGACGATGCGTTGGCGGCCGCCGCCGCAGCTGGCGCCGAGTTGTTCGACGAGGCCGGAATGACCGTTACCACTCAATGCAGCGACACGGCACCAGTCGGCAACGCGTTCAATGCTGATTTCACCACGCAATGCGTGAACCTCACGACGCAGACGTACACGGTCGGGGTGACAGACATCGACGGCTACGACGTCGACTATGCAGAATGCTGCACCCTTCTTCGGGGAAAGCCGATCGATCTTCCGGACGCCACGTTCGGTTTCGTCGAAGGAGACCTTCAAGAGTGCGACGCCTACCTGTATCCGGCCCCGATTCTCTCCGAGGAGTGAATCAACTCCGTTTTCTCTTGTCACACAGACAACGCCCGCACTCAACGCCGGGCGCGAACTCTCACCGCTCCTGGCACATCGGCCGGGTTGATTGCGTCAGAGGCGTCGGCTGCAACCGCAACCTGGACCTCCTCACGGTCACCGAGCGAGCAGCTCGACGAAACGCTCGCCGCCGTCCTGGCGGTCGTCGCCCGCGATGAGAGCCACGACCGCCAAGACGGTGAGCCGATGTCCACCTGACGCAGCGTCGTTTCACATGACGTTCGACACAGCCCCGTCTGTTCTGTATAGTGGAACCGTTCCACCATACGGAACCGACGGCAAAGGACACGACACACCATGGGCTTCCCCTCAGACCTCGACATCGCCAGCAAAGCAACATTGAAGCCACTCACCGAGATCGCTGAAGGTTCAGGCATTCCTCTCGAGTGCCTCGAGCCGTATGGCTCCGGTGCCGCCAAGATCGGCCTCGATGCGATCGAGAGGATGTCCGATCGTCCCAAGGCAAAGTACGTCGTCGTCTCGGCCATCACGCCGACCCCGCTTGGCGAAGGCAAGACCACCACCACCGTCGGCCTCGGGATGGGGTTCAGCCATATTGGTAAAAGCGGCGTCATCGCCATACGTCAACCATCGATGGGCCCGACCTTCGGCATCAAAGGCGGTGCGGCAGGCGGCGGATACAGCCAGGTCGTTCCGATGGAACTGCTCAACCTGCACCTCACTGGCGACATGCACGCCGTGACCGCTGCTCACAACATGTGCTCGGCAGCGCTCGATGCACACCTCTTCCACGGCAACGACCTCAACCTCGATCAATACAACATCACGTGGCGCCGGGTCCTCGACGTGAACGACCGTGCGCTCCGAAACACGACCATTGGCCTCGGTGGCCGACTCGACGGGGTGCCGCGTGAAACCGGCTTCGACATCACCGCCGCTTCTGAAGTGATGGCAACGCTGGCACTGTGCACCTCGCTCCAGGATCTACGCCAACGCCTCGGGCGGATCGTCGTTGGGTACACCCCAGCGGGCACACCGGTGACCGCTGAAGAACTCAAGGTTGCTGGCTCGATGGCCGTCATCTTGATGGAGGCCATCAAGCCCAACCTGATGCAGACGCTCGAGAACACTCCCGCTCTGGTACACACCGGCCCCTTCGGCAACATCGCGACCGGCAACAGCTCCATCGTCGCCGACCGAATCGGCATCCATATGGGCGATTACCTCATCACCGAGGCTGGCTTCGGTGCGGACATGGGTGCCGAGCGATTTTTCAACATTAAGTGCCGCGCTTCAGGGCTCGCTCCCGACGCCGCCGTACTCGTTGCGACCGTGCGTGGCCTCAAGGCCCACTCCGGCAAGCACCACATCGTCGCCGGCAAGCCGTTGCCCGAGGACATCCTCAAGGAAAATCCCGAGGAGGTGCACCAAGGTGGCGACAACCTCCGCAAACAGCTCGAGAACATGCGGATCCACGGCTGCACGCCTGTCGTCGCAATCAACGTGTTCCCCGGCGATCACCAAGGCGACATCGACGCCATCAAAGAGATCGCTGAAGAGTTCAACGCTCGCTCCGCAGTGTCAATGCACTTCACCGAGGGCGGAGCCGGAGCGACTGAACTTGCCCATGCCGTCGCAGAGGCTTCCGAGGAAGAATCGAAGTTCGAAGTCCTCTACCCAGACGAGATGAGCCTGCGCGACAAAATCATCACCGTGGCCACCAAGGTGTACGGCGCTGACGGCGCAGAGTTCTCGGCCCAGGCCAATAAGCAGATCGATAACTACGAAGCGAACGGCTTCGGCAACCTGCCGGTCTGTATCGCCAAGTCGCACCTGTCATTGAGCCACGACGCGAAGCTCAAAGGTGCACCCACCGGCTGGACTCTTCCCGTGCGCGAGGTTCGCGCCTCGGTCGGAGCCGGTTTCGTTTATCCGATCTGCGGCGAGATGCGCACGATGCCCGGACTGGGCAAAACGCCAGCGTTGCAACAAATCGACATCGACGCCGACGGAAATATCGTCGGTCTCAGCTGACCCCGTAGGTGGTGCGCCCCGAGGTCTGACCTCGCTGAGCATCATCTCTGAACATGAAGAAAGGGAGACAACGATGTCTGCCGAAGCAAGCATGCTGCCCACCACAAAGGCAACCCGGAAACGACGACCGCTTCGACGCGGTCTTGTCGGACCCGGTCCATCGACCATGCGTCAGTTGATCACCGACGCCAAGGTGGAGCTGATCCCGATGAAATCACTCGAACGGGCGATCACCGAACTTCGACCTGCGTCGCACATCTCGATGACCTGTTCTCCCGCGAAGTCGATCGAAGCCACACTCGACGAATCCGAACGACTGCTCGCTGACGGCCACGAAGTCACGCCGCACCTCGCAGCTCGCATGGTGCAGACACCCGAGCACCTCGCCTCCATTCACGCTCGCCTCATCGGGCTGGGCATCCGCGAGGTCTTCGTGGTTGGCGGCGACGCCGACCCACCCGGTTGCTACTTCGATGCCATCGAGTTCATCGAGGCGCTCATTGCACTCGACGATGCGAATGGCGCTGACCAGCGACAGATCGACCACGTCGGCTACACCTCGTACCCCGATAGTCATCCGTTCATCTCAACCGAGTTGCTGCACGCTGCGCTCCACCGCAAACAAGAGTTGATCCTGTCGAGCGGGCGCACCGCGCATGTGTCGACACAGATGTGTTTCTCGGCTGATCAGATTCGTGACTGGCTCCAACGCGAACGCTCCGCCGGGCTCACCATCCCCGTCCACCTTGGCGTGCCAGGCGTCATCGACAAGTCAAAGCTCATGACCATGGGCGTTCGGCTGGGCGTGGGCACGTCGCTGCGATACCTGAAGAAGAACCGCAAGGCGCTGGGCAAGATGATGACCCAGCGCTCGTTCGAGCCCGACATGCTGTTAAAGCCGCTTGCTATCGACATCGATCGGCTTGGTATTGGCGGCATCCACCTCTACACGTTCAACCAGGTCGACGCCACCGAACTCTGGCGTGAACGCACCCTCTCCGCAGCGGCCAAGTAGACCGCCCAGACATCGGGTGTCTGACACCGGCTGGCCGCGGTCAGTCTCCGTCGATCGGCGAGGGCGTCACCGGTGCGTCGTAAATCTCGGACAGCAGTGCCTCTTGGTCCAATTCGATCGAAGCAGGATGCCGTGCAACGTCACCGGCGAGATACCGCTTCGAAGCGGAGTGTTTGCCTGTAGCGATCCGCGTTGCGGTCCGGACCGGCTTGACAACGATCCCAATGGCCATCGCACCGGCCCGCGCCGGGAAGTTGACGAACTCGCGCTGGCGTTCGGGCGGCAAGGCTTCGCGAACGGTGATTCGGAATGCCACGTAGGCGACCACCACGCCGAACGCAATCGACATCGTCCAGAAAAACCACTGCGCACCGAGCAGCGAGATCAACGGCGCTGCAACGAGTGGGCCGCTGAGAGCGCCGGCTCCGTTTATCCGCACCAGGGTTCCCGACGCACCAACAAGCTTGCCGTCGGGTGTGGAGTCCAGCGTCAAGGAGACCACGAGCGAGTAGAGCGGGAACATGAGCCCGCCGAGCAGCACCATCAAGATGGCAACCACGAGGCTCCCGGCCGGCAGGACTGCCATGACCAACGTCAGCGAACCTGCACCGATAGCCACCGCAAAGATCACCCTTTGCCGCCCGACTTTGTCCGAGAGCCGACCAATGGGCCATTGCATGACGATCGCCCCAACCGTTGGGGCGACGAGGAAGAACGCCGTGCGATCGAGTGACATCTCGACCGATGTGGCGTAGACCGCTCCGAGCGCAAACAGGATACCGACCGATGCCCCGGCCATGAACGAACCGACCACCCCGGTCGGGACGCGGTTGATTAATTCACGGATCGGCATCGGGTCCGGCAAGCTCACAACGGGGGCCTTCATTGTGGCAGCGAGCGTGACCGGAACAAGCGACATCGAGACCAGTACCGATGAGACGACGAAGAGTTCGAAACCATTCGGGTCGGCGACGGCCACGAGGTATTGACCGATGCCAAGCCCGCCCATCGACACGATCATGTAGATCGCCATGGTTCGACCGCGATTGTTTGTATCGGTCATCTCCCCCAACCAGGACTCGATGACGATGTAGAGCCCGGCCATGCAGAAGCCGAACACGAATCGCATCAGGGTCCAGGTCACCGGGGCAACCCAGACGGAGTGGATGAGCACAGCACTCGATGCCATAGACGCAAGCCCGGCAAACACGCGGATGTGGCCGACCTTGGGGATGCGCGGCACCACGACGCTTGGCGCCAAGAGAAAGCCTGCGAAATAGCCGGCCATGATCACACCGACCACGACGATGCTGAAGCCCTCAGAGTCCGACCGGATGCCAACAACCGCTCCATTGAGCCCATTGCCGATCATCAGCAGGCCGAGTGCGAGGAAGAGTGCCCACGTTCCGTCGAGGCTCGCCTTCTGCTCAACGGCACGCGCCACGACGGTGAGGTCGAGGTCGCTCACGACAGCCGGGGCCGCGGCGGAAGCTTCCGAATCGGTCGCAGTCAGAGAAGAAATACTACCGCTGCCCGAACCGGCCTGATGACGTGAATTCGCGCCACAGCAAACCACTCGCGACACATCAAACCCCTCACGTCGAAGCGATTTCGGGCTTCGACCTCGTCGACACGAACAGTGCAAGCATCGTGATCAAACCAAGCCCACCGGCACCAGCAAACGCCCACACCGCGTCGACGGCGAGCACCGGCAGCCACACGATCGGCCCGATCGCGTGCCCGGAAAAGCGGAACGCAAGCACCGACGACAACGAACCGCCACGGTTGCCAGGTACGGCCACCGCAGCAAGGTGCTGGAGGTTCACCGGGACGAACCCGACCACGCCTGCCACCACGATCCAGACCACAGCCAGACCCCATGCCGTGTCGATCAAGCCGAGCGGCATCGTCAAGGCCGTCACACTTCCCGCAGAGACCAGCGCAGCGCGACGAGATCCCCATGAGTCGATGAGTTTGCCCCAGGTGGGGCTCAGGACGATCGCGGTGAAACCGCTCAGCAGAAGAATCACCCCGGTGGTTCTGGACCCGAGTTCAAAACCGTCACGAAGGTGCACACCCACTAGGACGGCAATACCAATCGGCCCGGTCGCAGCGGAGAGCGCAGCGAGCCAGAGCGACGCCATCCGCAACGTGAGCAGCGGGCGAATCAATGGCGCCGCTGCCCTCGGGTGCGGTTCGCCACTCGGTGGGCGGGTCGCAAGCCCAAGTGCGATAATGGCGATGACGACGTATGTCCAACGCCAATTGACGGCTGCAGCGACCCCGCTGATGAAGGGCGCAACCGCGGCACCAGCCGCTTGAAAGCCCGAATAGATCCCGACGGCTTGCCCAAGCCGGCCAGAGTCGACCGCCTCAGCGAGCCCGGAAAGGAGCAATGGAGTGATGAATGCGTTGCACACGCCCTGCGCGAAACGAGCAGCAATAAACACGCCGAGATTTGGTGCAAGCACACAACATATGGACGCAAGCGCATACCCGATAAAAGTCAAACGAATCACCCGGCGCCTTCCGTAGCGCTCACCGATCGTTCCTGAAACGAGCATGATCGCGGCCATCGGAAGCAGGTACCCGCTGAAGGCCCAATTCACGGCACTCGTTGATGCGTCGAACGTGTCACGCAGTTCGGGGTAGATCGAGATGACGCTCATCGTTCCTAGCGGCCCGAGGAATCCGCCAAGGAACAACGGCAGCGTGGTCAGTGTGAGCAAGCGGGACACGTCAGGAGTGTCGCGCTTGGCCGACAAAAATCGATCAGTAGAAACGACTCAGAGATCTTTCACAAGGCGGAGCGCGTCGTAAATCGCGGCATGAATATTTCGGCTCGCGACCGCGTCCCCGATTCGGAAGAGCTTGAACGTTCCGCCCGGATTTGTTTCCAACCGTTGCGGACGGCCCTCCATCAACGCGCCGTAGTCAACGGCCCCCCGATTGCTCGAGTGTGCCTTCAAGTCGAAGTACAACTCATCAAGCGGAAGCGTGCCGTGGTCGACGACAACATGATCGATGTGTCGCCTCGATCGATGGGCCGAGTGGTCGCTGCCGATGTCAGCGCGGAGCCGCCCCAACTCGGGCTGGACCTTCAACACGCGCTGGTTGATCGTGATTCGCGTATCGGTCTCGTTGAAGGCGCGCGCATAGGGAACGTGGTTCATCCCGCCCACCTCGATCCCAAACATGCGCTCCGGTGTGACGATCTCCAAGTCGGCCCCGGATCGAGCGATCATCTCGGCCGCCGACAGCGCCGAGTGCGTTCCGTTGTCGTCGTAGAAAAGCACCGATCCCGTCGGCGTGACGTCACCGCCAAGCACATCCCAGCTCGTAACCACATGCTCGGAACCAGCTTCCAGATCGGGGAGCTGTGGCAAGCCGCCGGTTGCCACGATCACCACATCGGGAACGAGCGCACGGACCATCTCCATCTCAGCGAATGTGTCGTAACGGACCTCCACACCAAGCCGCGCAAGCTCGTCGGTTCGCCACTCAACAATGCCGTTCAAATCGACTCGCCGGGGGTTACGGATCGCGAGATTGATCTGGCCACCGGCTCGCGGCATCGCTTCCAACACGATCACATCGTGGCCACGTTCACCGGCAACCCGAGCAGCTTCGAGTCCGGCGGGGCCCGCTCCCACGACCACCACGCGGCGAAAGAGGTCGGCGGGCTCAATCTCGTGGGGCATCGTCGCCTCACGGCTCGTCGCAGCATTATGCAGACAGAGCGCTTCGCCGGCCTCATAGATCCGATCCAGGCAATAGGTTGCGCCAACGCATGGCCTGATCTCGCGTTCACGCCCGTCGATGATCTTGTTCACGAGGTGGGGGTCAGCGATCTGCGCTCGGGTCATACCTACCAAGTCGAGCTTGCCCTCCCGGATCGCATGGCGAGCCGTAGCGACGTCGTCGATCTTGGCGGCATGCAGCACGGGCAAGTTGGTGGCGGCGCGAACCATGCCCGCGAAGTCGAGCATCGGCGCAGACGGCATCCCGTGAATAGGAATGAGATTGGTGAGTTCGACGTCGTTGTGGATCGATCCTTTGGCGACGTTGATGAAGTCGATCAGACCGGATACTTCGAGTCGAGCAAGAAGATCCATGCCTGCCGCAACATCGAGGCCGCCGGGAATTGACTCCTCGATGAAGATCCGCAGACCCACGATGAAGTCGGCGCCACACCGGTCGCGAATTGCTTCGAGCACCAGCCAGGGGAAACGGATCCGGCGTGTGATGTCGCCGCCCCACTCATCGTCGCGCCGGTTCGTCCCGGGCGACCACCACGCATCGAAGAGATGCCCGTACGACTGCAACTCGATGCCATCCATGCCACCGGCTTGCATCCGCTCCGCAGCATCGGCGTACTTGCCGATCAGCCGATCGATGTCCCAGTCTTCCGCTTCTTTCGGAATCGACCGGTGGGCGGGTTCGCGGATCGACGATGGGGCAAGCACCGGCAACCAGTCGCCCGATGACCACCCGGTTCGACGGCCGAGGTGCGTGATCTGGATCATGCATGCAGCGCCGTGCTTGTGGATGCCATCGGTCATCCGCTGGATCCACGGGACGATCGCATCGTCGTACGCGTGAAGGTTGCCGAACGATGGCGGACTGTCTTCGGCGACGACTGCCGAGCCCGCCGTCATCGTCAGCGCGACCCCGCCTTTAGCCTTTTCTTCGTGGTACAGCCGGTACCGATCGGTCGGCATACCCGCCTCGGCATAAGCGGGTTCATGCGCTGACGAGAAGATTCGATTCCGAAGGTGAAGGTGCTTCAGGTCAAACGGCTCCAGAAGCGGGTCAGGCATCGTGCCATCCTGTCAGAGCCGCGATGTTTGACTGGCTAATCTCGCCAGATGCCTGCGACCGGCGACACCGGATCCACGTCCGAGTTTGATGCCATCGTGATCGGCGCTGGGGTGATCGGCGCGGCCATGGCATTCGAACTCGCTCGACGCGGGCGGCGAGTACTGTGCGTCGATAAGAATCCGGTTGCGGGATACGGGTCAACCTCGAATTCTTCATCGATCATTCGGTTTACCTACTCCACCTTCGGCGGGGTGGCGATGTCATACGAGGGATTGCACTACTGGACCAACTGGGGTGACTACCTCGCCGACAATCGTGACGTCGATGCCACCTCGATCGATGAGTCAGGCCTCATCGAGTTCCATCAGTGCGGCAACATGTTGCTCAAGCGTGAAGGCGGCCACCACGAACGCGTGAAGCCGCACTACGACGCCCTGGGCATTCCCTATGAGGACATGGACGTTGACCGCCTCGTGGAGTTCATGCCGCTCTTCGACCCCGGCCAGTACGGCCCGCCGAAGCTCCATACGAACGACGCATTCTGGGACGACACCGACTCCATGATTCAGGGTGGCCTGTTCTGTCCTGAAGCCGGATTTGTCAACGACCCACAGCTCTCGGCACACAACCTGCAACGTGCAGCGGAAAGCTACGGGGCCGAGTTTCGTTTCCGGTCGACGGTCACGGTCGTGCATCGCGAGGCGGGTCCGGGCGGCGAACGAGTTGCTGGCGTCACCCTCGAGTCGGGTCCCGAGGACGAGCGGGTGACCGCACGCATCGACGCTCCGGTGATTGTGAACGTTGGCGGTCCAGCATCCCCGGTGATCAACAAGCTGGCTGGCGTCTGGGACGGCATGAACATCAAGACCAAACCGCTCCGCCACGAATGCCACTACGTGCCCGAGCCTGCCGGTGGCGACGTCTCGTTCTTCGAACGTGGCTTCCACACCCAAGACGGTGACGTCGGTATCTACTTCCGTCCAGAGATCGGCGGCAACGTGCTGATCGGCGGCGAGGACGCGGCGTGCGACCCCCACGACTGGGTCGACATCGAGAACCCGGATGACTTCAATCGCGACATCACCCCAGAGTTCTGGGAAACGCAGGTCTTGCGGCTCGCCCGCCGGATGCCCAGCCTCGGCATCCCCCATCAGAAGCTCGGCGTCGTTGACTGCTACGACGTTGCCGACGACTGGATTCCGATCTACGACAAGTCGGACCTCCCGGGCTTCTACATGCTCGTCGGCACGAGTGGCAACCAATATAAGAACGCAACGGTTGCCGCCCATTGCGTGAGCGAGATGATCGAAGCCAACGAAGCGGGCCACGACACCGATACTGAACCGCTCACGATCACCGGGCGATACACCGGGCTCCCCCTCGAGATGGCGACGTTCTCGCGCCGCCGCGAAATCCACCCCAACAGCTCGATGTCGGTGAACGGCTGACCCCTTCCGCTTCAAGGTGCCACAGCGACGAGGGCGCGAATACTGCGAGATGCGATGACCATTGCTACGAGGCGCGTGCGAGACTGTGGACATCGAAACAGCACGTGCAGATCAATGGTTGTGGTCGGTTCGCCTGACCAAAACCCGCGCCAACGCAGCATCGGCATGTCGGGCGGGCCACGTGAAGGTCAATGGCAAGACCGCCAAACCTGCCACCCCGATCAAAGTTGGCGACCGGATCGAAGCCCGTCTCGGCCAGCGCCAGCGCATCGTCGACATCTCCAAGGTCATCACCAAACGTGTCGGGGCTGCGATCGCGGTCGACTGCTTTGTCGACCATTCGCCGCCTCCCCCGGAGCGTTTGCCCGAGGTTGCAATCTTCGCCGAGCGAGACCGTGGAATGGGCCGGCCGACCAAACGTGATCGACGCAAAATCGACGAACTCCGCGGCCGCGACCGCGACTAATTTCGAGGCAGGCAATGTTGTCGAGCGATACCTGGATGCGGCACCGAGCGCTTCGAGTAACGGTCGTTGTCGAGCACGTTGACGCACTCCTCTCGCCGAAGATGTGGGGCCTCGTGGTCGGTTCTGAGCAGCCGCACGGGCCCGACCTCCACGCCAAAGGAGTGCGAGTACGAACCCAATAGGCTCGCGCTGATGTCGCTACGCCACGGGCCCTTCCGTAACTCGTCCTCTGGGCCATCTGGTCGTCGAGCAGGGTTCGGTGATCACAACCGTCGTCTCGATAGTGCCTGGATTCGTCGACGAGCGATTGTCCCCTGCGCTCTCCTCGTACTCACCCTCGCTGCCTGCTCCTCGGCGAGCGATGCGGGGGTCGATCCCGAGATCGAGTCGGTGGCAACCTCGGACGTCGAGGTATCCACGACCGAAACGCTTGCAACCGATCCGCCTGCCACGGACCCGCCGGTCAGCGACCCGGCACCGACCATTCCTCCCGCCACCGATCCGGTCGAGTTGTCGCCCACCAATGACGAGTTGACTACGAATCGTCCGTACGACGTCTTCGTGCCGACCGGCTATGACGCCGCGGCTCCGACGCCGCTCGTGCTGCTGCTGCACGGATATACCGCGAGCGGAGACATCCAAGAGGCCTACTTCAAGTTCGAACCCCTCGCAGAGTCCCGTGGGTTCCTGTACGTCCACCCCGACGGCACCGTCGATCCCCGAGGTGAGCAATTCTGGAATGCCACCGACGCTTGCTGCGCGTTTGCAAGCGATGCGCCCGACGATGCTGCGTACCTCATGGCGATCATCGAGCAGGTCTCGGCCGAGTACAACGTCGACCCGAAGGCGATCTTCCTCGCAGGGCATTCCAACGGCGGGTTCATGTCGTACCGCATGGCATGCCAACACGCCGACACGATCGCCGGCGTCGCCAGCCTCGCCGGGGCCACCTTCGCC
Organism: Ilumatobacter sp.; assembly: GCA_047610085.1. Taxonomy (GTDB): domain Bacteria; phylum Actinomycetota; class Acidimicrobiia; order Acidimicrobiales; family Ilumatobacteraceae; genus Ilumatobacter_A. Next base: position 24,592 of record JBLFZD010000003.1, on the reverse strand, counting down.
GACACCGCCGGCTGCACACCGTCGGAGCCGGTGAGCGTGCTGCAGGTCCACGGAACCAACGATGCGACGATCCTCTACGACGGTGGTTCAATCATTGGCAACAGCTACCCGAGCGCAGCGCAGACCGTGGAGTCGTGGGTGACCTACAACGCCTGTGACACAACGCCGGTGGTCACCGTCGAGTCGCTGGATCTCGATGGCAGCATCGACGGAGCCGACAGCGACGTCGAGGCATTCGTCGGGTGCGAACAGGGCTCCAAAGTCGAGCTGTGGAGCATCGACGGCGGGAGCCATATCCCTGGCGTTACTTCGGATTTCAGTGCGGGGGTCATCGACTTCCTCCTCGCCCATCCCAAACCGTAGAAGCTCCGACCGTTCGACCCGTTGTGTCGGGTCGGGACCCGCTAAACCTGCATTGCGTTTCACACCGGATTGTGTCGTGACCCAACGATGAAGACCCGACCAACGAATCCGATGTCTGCCGACGTCGAGCGACTTTTGGCCAGCGACAACGCAAGCGCATCAACCAGGTGCTCGTCGAGCTACGGGCCGGTAGGGCCTCCATGAACATGATGCACGGCCCTTTCGAAACCGCCTGAGTTGCCGATTGATTTGCTGCGCTCAGTGGGTTGCCAGGGCTTCGAGCGTTGCGAGGCGGCCGAGCATGAGGCCGGACACTTCGGTGAGGCTCGCCTGCTTGCCTGCGGTGAATGCCCGATCGAATCGTTCGGCGGGGAGCGCCGCCCCAGCACGCGCCGCGATGTGACGGATCTGTAGCAGCCAGTATTTTGCGAAGAACGGTGACACGGATGCCCAACCGGCGAGCTTCGCGGCGATGTTGGCGTGGGCGGCTCGCACGATCGGCCCAGCCAAGACCGTGGCCCCGATCACGAAGAGGTTCTGACGGCCGGCCTCCACGGCGCACCGTACGAGGTGGGAATCCAGGGCGGTCGATTGGCCGTCATCGTCGACCAAGATGGCGTGGGATGCGAGTTCCTGCCTGATGACATTGCCGATGGAAAGTTGGCTGGGACCATCGAGTTCCGCCGCTCGTTCGAGGTGGACGAGCGCCATATCGGGGTCTCGCCGTTTCTCCGCGAGTATGGAAAGGAGTTCAGCGAGCATCTCGAACATCGGCCAATCGGCGTCGATTGCAGGTTGCCAAAGCTGTGCGCCCCGGTCTCCATCAGTTCGAAGGAGCCCACGATGCCGTCGCGCGAGACCAGGAAGCAGCGCATCGCTGCTTCCTCGAACAGGAGACTGCTGACTACCGCCAGCGCCGCGTGGGGTGCGGCGGCTTCGTCGTGATCGCGAGCCCAATTCAGAACTCGCCTGATTGACACCACCCGATGGCCGACGCAGCACAAGTCATCGTTGCGTTGCTTCAGGCGCCCAAGAGGTCACCGCAACAGAGAAGTCGGGGTGCGAAGTATTTCTTGCATGGGGGTTGACTTTCACGCATTGCGTAGTAAAGTACGCATCAAGAACAAGGGCCAAGCGAGTCAGTGCGGCCACTCACCTCACCCCACACAGGAGCATCCAATGAACGTCCCCACCCAGATCACCGAAAACATCAGCCTCGCTTCAAAGACCTTCGTCGAGACCAACGACCGCGTTCTCGACACCGTCGTCAGCATCAACCGCCGCGTCGTCGAGACCGCTGTTGAAGTCGCTGACCGGGCCCCGAGCTTCGGCCTCCCCGTCGAGCTTCCCTTGGCTGACAAGCTCCCGACGCCGGCCGAGGCAGGCAAGCAGTACATCGACTTTGTCGAGCGTGCGGTCAGCATGAACCGTGACTTCGCCAATCGCATCGCGGCGCAGCTCCCGACCGCCGCCCCGGTCAAGGCAACCGTGAAGCCCGCCGCCAAGGCAACCGTGAAGCCCGCCGCGAAGCCCGCCGCCAAGAAGGCTGCAAAGACCACCGCCAAGTGATTTCGACCGCCACGAGGCGGTCTCACCGAAACCAATAAGGTCCCGGACCCCCGGTCCGGGACCTTTCGCGTTCGACCACACCCGGCACCGGAGCGTGACACAACGCCCGAGCGCCTTCACATCTAGGCTTGGAACGACAATGACCGAATCACGAGCCAGCGCCACCTTTGGCGAGTTCATCAAGAGCCAGCGCAAACTGGCCGAGCTCTCCCAGCGAGAGCTTGCGAAGCTGGCCGACCTGTCAGACGCCTACCTCAGCCAACTCGAACGCGGCTTGCACGAGCCATCGGTTCGAGTTCTCCACGGCCTCTCGAGCGCGCTGAACGTACCGACCGACCGCCTCATGCGATTCCTCGGCCGTGACGAAGCGACCCAAAACAATACCGACGCCGCCTCAACGGAATCGGCGATCATGCTCGATGAAGATCTGAGCGACGTCCAGAAGCAGTCGCTGCTCGACATCTACCGGTCATTCATCGCCGCAAACAACGTTTGACCCAGCTCCCCAGCGGTGTGCCAGCGTTAACGGTTCGTTACGCACCCTCTGTCGTGGTATCGATGGACCAACATCCCTTACTACAAGAAACCACATCAAGATCCGATTTTCCATCGCAGCGCTCGCCGCTTCGTCCCTCGTCCTTACTGCCTGTGGTGATGGCGGCGACGACGCCAAGCCCGATGCCGTTGAGTTCTTCATCGCCTTCGGCACCAGCGGAGGCCTCAAAGTTGACAAGTCATGTGTCGAAACGGCGGTTGACACGCTCAGCGACACAGGCGCTCAAATCTTGGCCGATCAGGACCCCGCCGACCCTGACGTCGGGGCCTTCAATGAGGCCATCGATGTCGTCGGTGACCGAGTCTTTGACGAATGCGTCGTTGGCGACGAGTGACCCGCTGACAGACGTTCTCGTCACGGGTCAGTTCCGCATACGCGCACCAGTTGGATCGAAGAGCGGCTCAATCAGCTGCTGGGCCGGCCGGCGCACGCCAAGAATTTCGACCTCGTGCACGCCTGGCAGCCCCACATGCTCGCGACGCACGTAGCCGACAGCCACCGACACCTGACTGTGATGGGCGTACCCGCCCGAGGTGACCCAGCCAACGACCTGCTCACCGCCGTCTGGAGTAACCAGCCAGATCGGCTCATCGCCGATCACGTCGGCTGCATCATCGCCATGGCCGACGTCGACCGAGAAGAACCCCAGCTCATGGGGCGAACCACCATCGAGGGCTGCGAGCGCAGCATCGCGTCCGACGAAGTCACCTTTATCGAACTTCACGCACCAGCCCATTCCCGCACTGTGCGGCGTATAGATCGAACGATATTCGCTCGCCCATGCGCCGAAATTCTTCTCGAGTCGCAACGAGTTCAGCGCCCGACTCCCGAAGAGTCGGATGCCGAACTCTTCCCCGGCCTCCATGACACGATCGAAGACGTATGTCTGCAGCTCGGCATCCATCCAGATCTCAAACCCAAGGTCACCGGTGTAGGTAACTCGTCCAACGAGCGCTGGCGCCATGTCGACCCAGGCTTCGCGAATGTCGAGGAACGGCCACGCCTCGTTCGACACATCATCATCGATCAACTTCGCGAGCACCGATCGCGCATGCGGCCCGGCAATCGACAGGCCGCACATCGAACGGCCGAGCACATCGAGGCGAACAGCACCCTCGGCGACGTCTCCAGCTGCGACCATCACACCAATCTGCTCGAGGAACCAACGCTCGTGATAGTGCTCAGCAATCCCCGACCCAAAGACTACGAAGCGTTCGGATCCAAGCAGCATCCCGGCCGAGCGACCCGTGGCCGCCCGCCCGGAGTATGCATCGACGTCGCCGGTTGGCGTGAGGTTGGCAACAGTGAAATCACCAATGAGTCCACCTTGGTGATTCAACATTGGCGACAATGCCATCCGGCCCGACCGTGGGAGCGTGTTCGTCAGTATTCGATCCAGGAACGTTCGCGCGCCGGACCCGGTGAATTCATACTTTGCGAAGCTTGTCGTTTCGATTAAGCCGACGGAGTGACGAACCGCGTTCGACTCTTCGGCAACCATGTTCCACGCGTCGGATCGGCGCAGCGTGACCGACTCCTCGGCCAGCTTGCCGGACTCTTGGAACCACAGTGCGTGCTCCAGGCCATACGTAACACCCCACACTGCGTTGGCGTCGTCAAGCCGGTCGTAGATGGGCGAAGTGCGCACCTTGCGAGCGGCCGGGAGTTCCTCGTTGGGGTAGGCGATCCGAAAGCGACGCGAGTAATTTTCACGAACTTTGGCATTGGTGTACTTCGGCGTTGCAAAGTCACCGAACCGCGCGCAATCCATGCCCCAGATGTCGGCACCTGGGTCGCCGTCCGTGATCCAATTGGCCAGTGTTTTACCGACGCCCCCACCCTGACTCAACCCGGCCATGATGCCGACCGCAAGCCAATGGCCGCGCTGGCCCTTCACCGGTCCGATAACCGGGTTGCCATCGGGCGCGAAGGTAAACGGGCCGTTGATGATCTGCTTGATCCCAACCTCGTTGAAGATGGGAAAGTGACGAAATCCGACCTCGAGTGATTCGGCGATCCGATCGGGGTCGGGATCGAGGAGTTGCGCGCCAAACGACCACGGCGTCGCTTTCTCCGACCACGGCACACCGTTGGGTTCGTAGGTGCCCAGGAGTAGGCCGTTGCCCTCCTGACGCATGTAGATCTCTCCCGCGAAGTCCATGCAGTGCAGCCCTTCGCGACCTGACTCGCGGTTCCAATCCAGTAAACCTGGCACCTCCTCGGTGAGAAGGTACATGTGCTCCATCGCCAGAATCGGAAGTTCGATTCCGCACATTCGACCAACTTCGCGGGCCCAGAGTCCACCGCAGTTGACGATGTGCTCAGCGTTGATGGTGCCTTGCTCGCACACCACATCCCAGGTGCCGTTCAGTTTCTGCACGATGTCCATCGCCCAGTTGTTGCGGTACACCTCGGCACCGGCCATGCGTGCCGCCTTCGCGTAGGCGTGCGTGACTCCCGATGGATCGACGTGACCTTCCATCGGGTCGAACAGCGCACCGACGAAGTACTGCTCGTCGAGGTACGGGAGAATCTGCTTTGCTTCAGACACCGAGATCATCTCAGTGTCGAGGCCGAGGTAGCGGTTGCGGGAGTGCGCGAGCTTCAGCCAATCGAGGCGCTCCTCGGTGTCGGCCAGCATCAGTCCGCCGGTGAGGTGTAAGCCACAGTCCTGGCCCGAGACCTCTTCGATCTCCTTGTACAACTCGATCGTGTACTTCTGAAGTGCAGCCACGTTCGGGTTGCCATTCAACGTGTGCATGCCACCAGCGGAGTGCCACGTGGAGCCTGCCGTGAGCTCCTTGCGTTCGACGAGGACGACGTCGGTCCATCCGTTCTTGGTGAGGTGATACAGGATCGACGCGCCGATCACGCCACCACCGATCACGACGACGCGGGCTGAGGTCTTCATGATGTTCCTTCGTTCTCCAGCTGATCGGAGTGAGCGCAGGGCCCACTAGTAGTCGGTCGGGACGCCACCTTCAGCGACACGACGGTCGACGAACTCGCGAAGTTGGGCGCGGCGGTCAGGGTTCATGTCTGGCTCGACATGGCCGGCAATGAATTCCTGGGCGATTGCTTCGGCCCGTTCGTACGCATCGGGCTGCCCCGCATCGGTCCAGGTCTCCCAGTTGCGCCAGTCCGAAACGAGCGGGCTGTAGAACTCGGTGGCGTATCGATCCTGAGTGTGTTTCGTCGCGAAAAAGTGACCCGCCGGGCCGACCTCGGCAATGGCTTCAACGGCAAGTTCGAGTGCTTCGGGCGACGCGTCGATTGGTTCCAGGAAGGTCGACACCATGTTGAGGAGGTCGGCGTCGACCACCATCTTCTCGGGGCTGGCGTGGAGCCCGCCTTCCATCCAGCCTGCAGCGTGGAGAATCATGTTGCCGCCGCCGAGCACCGCACCCATCAACGCCCACATCGTCTCGTAGCCAGCTTGGGCGTCAACCGCATTCGACGCTGACACACCCGACGAGCGATATGGGATCGCGTAGCGCCGAGCGAGCTGACCACCGAGCAGCGCAGCCTTTGCATATTCAGGTGTTCCAAAGGCGGGTGACCCCGACCGCATGTCGACGTTTGACGTGAACCCGCCGTACATCACCGGCGCTCCCGGGTTGACCACCTGGGCGAAGGCGATACCAGCCAGCGCTTCAGCATTCTGCTGAACAATCGCCCCCGCGATCGTGATCGGCGCCATCGCGCCGGCAAGCGTGAACGGCGTGATGATCAGCAACTGATTGCGGGAAGCCATCTCGATGATGCCTTCAAGCATCGGAAGGTCGTAGCGCAGTGGCGAACTCGCGTTGATCACCGACATTAACGAGGGCTCCCCGTCGAGTTGTTCGTGAGTGACACCGCGGGCGATCCGGATCATCTCGATCACGTCGCGGTTCCGATCCGCACCGAGTGAATACACATGGTTGGGTTTGTCGGAAAGCGTGAACCCGTCCCACGCTGCTTCGAGATGACGGATCGATGGATGGATGTCGATCGGCTCAACCGGGTAGCCCCCGGGGAAGCAGTGCACCGGGTTCAACACCTGCGCAAGCTTGGTGAGATCCTGGAAGCCCTTGCGATCTCCTGCCCGACGGCCAGTGGCGCGCTCGGCGATGTTTGGCGCCGACGCCACACTTCCAAACGTGACCCAATCGCCACCGATATTCAGATTCCGATGCGGCTCACGACCATGCAGCACGAACTCGGATGGCGCTGCGGAGATGAGTGACTCGACGAGATCCGGGTCGAAACGAACCCGGGCGGTGTCGGCACCGACGTGGGCTCCGGCATCCGCCAAGAGGCGGCACGCCTCAGGCAACAAGAAGTCGATGCCGATCTCACTGAGGACTTGCAGCGATGCGTGGTGAATGTTCTCGAGTTCATCGTCCGACACAGCACGCATCGGCTCTCGGCACAGCCGCGGCTGCTGGGCCGCCGGCTGCTCTGCAGCGAGGTTCCGGACCCGTGGCCCCCGTCGACCAGCGCGACTCATGTCGCAAATACTGGCATACCCATCAACGTCGTTATGACGCCGCCAGATCAGGTCATCTGAAGTTCGTCAGCGAGCTGTTTGGCGCGCTTCTCTGCGTAACGATTGGCGACTCGTTCACTGGTCGCCATCCGCTTCATCAACTTCTCTTGAGCTGCGGCGCCTTCGCCGGACAGGCCACTGATATTGGCTGCGTCCCACTGACGCAACACCACCGGAGCGAGGATCTGCTCGTGATGGATCTGCAGGTCGTAGATGCCTGCCTTGGCAATCCGCTTCGAATGCTCAACGAAGCCGGGGATCCCTGTGCCGGGCATCGAGAAATTACGCACCTGCCGCTCCATCGCCATCATCATCTCGTTCGGGTCAACCTCGACGGCTGCTGCAGCAAGATCGCGATAGAAAAGCTGATGCAGGTTCTCATCAGCACACACCCGCTTCATAACGTCGTAGCCGACCGGGTCGCCCATCTGCAGACCGGTGTTGCGGTGCGAGATACGCGTGGCGAGTTCCTGCAGCGCCAAGTACACGAACCCATCATGCAACGATTCAGGTTGCGGCGTTTCGCCGAGCGACACCTGGGCCATACGGCCGCGCTCAAGTTCGACGAGGTCGATTGCACGGGTGGCGGCCAGGTATCCGTAGATCACCATGGCGTGTCGACCCTCTTCGGCGGTCCAGCGGCGCACCCACGAACCCCACGGACCGTCAGCACCAAAGAGCGACTCGACCGTGCGGAAGTAGTACGGAAGGTTGTCCTCGGTGAGCAAGTTGACATAGAGCGCGCTGCGAACTTCAGGCGTGAGCGAGTGACCATCAAGGTCGGCGTCAGCTTCAGTCCACTGGTGCCCCGGTTCGAACTCTCGTCCGCGTGCGTGGGGTACGTGTTCGTGAGGGAACCACTCCTTCGACGTCTCCAGGTGGCGTTCGAGGAGCTGTTCAACCACGGGGGTCAGCTCGAAGAGGATCTCCTGGTCGTTCATAAGTTCAGCCTACCGACAAGTAGGTAGGGAGTCGAGTCGCGTTGCCGAATCTGGCCAGACCCACTGATGAATGAGCTAGACGCCCGACATTGCCTCGGCCGGCACGACGAATGACTTGTTGTGCAACTCATTTTCGAGCTCCATGAGGTGCACGTGACGCCCGGTCGGTTTGCCATCACCATCGGTGGCTGCACCAGAGCCGACGATCACCTGAAGATCGAACACCTCCTGCACGAGGCCGTCAAACCGGACAAATCCGACGATTTCGCCGGAGTCGAGGTCGACGATCCACACGCCGGAGTGACGCGGTTCGTTGGTCTGGGTCAGCGGAATGCCGGCAAATACTGACTCGCGTACCTGTGACAACCCGATGATCGCATATCGCCCGATAAAGGCGAGCCCACGGGTGAACCCCGGCAACTTCGTTATCGATTCGGTCTCCCCTGAGTCGAGATTGACGCGGCTCAGCGTTCCTTTGCCCGACTCCAGTACGAAGAGTTCGTTGCGATACCAGCGTGGCGAGTGCGGCATACACAAACCTGTGGTGATGATCTCGTTTGAGTCAACGTCCATCACCAGTCCGCCAAATGCTTTGGTGTCACGCCAGCCGTGCGGCTGGTCGGACTCGCTGAACATCGTGACGTACTTTGGCGCACCGTCGCGCATCGCCATCCCGTTCAGGTGGCAACGGTCTTCGGGACCCAGGCCGGTAATGAACGGCGGCATCCAGCGAGGCACGAAACTGTGCTCGGAATCAATGGTGGTGAGGCAGGAAAACCGAGTATTCACGACCCACAGCTCTCCGTCGCTGGCGTAGGCCATCTCATGGATGGCGATGTCCCCGGTGACGTGACGGTTGCGCATCACGTAGCTCGATCCGTAAGAACCTTTCGGCTCGATCTTGTGGGCGACTGCCGGCTGGTCGCGATATGTCCAGACTTCATCACGGGTGCCAATCGACAGCGCCCCGGCGCCAGTCGTGCCACCAGGACCGTTGGGGCGCCAAGCAATACCCATCGGGCGGGGGAACGGGGTGAAGTGCGTGTTCAACACCCCATCCATTTCCCGCAGCGTGACCATCTTGCCGCTTTGGTACGTCGACATCAGCAAGCTGAAACCGGTCTTGCCAAGCAGTTCAGGCACCGACGAGGTGTGCACGCTGCCCATGGGGTGCTGGCCTGCATCAGCGCCAGCCAACTCGACCGGACTCGTGGAAGCGGCAGCCGGTTTCGGCGCTGCACTCTTCGCCGAGGGCGCTGCAGCCGCTGGCCCTCCTGACACTCTGTTCGCGCGCTCTGCTGTTTCCTTGACACCGCCGAGCACCTCGTGGAGTTCGGTGGTGTTGCGGCGCCACTTATCGGGCGACGGAGGGGTCAGCGTGTGGCGCGACAGCGGGAGCGGACCGTCGAGCGGTTCGTCCCACGGCAATTCGGCAAAGCGACAGAGCCGGGCGATCTCGGCATTCGGGTCGGCGACGAGGCGGTGATAATTCGCCACTGTCCAACGGCCCGGCGCGACGCGATCAAGGTCATCGAGGATCTTGTTCGTGGTGTATTGCCACTGGGCGGCACACACCTCCTGCACCGACTTGCCAATCAGGTCTTTCCATCCGGGAATGAGCAGCAAGGACCATGGAATTCCCTCCCAGCCTGGCAGGTCGGGGTACGTGGCGAATCCCCCCGAACGCCATGCGTCGATCATCGAACTGATCTCGGCTCGTGGAGGTCGGGAAAGGTAGATGAATCGGGCGTCGGGGAACACCTTGTCGAGAAACTCGATCCGAAGCGCGTTCTTCGGCGTCTTCTCGAGGAATCGGAGACCCTTACCCTCCATCGGCGGCGGCTGTTCGTTGCGGTCGCGCAAGTCCTTGAAGAAGGCATCACGGATGGCCTCGACTCCTGCCGGTGTGGCGTGTTCGGCGGTGAGTTCGTTCGACGCCCAGTCGTTGTCAACCGGGCGAAGGCCACGGATCGACTCGATCAACATGTGGCTCTCACGGCCGATCGTGAACAGGTTCGGCGCCTTGGCAAGCGTCTCGAAGAGCAGGGTGCTTCCCGCTCGCGGTGGTGAGACGATGATGACGGGCCGATCGAAGCGAGGGTCACCCGGCACGTCATCAGAGGCATCGGGCACCGGTGTCTCTGTCACCCGAACAATGGGCGGCGACGGTGCCTCCTTGCGGTCTGGTTGGGCAGCCAGAGCGCTCGCAGCGAGCAGGGTCACGATCGTCGCTCGAGCCGACGAGTTGTTGTATGCAATGACCGTGTCCGGCAGCTCACTGAGTTCGGCGGCAAAGCGATCGACCTCCGCGACATAGCCCGCTGCGTGAGGGGTCGACCCGTGAAGCGCCCACAGCGTCTGCCACGTCTCGATGTACTGATCAACAGCCGCGTGAATGGCGATGCCGTTGCCATCGGCAGGCACATGCGGTGCAAGGCGTTGCCAGATCGACTGCATCTGTGCCGGAGGCATGACCGGTGCAATGTTGAAGCTCTCCGGGAGCAACATCGGCGTGCGGCCCGCCTCGTACGGAATCTGCGACGCGTCCGGTTCCGCCCCGTCGACACCGGCCCGGATCATGTCCCAGAGTGCGGGGGTACCCACCGTGTCGATCACAAGGTGGACACGGTGGTGGTCGCTCGGATTCAGCACGTTGTGACGACGGAAGGTGTCAAACACCCAGCTGTCACCTGCTTTCATGTGCACGCCCGCGTCACCGCATTCGAAGTTGACGTCCTCGGTCGTAATGATTGGGACGTGGATCCGCACGCGGTCAAACCAGTACAGGTGCACGTCAAAGTGCGGCGTTGCCTCGCCACCGGGGTCGATCCGCATGAGCCGGGTTCGACCCACCGGCACGCCGAACGACGCAATGGTCTGTGCAATGTACGAGTCAGGCTGCAACCATCCGGTCGACGCCTGCTGACCACCAATCGAATCATCGGTGTGGTCACCGCCAACCGACACGAGGCTGACAGCGGTGTTCCCCTTGTGCCCGGTTGGGTGACGACGCCAGGCATCGTCGGGGAGCGCTTCAACCTCGGTACGGAGACGCTCCCTATCGAACCGAAACGGCAGCTTCACGAAAGGCTGAGCGAGTTGCATGTCCTCTCGAACTTAGACGCTCTCACCGTCGATAATGGCAACGTTCGGTCGAGGCGATAATCCCTCTCAAGTCAGTCGAGCTGGGAGGTGGCGCGTCGCAACACGTCGTTCGCTGAAGTGCCAAGGGTCTGGGCGGCCGACACCACATCATCCCACTCGACACTTTGGTTCACGACCTCTCCGCCTCGAACCGCATGCTTGACCCCGATGGTCTGGCCGTCGACCTCGACGGTCGATGTGGTTCGCTCTAAGACGTGACGCGTCACGGTGTGCTGACGTATTCCGATGGTGCTCGTTTCACCAAAGATCGAGTCAGCGACCTCCCCGATTCGCGACGTCGGGCAGAGGGCGCTGAAGGTGTGAGCTGGCCGTCCCTTTTTCATGATGATCGGCGTGACCCAGGCGTCGACGGCGCCTGCGCTCATCGCCGCAGCGATCGCTTCGGGCCAAACACGGGGGTCAAGGTCATCAACATTCGCGTCGAGTTGCATCATCTCGCCGCCAGTCGTTGCGTCGAGTTCACCAAGTATCAAACGGCACACGTTTGCGACAACGTTGCTGTCTTTGGTTCCCGCACCCATGCCGGTACCAATGATCGACATCGTGGGCATCGGCGACCACGATGTGACCCACTGGGCAAGCAACGCCGCGCCAGTGGGCGTGGTCGCTTCATAGGGAGCAGGCCCTGCAGTCACGTGGCCAATACCCTTGAGAACCTGCAATACAGCGGGGGCTGGCACAGGAATCGGGCCGTGAGCACCTCGGGTCATTCCCGATCCCAGGCTGAGCGTTGAACAGTGCAGTGCAGTCAGACCAAGGTGGGCCAACCCGGCACAAACACCCACGATGTCGGCAATCGAATCGAGGGCACCGACTTCGTGGAAATGTACGTCGTCGATCGAGGTCTGGTGGACGACAGCTTCGGCCTCGGCGAGCCGCTGGAAGACCGCCACCGATCGGTCTCGAATGGGTGCCTCGAGCCGCGAAAGCAGGTCGACAATGTCGCCAAGATGGCGAATGGTGTCGGTGCTGGGCACATCGACGTGCACCTTGGTTGCTCCGAGCCCCGCTCGTGTCACCGATTCAGCCCTCACGACGATTCCAAGGTTGAACGCATCGATCGGCGCTTGCACGACATCGAGCGGGACCCCGACGTCGACCAGCGCAGCGAGAAGCATGTCACCGCTCACTCCAGCGAGGCCGTCGATCCATCCGATCGTCACGCAGCGCCTCGCAACCGATTCATTGAGTAGACCGACCGAACAGTGACAGCATCCGAACAGCTGCGCAGGCTGCACCGAAGCCATTGTCGATGTTGACGACCGCGACACCCTGCGCACAGCTGGCAAGGGAACTGTGAAGTGCCGATGTTCCTCCCGTCGCCACGCCGTAACCAACCGACGTCGGCACGGCGATGATCGGAGCGGCAACCATGCCACCCAGCACCGACACAAGCGCAGCATCCATGCCTGCGACAGCGATGACGATGTCGGCGGCACGGATCTCGTCGAGGCGTGCCTCCAGGCGCCAAATTCCCGCCACACCAACGTCGATGATGAGTTCGTTCGTCACCCCGGAAAAGTCGAGCGTGCGAGCCGCTTCGGCTGCAACCGATGCGTCAGACGTCCCCGCTGCCACCACGGCGACCGCGCCGGGTCGTGCGGGCAACATGCCGTTAATGATCGCCGTCCGCGACAACGGATCATGATCGAACTTAGCAGCGATGTCATCGGGAAGTGCAGCAAACTGCTCGGGTAGTAGCCGGGTGAACAAGCGCGGTTCGGTCGTCGTTTCGACGAGTTCGCACGCGATCGCAACGACTTGCTCGGTTGACTTGGTTCCGCACAACACCGCCTCGGGCATTCCAATGCGGGTCAGACGATCGTGGTCATGTTGATGCATCAGATCAGCCCTTCGTGCCCAGTTCCGGTCGCCCCGACAAATGCCCGGCCCGGCTCGTACGCCCGGTCATCGAGTTCGACCGATGTGATCGACGGTTCGATCGACCGCATTGCTGTGGCGACGCTCTCGAGGAGGTCGTCATCGATCAGGTTTCGGTCGGCGTCAGCGACCTCGATCATCACGGCGGACTCTCGAACACGGCAACGGACCACGTCCACACCTGACCGATCACGCACCAGCGACTCTCCCGCCTCGATAGCTCGAAGGCGTGACGGCGTGACACGCGTACCGGTGTAGAGCCGGCTCGCCAAACATGGCGAGGCTGGCAGGTCGGCCTCGGCGAGATCGAGATGAGATGCGATGGCTCGAATCTCGGCTTTCGTGATTTGAGCTTCCACGTACGGATGACGAACGTTGCGTTCGGCAGCCGCTGCAAGGCCCGGCCGGTACTCGCCGAGGTCGTCGACGTTGGCACCGCTGAGGATGACCGCATTGGAAACACCGGGCACTGATCGCAGCTCTCCGATGGCGTCGTACAGATTGCTCTTGCAGTGATAGCAGCGGTCGGTGGGGTTCGACAGGTACGCCTCATCATCGAACTCACCCGAACGCACGATGTGGAGGTCCCAACCTTCACGTTCGGCGTAGTCGACGACACGCGCTGTCCCATCACCAGGCACAGCCGGCGTGACCGTGTGGGCAATGACCGTGCCGGACGGATTGGATCGATGCGAGACGATCGCCAGAAGGAGCGAATCGATGCCCCCGCTGCACGCGATCATCCGTAATGGAATTGTCACAAGGACGGACTCGAGCCGCTCGAGCGCATTGGTCGCGTCCGGACGGGCGCTGATCAAAATTTGCATCGTTCGATATTCTCGCAAACTTGCGTCCCGCTTCCTCACCCAACCGGTCAGGATGACGGAATGAGCCGACTGTTCATTTGTCTGTGGCCACCCGAGGATGTGGTGGTCGCCCTCGAGGAACTCCACCGCAAAGACCAAGTGGGTGCTGCGTTCGTTCACCCCGAGAACTGGCACGTGACGCTCCGATTCCTCGGCAACGCCGACCCGAACGACGTCGCCAACGCACTCGACACCGCCACGTTCACCGCCCCCGAAGTTCGAAAAGCGCCAGGCCGCGATGCAACAAAAGTTCGAAAAGCGCCAGGCCGAAAAAGGACGGAGGGGTGGGTGCGGCTGGGGCCGGCGGTCGACGTTGGTAAAGAACGGATGCTCTTCGTGCCGGTCACCGGAGTCGACGACCTTGCGGAGGAGGTCGTGAACGTAACGTCGCATCTTGGCGACGAACCTGTGCGACCTCGATTTCTCGGGCACATCACCGTCGCCCGGCTCCAGAAACGGGCCAACATGCCGCGAGCTCTTGGCCAAATCGTCAGCGCTGACTGGTCACCAACCGAAGTTGCTCTCGTCGAGAGCCCGCTGAGCGACGACGGCGCCCGCTACGACACGTTGCAGACGTGGCCGATCAGCTGACTCGAGCCGGGCGGTCCGTCAGGGTTGACACTCGACGCAGTGCACATCCTCGGGCACGCCACCGTCGACGAGTTCGGTGATCCAGTCGATGAGGCGAACCCCTTCGACCTCCATCTCGTACACCTCATCGCCACCGATGATTGTGTGTGCCGAGCCGGGCGCCACATAGGTGGAGAGATTGATGCCTTCGGCCTCGACCAGCGCCTCGGTGGCATCAATCTGATCGACCACGGCGTCGGCACCGACACCGGCAAGCGCGGCAAAGCTCGCCTGAACACTGTCAAACGCATAGTCGAAGCGGGCAAAGGTGATGTCCGGAGCGTGGAGACCGGCTTGGACGTACAGCCCGGGAATACTCCACTCGGATGCGGTGATCCCATCGTTGACCGGCCAGTCAGGAATTGCATTGGTCGTGCCCCACAGGTTGCCGATGAATTCGTTCACGAGCGGCACCCCGGGATAGCCGCCTGAACTGTCGCCGAATGTGATCACGTTCGCCGCCGGCAGCTCGTCAGCGACACGTCCAGCCATGAGCGGCGTGGGAACCGATCCTGCGCTCGCTCCGGTCACCAACACTTGTGAGGCTCCGGGGTATTGCGCCACCAGGTGCTCGAGTGCGGCCTCGGCGTTCGCCGCGCCACGGTGCTCGATAACCACCTCTGGCGAGTATTCGGTCAGGGCGTTCCCGATGTGGACATCACCGGTGCAATAGGGGACATAGACCAGCGAGTAGTCAGCAAGAGGGTTCTCGGATTTGCTTTGGTCAAACAGGCCGCCGCGCTGCGCCAAGTTGTCGACGGTCTGCTCGATTGTTGTGGAGTAGGTTGGGTCTCCATTCGGGTCGCACGACTCAAGTGTGAAGCAGGCCCCGCCGCCCTCGAAATAAAACATCACTTTCGAGGGGTCGGCAACCCGCTCGAAGAACGAAAACTCACTGCCGTCACTGCACGCACAATCAGGTGAATCCGGTGTGATCTGCGTCCACGCCGACACCGGTTTCACCTCGGTCGTGGAAACCTGCGGTGGATCGGTTTCGGGCGGTTCGGTCGCCGGCGGTTCGGTCGCCGGCGGTTCAGTCGCCGGCGGTTCAGTACCGACTGGCGCGTCGGTTGCCGGGAGTGCGGTGTCAGCAGATGCGACCGTCACACCCGACGCGGGAGCCGAGTCATCGACCGGGCTGCTACAAGCAGCCAGTGCGAGAGCAATAACGCTGAGGAGTCCGATGACGGCCCGTTTCGACATCGTTTGATGGTGGCATCTCGGAGCGATACTTACCGCATCGAGTCACACAGCGGTGAACAGGTCGTCGAGCCGAGGCTTCTCTGATGATGCCGCAACGTAGCCGTCTTCGATGAGCTTCACGAGATGTCCAAGCACGCTGGCACCGGCCGGGCGATGTAGTTCGACACGCACAGCGGCATACAACTCGGTCACCATTTCAGGGATCGTGTTGAGGCCACGACGAACAGCGTCAAGCACTTGGCGTTCACGCTCCAGGCGGTGTTCGACGAGTTGTCCGACAAAGCGACCGGGCCCCGCGATGGGAGCCCCGTGGGTTGGAATCGCAACGTCGTCGCGACGCCCTGCCACCATCCGCAGCGAGTTCATATAATCGCCCATGTTCCCGTCCGGAGGCGAGACGACGGTCGTGCTCCAGCCCATCACGTGATCACCGGTGAAGACCACGTTTCCGGCGGACTCGGAGCGAAGCGCAAAACATGTGTGGTTCGACGTATGACCCGGCGTGTGAACGGCGGACATCGCGACGCCATCGGTTGCGAACACTGCGTCGCCAGTGCGCACGGCGACGTCGGGAACAAAGCTGGTGTCGGTCGATTCCTCAACCTTGGGTTCGCCAGCACCAGCATCAGCTTTGGGATCAGGTTTTCCGCGACCGAAGCCGTCGGGAAGCGAACCGATGTCCCACTCCTCAACGGCCCCGGCGTGAGGGCCATAGGCAATGGTCGGTGCGCCCGACTCAGCGGCCAGCCAGGCAGCCAGCGGTGAGTGATCCGCATGGCAGTGGGTAATCAAAATCGCGCGAACGGTTGAACCTTCGAGCGCCATCGCAAGCGCGTCACGGTGCGAGTCGAGGTCCGGCCCAGGGTCGATGACCGCGACGTCTCCGCTGCCAACGATGTATGTGCCAGTGCCGCGATAGGTGAACTTGGACGGATTCTTGGCCACCACTCGCGAGACGCCAGGCAGGATCTCGGCCGCGACGCCGTAGGAGAAGTCATCGGGTTCGAGCGTCACGAAGTCCATTGCTGCAAAGTACGACCTGAGCACCGGCCAAGGGAGAATCGAACGACTTCACCCGGCGAGAAATGCCGATGGCGAATCGGTACGACCCAACAATCGCGCCCACTTCGTCGCCCTCAAGGATCACAGAACATGGGGATGCGGCCTCGAGCGTTGCTTTTGGCCGACCCTCGATGTCGCAGAAGGAGCCCGGAGGTGTGTTTCTCCTTCGGAACACGTTGGGGTAGTCGAGCTTGGCGAGCCCCTTTTCGCCAGGATCGAGCGATCGTTGTTGCATGGGGAGCGCGGTCACCGGGGTGCGCTGGAAAACGATCCGCGAGTCGGCCGATTTCGCCGCATCTTGCACGACCAGGCAGGGTCGAGACATGCGGCTTCGACGCGAATCCGGTGCGCAGGAGCTCTAGTTGTCCTGGGAAGCGCTTGCTCTCGGTCCATTTCCGCCACACCGTTTCCATCGATACCTGAGTTCCCATTTTGCACAGCACGGCAACTTTTCTGCGGTGGGCGCGGCTCCGAAAGCAGGCCGAAACGTACCGACGACTCATCTCGCACGTCAACGAATTTCCGTCAATCGTCAGCCGCCCTGTTACTGCCTCGTTCACAGCCGATGTGCGCAATGAGTTCATGTCTCAACGATCGTTCTCACCGCTTCTTGCCGTTCTCATCGCTGCGGTTTGGCTCGCCGCTTGCAGCAGCGAACAACGGGCAACCGCCACGCTGCGGGAGAGTCCCAACAATGGAACAGTCGAAAGCTCGGTCACCTGCACGACCGACGGCGAGTCCGCCACCCTTACGGTGACGCCGAAAGCCGAACTCGATGTCACCGGCTCGTACGAGATCGAAATCGTCACCGACAGAGATCTGGCTGCCCTGTATAAGACCGCGAGCACCGACTTCTCACTTTGCCGCAGGTTTCGCCTTCCACTACCCGGCACTCACGCAACGAATCGTCCGATATCAACCCGCGGTCGGGTGGACTCGTTTGACCACCTGAAGTCGGTAGATCTCGTCGACACAGCCATTGACGGCGGCCAATTTCCAGAACTCGAAACCAAGTTTTCCCGCGACGCGCTTCGACGCCGCGTTCGTCGGGCCGATCATTGCGATGAGTTCGCCATCAAATGATTCAGCGGCGAGGTCAAGCAGGGCCTTCCCCGCTTCGGTCGCGTAGCCGTAGCCCCGCGCCTCGGAGATGAACCGGTAGCCGAATTCATGACGTCGTTGGCCCTCGAAATCAAACCAGGCCACTCCGCAGTAACCAACGATTTGTCCAGAGTCGCGTCGCACGACCGGCTGCTTCGCAAACCGGGTCTCACTGCCGTTCTTCAACATGACGTCAAAGCGAGCGTCGGACGCCTCGGCTGACAAAGTTCCGCCAGAGAACACCATGAAATCGTCCCGACAGAACAGATCAACGAAGACCGAACGATCAGCCTCGACCGGACGACGTAGGTCGAGCCGATCAGTTCGAAGGAGTTCCGTTGCCACAGCAGCATCTTGTCATTCTTGCTGACTCCCAACCGATCGCTTTCGAGATCCCAAGTCGGGAGTGACGTGGATGCAGGGCAACCAAAGCCGTCACCAACGGAGCGGTTCGAGCGAACCGACCGGTGTTCCGTGACCAAGCACCTGCACAGCAACGGCATCACGGACCGGGCTCAGTTCGCCATCGACGTCGACATCGAGCATCCGAAGGAGTTCCACACTGACGGCTCGCCGCACCAGGTCTGAGCCGTCGGCGATCTTTAACGCTGCGGCGCGACCATCAGGTAGGCCCATCACCATGACGCCCGCGGCGCCTTCCTTGGCTGCGAGTCCCGGCACCGCTTGCATCCACAGGGTGACGTCGCGATCGCTCCCGCCAACGAGCAGCGGCGACGTAGCCATCGCCTCGACAACGTCGGAACCTTCGCGGAGCATCGTCGACAACGACCGCGCCACATCGACGAGCGCCATGACCTGGGTCGGCGCGCCGCAACCGTCGGTACCAACGTCGAGCACCGCTCCTCCGGCGCGTCCACTCAAACGATCGATCTCCTGGGTGATCGCTTGCTGCAACGGGTGCTCTGGGTCGAGGTACGAATCGAGCGCCCACGCGTTCACCCGGCATGTCGCCAACATTCCAGCGTGCTTCCCCGAGCAGTTCTGTTGGAGCTTCGACGGGTCGATTCCCGACGCGATCGACGCGTGCTTTGCGTCGACGCCGTAGGGCCGGTCGGGGGTATTGAGGAAATCGTCGACGGACAGACCGAACTGGTCAAGGATCTCCAATACTGCGTCGAGATGCTGTTGCTCACCCGAGTGGCTTGCCGCCACAACGGCGAGGAGGCGGTGCGGAAGTTCGAGGCCGAGCCGGACCATTGCCGATGCCTGAAACGGCTTGAGTGATGAGCGCGGGTGAATCGCAAGTTCGGGGTCACCGATCGAGGCCGTCGTCGATCCATTGGATCCAAGGACAACACCGGCTCCGTGGTACAACGATTCATCAGTGCCGTTGCGGGTGGCGACAGCAATCGGAGCGAACGAGTTGGTGTTGAATCGGGTGCCCGAGATCTGCTTGGTCATGAATCGCCTCGCTGGAATGGCATTCGGAAACGTTTTGGCTCGACCATGACGGTGAGCGGGTCGTCGATCACCTCGTAGCGCTGCCCCCACCCGGTTGCGAGTGCTTGGGCCATCGCCGCGGCGGGCAATGCGAGCACCGCACCAACCGCACCGAGGAGCGCTGCCCCACCCAAAGCCGCTCCAAAGGCGACAGCCGGGTGTAGTTCCATCGTGCGAGCAGTGATGCGGGGGGCCAAGAGATAATTCTCGATCTGCTGGTACAGCACGATGAAGATGACGACAACGACAGCGTCAACAGGCGACTCAAGAAGTGTGACCAGCACCGGCAGGATTCCGGCAAGGTAGGTACCGACCACGGGGAGGAACTGGCTGATCAAGCCCACCCAGAGTGCGAGTGCGACCGGTGCCGGGGTGCCAATCGATTGGAACAGCACCCAGTGCGAAACGGCGGAGAGCAGCGCGAGTAACGCTCGGGAGTAAAGATAGCCACCGGTCTTGGTGATGGCCACTTCCCACGCAATCAGCACCTGCTGCTGGCGACTCGGCCGCAGACGCGAGCAAATAGCGCGGCGCAAGCGGGGTCCGTCGGCGACGAGATAATAGGTAAACAGCAGCACCGACAACATCTGGAAGATCACGCTGACGGCCGTGACCGACAGCCGCAGCGCTTCATCACCTTGAGATTGAATGAACTGCTGCACACGGCCGTTGGGGTCATTGAACTCGTCGAGCACCGCCTGCGGGTCGATCTGCGTGCCAACCGTCGTGTTGACCCAGTCGATCGAGTCGGTGATGTATGTCTCGGACTCGGCGAGGAGATCGGCGACCTGGGTGCCGACGAGCGTGCCCATCGCAACGAGGAACAGCAAGAACGCGCCGAGCACGCTCAGGAGGATCGCCAACGTGGACGTGCCTCGGCGCCAACCACGGCGGGCAAGCCGATCGACGCCCGGTTCGATCGCAAGGGTCAGGAACATCGACACGAGGAGGAGCACGAGGAGGCTCGACAACCGTTCGAACACATGACGGGCCACAAACGTGAGGAGGAACCCCGTCCAGAAGACGGCGATCGCCGGAATTGCCCAGCGCGGCAACACTCGGTCGGTCGCACGACGATCGAACGGTCGGCCGGTTTCGGGGTCGACTCGGCGCCCAAAACTGTCCCGACGCGGGATCGGTCCGGTGGCATCTCCATCGCGTCGACGCCGTTCGACCACCTCTTCATCTGGGGAGAGTTCGTCGAATGGATGCAGTTTGGGTTGGTCGGCGCCCGATCGATCATCGCTGGTCACGTCTCGGAACGTACCCGCTGCACGACCCGCGATCGTGCACAGCAACGCAACCACCGCAACCTCGTGAGACGCTTCGATGAGTGATTGCCACACATTCAGATGCATCGATCGGTCGGCCTGACCCACTCAATGGTTTACGCGAGTGGTTGGCGAACCAAATTCGAGACCGGGTTGTCGGGCCCAATGCCAACGCCCGACACGTCGAACTGTTCGACTCTGCCGAGGCGGGATGGTTCGACGAGGACGCCCCCATCCGACGGGTCCACGGTGATGCATCGATGTTTGTCGGCGGGCTACGAGCACTGTTGTTCCAATCACTACACCCGCGAGCGATGGCCGGCGTGGCTCAGCACTCCGATTACAAAGGCGACCCATGGGGCCGACTTCAACGCACCGCTGACTTTCTGGCAGCAACCACCTTCGGTCCGGCATCGCAGGCCGAGCAGGCGGCAGCAATCGTCCATCGCGTTCACAAGCGAGTTGTCGGCACCACTCGCTCCGGCGAGCCCTACGCTGCCAATGATCCTCACCTGTTGCGATGGGTACATCTTGCCGAAATCGACAGTTTCTTGTCGGCGCACGATCGATTCGGTCACGAGCCTCTTCTTGGCAAGGAACGCGACGAATACGTGTCAAACACTGCGGTGGTCGCCAGGGCACTCGGCGTGATCGAGCCGCCCGTCACCGAGGCTGAACTTCGTGCACAACTCAAAGCGTTCCGACCCGAGCTGGGCGGCACCCCCGAAGCGCGTGAGGCAGCGCGTTACCTCCTCGTCCAACCACCATTGCCGATCGCGGGGCGCGCTGCGTACGGTTTGATCGGCGCTGCAGCAGTGTCACTGATGCCCGTTTGGACGCGCTGGCCGCTCCGTCTGCCGTGGCTGCCGATCAGCGAGGCCACACTCGGTCGCGGTGCAGGCGAAGCGGTTACCAAGACGTTGCGATGGGCGATTGCGCCCACCAGGGTTGAGACGACCGGCTGAGTCGTCGGTCAGCTACGCCGGCCAGCCAGCCGGCAGCCGCCCGCTCAGGTCAGCGCTTCAGTGGTGCCGTCGATCCAGCGGATGACACGCTTCTCGTTCACGTTAAAATCGCCCTGGCCATAACGTGCCCGAGAAAAAACTGCGATCGTCGAACCTCCCTCGGGCAGATCGATGAAACTCACCGAGATGTAGTCGGGAAACCCGAAAACTGTGCTGCGTTGGATGTACGTGACGAACCCGTCATCGGCTGCGCCGGCGAGGACCTCGACGTTGCTCTCGGACTGCACGAACACGCCGAAAGCACGAGCAACCTCGTCGGCCGATTGTGTATAGATCGGTGGGTCGCCGTCACGCTTCGGATCACGATCGACCGGAGCATCGGCCGGGACGAGTCGGTACCAGTTCGGGTGGCCCGTCGAGGTCGACTCGAGCGGGTCGATGTGCCACTGCGCCTCATCGTTGCCGGCACGGCGAATCGCAATACCCGCAATCAGCGCCAGCAGGCAGAGGACCCCGACGATCACAGCGAGTGCCCCCAGAGCGATCCGCAACCGAGACCGACGACGCGCCGGCACGGCCTCCACGCTGTGACTGGGCGGTTCGCTCGATGTCAACGCAACTCGCTGGTGAGTGCATCCGTCCAGCGCTTCACGCGTTTTTCATTCACTCCAAGGTCGCTCTTGCCGTACTGCGAGCGCGAGAAGATCGAGAACGTTGAGCCGCCCGATGGCACCGCCACGAAGGTGACCGACGCGTAGTCGGGGAAGGCGAAGAATGTGCTTCGTTGGACGTACGTAGCGAATCCGTCGTCGGCGGCGCCAGCCAGCACTTCGACCTGCTTGTCTGCGCGTGCGACCTTGTCGAACGCCGCGGCCAACTGGGAAACATCAACATCAAAGACCGGCGACGAGCTGTCGCGGCTGGCGTCACGCTCGGTAGCTGCCGTGTCGGGCGTGAGCCGATACCAGTTCGGGTTGCCGGTCGGCGGGGCCGTGGTGGGATCGATATGCCACGCACCCGGGTCAATGGTGCTACGACGAATTCCGATCGCTCCGGCCACGACGAGGGCAACGATCAATACGGGTATCAACAGAAGGAAGACCATGTCCGAACCATACGTCGACGGGAATGCCAGCGCCTCGCCCCGGCCGCTGGGATTACGTCATCGACTGCCGGAGCGCTTGAGACAGGTCCCCATTATGTGACACCTCCACGCCACGTTCGAGTCCGAGCCACGCAACCATCTCGCGCAGTTCGTCACGCATCTCTTCCGCAACGTACACCTCGTCGATGCCCGGCTGGCCGAAGACGCCGCGCACCATCAAGACGCCGCGCTGCCGATCGGCTTTCAGGTCGACTCTCGCAACCAACTCGTCACCGAGGAGGAATGGCAGAACATAATAACCGAACACCCGCTTGGGTTGGGGCACGTAGATCTCGATGCGGTAACGGAACCCGAACATGCGCTCGGCACGATCTCGTTCCCACACCACAGGGTCGAATGGGCTAAGAAGCGCTCTGGCTCGCACCCACCGAGGAAGATGCGCGTCAGGATGCATGAAGACGGCCTTGTCCCAGCCTTCGACGTCGACCTGAACCAGTTGGCCCGCCTCGACGAGTTCCTGCACCAACGGACGACACATCGCAATCTTGAGCCGGTGGTAGTCACACAGCTCGCCAAGCGTGCCGAGGCCGTGATGCCGAGCGGCAAGCACCAGGAGGTCCTTGTGCGCTGCTTCCTTGGTCGGCGTGGGCATCGCAAGGATGTGTTCGGGGATGACATTCTCGGCAAGGTCATAGACGCGTGCGAAGTCGTTGCGCCGGCGCACGCCGGCGACTCGCCCTTCATGGAACAGCACTTCGAGGGCGACCTTGCCATCGTCCCAGTCCCACCACGGGCCCTTCTTCCCAACGCGCTGATCAAGTTCGGCAGCCATGACCGGTCCGGTGGTTCGAATCCGGTCGAGCACCTCATCGAGATACCCCGGGCGCCGTCGCTCAAGGTCCTCCGATGCGTTCCACTCGTGTTTCCCCGCCATCCGCCAACGCATCAACGGATGCAATTCGACCGGCGAATGCGACGCCACGTGAACCCAATATTCGAAGAGTTCGCCGGCCTCGGAGGCATCCCAGATCAGCGAGCGCGGGTGAGCGCCAAGACGCGCGAACAGCAACAGTTCTTGGCTGCGGGCCACGACGTTGACCGAGTCGATCTGAATGACTCCAATATGATCGAGCACCTTGCGGAGGTGGCGTCGGTCGATCCGACCTGTCGGGCGCTTTGCTCCGAAACCTTGCGCATGCAGCGCGATCCGCCGAGCCTGCGCATTTGAGAGGTCCGCCATCGATCAGGATCGTACGGCCCCGGCCATGTCACACAGAACCCGCCGAAAACGAGCGATGACCGGGCCTGCCGTGTTCACGGCGGGCCCGGTCATCAGATCACGATTTATTCAGCTTCGGTGATCGCAACCGAGTTGATGACCACGTCCGTTTTGGGCTTGTCGCCTCGTGCGGTCGGCACGTTGTGCATCGTCTCGAGCACATCGAGGCCCTTCACGATCTGACCGAAGAGGCTGTACTGCGGCGGGAGGCCAACACCAGAGGCGCCAGACACAAGGAAAAACTGCGAGCCGTTGGTGTTCGGGCCAGCGTTGGCCATTGCGACCGAGCCGACCTGGTACTCACGCGGCTTGGGGAGTTCGTCTTCGAACTTGTAGCCGGGGCCGCCAGTACCGGTCCCGGTGGGATCGCCACCCTGGCACATGAAGCTGTTGATGATGCGGTGGAAGATGACACCGTCGTAGTAGTGGTTCAACGCGAGGAAAACGAAGTTGTTGACCGTCTTCGGTGCCTTGATCGCGTCGAGAGCGATCACAATTTCACCGAGGGTCGTGTCCAACGTTGCCGTATAACGCTTGGCGGTATCGATGCCCATCTCCGGGGGTCCGGAGAACTTCTGGGACTTGGGGGCGGAACCGTCAAAGGGCGGGAATGCTGTAGCCATGGCGCCGAAGGGTATCCGCC
>JBLFZD010000002.1:0-45816 GCA_047610085.1 Ilumatobacter sp. | reverse complement strand
CCTCGTCGCCATCGATAATGATGACCTCACCGGTCGCTTCGCCGGCAGGCATCTCGAGCCGGATGATTCGATCCAGATCGTCAAGGGGACGGAATTCGCCCACCGACACGTTGTTGTCGATCAATGCAAATGGTGACTCGGAGTCCGGGAACGCGTACAGCGCGAGTGGCTCATCGCCATCAACGCCAGCCACCTCGGCTGGATCGATCGTCTGACTTTCCTGGGGAATCAGTGTCGGCGGATAGTTGAAAATGTCCTGGCTGTTCTTTGTGGACGTGGCCACCGCGACCACGAACGGGAACACCACGATGGCCGCAACAGCGACCAACAACATGTAGGTCAGGGCGCGAACCGCTGTGGCCCGGGGCCCCTTGCGCCGAACGCTCATGACATACCTCCGGCGGGTTCATCGCGTTGTTGGCGGAACTGGAACGACGTGAAACCGAAGATGATGATGAACAGCACCCATGCCAATGCCGACGCATACCCCTGCCGGTTGTCTCTGAACGCTTCTTGATACAGCGTGAGCACAGGCGTCTGGGTCGCATTGCCCGGCCCGCCCGCATCGGGTCTCGCCAGGATCCACACGATGTCGAACAGCTGCAGCGCCAGGATCGATGTGGTGATAACCACATAGAAGGTTGTGTTGCGCAGCTGGGGAACCGTGATCCGCTTAAAGATTTGCCAGGTGTTGGCACCGTCGATCTCGGCGGCCTCATACAACTCTTTCGAAATACCCTGATGCCCAGCGAGATACAGCACCGTGTTGAACCCGAAGCTCATCCAGGCGAACACGACCACCATCGACAGCAGTGCGGTGCTGCGCTCGGTCAACCAGCCCTGGCCCTGCCCTGGCTCAGACAGGCCGACCAGATCGAGCAGGTAGTTGATCCAACCAATCGTTGCGTCGAACATCTGGCCCCACACGATCGACACGCCGATCACGCCGGCGACCGATGGGATGAAGTAGATCGCCCGGAAGACGTTCATGCCCTTGAGCTTCGAGGTGAGAATGCTCGAGAGCACCAGTGCGGGGAGCACGGCCAGCGGCACGGCGAGGACGAGGAAAATAAAGATGTTCTTGAGCGATACCCAGAACTCGACGTCACGAGCACCAACCACCCAGTGCTGACCGAACCAGTCGAGGTTGGCGAGCACCTGATACCCCGGCTTCAGGGCCTCGGTGCCGGCGTTGGCATTCGCCGTGCTCGAAAAGTTGAGCGACAGGGCTTCGATGTAGTTGCCGAAACCAATGAACTCACGCGAGGTGTTGGTGGTGTCCCAATCGAAGAAGCTGACCCAGAGCGAGAAGAGCAACGGGAAGGCGAAGAAGATGAGGAAGCCGAGCAGGTTCGGTGACAGGAACGCGAGGCCGGTCAGCGCCTCATCGGTTTGGCGTGTCGAGCCGAAGTGACGGGCAGCCGCGCGTGACCACATCAGGCGCGTTGCGAGCGCAGCGCCAGCCGTGATCGCAATAGCGCCAAGCGCGAGCGGCTCGGTGAGGGTGTCGCCGATCGACGAGAGCATCCCGGTCGGATCGGCCTTGATGACGAACCAGGCGCTAGCAAGCGCCGCGAGTCCCCAACCGGCCTGGCGAAGGCGCTGGGGCCCCATTGCGGTTGGTTGTTTGGCGAGGAGTTGACCGCTGACGAGCACCCAGAGGAGCCCGACACAGATGACGAGGAATGGCAAAAACGCTTTGTAGAGACCTTCACCGAGGTCGCCGACCGCGCGAAATGCATTGAACTGGTGAAGTGTCGTCGCGGCAGCCACGAGCGCAAGGAGGTAGTTAACGACAAGCGAAACGGGACGCGCCCAGCGGGTCCGAGCGTTGACGCCGTAGGCGCTCGCCATGTGGGCCACGAAGGCGACGCTGAAGAAGCCTTGGAGTGCGTAACGCGGCATCCACGGCAACTCGAGGTCACCGGTGCGCCGTGCGAGTAAGATGCCCACAACGCTGATCGCTGCACCGAGGAGGTGCCACAGGCTGAGCAACTTCAGCTTGGGTACGAGGCCACTCGGTTGGCCGTCGCCACCGCGGTCTGGTCGCTTCGCCGAGGCGTCGACGCCGTCGGCAGTAATAGTTTCCGACACGATTCTCCCAGGTGTGATGGTCTGTGCCCCGAGTAACGGGGTGAACCCGGACCGCTACGCCCGGGGCACTGCCCCGGGCGTAACGATTCGAAAGGTGTTCAGCTGTCGAACGCGACGGCAGCTTCGGAGCAGATGTTTGCTTCGAAGTCTTCGATCGTGCGCTCGCCATTGATAACTGCGCCGATTGCGTCACCGACAACGGTGTCGAATTCGGGGCGGTTACCGGTCCACAGGGGACCTTCAGCCGTGGGCGAGTCAGCCAGGCCGTTGATGAATGCCTGACCGTTCTCCGGCGGTGTGAAGCCGAGGAAGGCTTCGATCGCTGCGTCGCTCTGACGGCTCGGGATATTCGCCCCGAGCTCGCTGATCGATGCTTGCGTGTCGGCTTCGGTCAGTGCCTGCACCAGCTCGAACGCAGCTTCGGGGTTCTCGGTGTTGGCGTTGACGACGTAGGCGCCCCAGAACAACCAGTTGCCCTGCGTGCCGCCGGAACCGGTCGGGAGCTGGACGACGTCCCAGTTGAAGTTGGCGTCAGCGCGAGCACCAGGCGTTGCCCAACGACCGTTCATGAACATGCCGACGGTGCCGGCCTTCCAGGGTGCTTCGCCACCCTCGCCGTAGGCGAGTGCCATGCCGCCGTCGTAGACGGCCTGCATCTGGGTGAGGCCAGCAATTGCTTCAGGTGAGTCGACGGCGCATTCGGTGCCGTCTTCCGAGAAGAAGTCGCCGCCTGCTGCGTTGATGAAGTAGCCGTACGGCCCCCACCAGGCGTCCATTGCGAAGCCCTTGTTCTCTCCACCGACTGCACTGACTGCGGTGGCGACTTCGGCGAAGGTGTCCCAGTTCCATTCGCCGGCTGCGGCGAGTGCACGTGGGTCGTCAGCGCCGGCCTCGGCAATGAGGTCGTTGTTGATGTACATCGCGAACGTCGAGACGTCACGCGGGAGGCCCCACAGCTTGTCGCCCGGGGCGCCAGCCTCGGGGTCGTAGGTGAGGTGGAACATCGGCTCCGGGTAGAACTCGCTCGTGTCGAAGCCGCTTTCAGCTGCGAGTGGACCGAGGTCAAGGATGAGGTCGTTGCTCTGGAAGCGAGCGATATCGGTTCCGGGAATCCAGAACACGTCGGGTGCGGTGCCGTTGGCGATTTCGGTGACCAACTGGTCTTGGTAGTTGGCGCCGTCGGTCGTGCCGGGCTCGTAGCTCAGCGAGACGGCGTCGCCGTTTTCGGCGTCGATGCTGTCGCTGATTCCTCCGTAGACGTCGGCCTCAGCGTCGTTGTCCGGGCGGGTACGCCAGCGGATCGTGACGCTGTCACCAGAATCGTCGGCGTCGTCGGCGGCGGCTTCGGTGCTGACCGGCTCGTCTGAGCTGGACTCTTCGGTAGCGTCATCACTGCCTCCGCAAGCGGCTGCAACCAGTGCCAGCGCAATGGTGGCGCCAGCAATCTTTCTTGTCCTCTGCACAGTGTGCTCCTTCATTCAGTGCAACGGCACTGCCGTTGCACTCTCCCCCTGTCCACGGGTGTGGACCGGTTCTTCCGGTGTGAGCCGGTCGATCTGCTGCGTTGCCCCCCCAGATCAACGCGGAGTCATACTTCCCGGTCGATAGTGGTCACGTCAAGTACCAGAGTGACTTTTTACCGGGGTGTTGTCGACGGACGCCGTTGATAATCGTCGACTCCATGGGTCTCCCTGACTGCGGGGCGTTTGCGGGGTGGGCGCCCAACTGATCTTGCGTGATGGGCTGGTGGTAACAATGACCTGGTGGATAAGGCGACGAACGGCCGAAGATTTGGCCAATGGGCCGACGACCTGCATGATCGCGGCGTGCGCATCTCTTTCCACCAAACCGGTGAAGACGGCCTGGCCCGACGTGGTCACCCGCTTCCTTCGAGCACTTGATTCTCACGCAACCGACAGCGCCAACGAGAGAGATACCCAATGCCTGGCACCGACGCATCATCACCTCACTTTGAGAGCAGCCACGCCGGACTTGGCTGGCATGGCATCGATCGCAATGCCCCCGAGATCGCCGCGAAGCGCGACTATCTCGAAGCAAACAATGGGTTGGCGGGGGTTGAAATCCTTGACCCATCCGAGATCGAGCGTGCGGTCAAGACCTTCCGGCGCGACGGCTTTGTGTTGGTGCGCGACGCGCTCGACCCGGACCAGACCGAGTTCTTGCGCACGGGCGTCAACGACGTGGTCGACGACATCTTGGCTCTCGATGCCGAGCGCGTCGGCAACCGCGGGTCGCACCGCTATTCATTCGGTGGCTCGAGCGTGACGCGCAGCATGTTGCACCGCCCGGAATGGCAGATGCTTCTCGACCTGCCGACGGTCACCCCAATCCTTACGGCGATCTTTGAATCGTCGGACTACATGGTGCGTGCTGCAAGCGGTGACTTCTGTTTGCCCGGCGCTGTCGGGTACCAACCGTTGCACTCGGACATGCGCGACTTCAGCCCAGACATGCCCTCGACGTTCAGCTCGTTCTATGACCCGCGTGGTTTCATCTCGACACGCGACATCCCGTGTCCGTACGTGTGCGTGAATTTCTTGCCGTTCGATCAGACCAAGCTGAACGGCCCGACCCGTCAGATCCCGGGCACGCAGCATTCGCGTGCGCCGTTCCCAACACTCGAGGAAGAACCCGAGTGGATGCGGCTCAGTACCGTGTGCCCGGCGCCCGCTGGAACCGTTCAGATCCGCGACGTGCGGGCCTGGCACGGTGGCACACCGAACCTCTCCAACGAGTTGCGGGCGATCCCGAACCTCGAGATCTACGCACCTTGGTTTCGCGAGCCAACCATTCCCGGGATCAGCTACGCAGATCACAAGAAGCTGTCAGAACACGCTCAGAAAATCACCCGCTTCAGCGTGATGGACTCTTCTGAGGAGTTGCCGTCCGGCTACGTCGTCGAGCCATTCCCCGCGCTCCCGACGGTGCCCTCCGACTGACGGTGCTCGGTCGGCTACGTCGTCATGACATGCGCTGGGTGAGTCAGCCAGCAGCGCGCTTGCGTGGGTCGGCGGGTGCTGCCTGCGATGCAATCACTGCATCACCGATCATCGAAAGATCGGCGATCAACGCGTCGGCGTCGTCGCCGAGTGCAGCGATGATGCGCTGCTGGGACATATCGGTGGCCTGCTCGATCTCGTCTCGTGCGGCGCGGCCGTCAGGGGTCAGCAAACCGTTCGCGTCGACCCAGCCACTCGCACGCAGCGTGGCCACTGCCTCATTGATCCGCTCGGCTGGGAACCCGCGTGTGGCGGAGTACTCCCCGGCGGGGTAACCCAGCCACAACTCGGTGAACACGTTCATCTCGACCTGGTCGAGGCCAACAGACACGCATGCGGCGAGGTGCCCGTCGCCGCGATGCTCGCGGTACATCTCTGCCGCGCGCCACAGCGCAGCGTGCGGGTCGGTCGGTGTCGAGAGAGCCCGCAACCCACCAAACAGTGGACGTGCTGCGCCGTCGACTGCTTCCATCGAGGAGCGAAGGCGATGCGCGGCCGAAGCAATGAGCGGTAACTCGATCGAGGAAGTTGCAGCAGAAAGCCCTGCGGCCGCGCCTCGTTCGCGGCTCTGGAGGATCTGTTCTTGGGAGACCACCGGCTTGGCGGCGGCCAACACGGCCTCGACGAGCGACGCATCGAAGACGCCGAAAGCAGAGACCACCGTGCTGACGTCGGCTTCGGCACCCAGCGAAGCTGCTCGACCCCAGACGTACCCACCGAAGAAGTCGAGGGCGAGGCCTTCGAATTCGCTGCCGGCGGCCTGCGACCACCAGCCAATCGTGGCGATCGGTTCCACGGCGTCGCGGAGGCGGCGGGAGGGCGAGTCGGGAACGGCCGGTGCTGGTGGTTCATCCCCCGAGGGGGTCAAGTAGGCCGCTGCGACGTCGCTCCATTGCATCACCGAACGCTAGCCAAGATGGATCGCTGAACCCGACGGGAACGACGGCATCTTGAAGCGGAACGTGGCGTTGGCGTTGGCGATGACGCGGTCGCCACCGTCGACTACGACACAATCGGCCGCGACACAATCGGCCACGCCGATGCGGCGTCCGTGTTTGTGGGCGCGAGGCCGCACTCAACCTGTATCCAAACGTTGTGTGCTGGCGTGCCCAGTCCGACGAGGTCGCTCACAGCCTTTGGTCACTACGGTCAACTCATGGACCGCATCGAAATCGAGATCAAGCTCAACCGCGACCGTGCGTGGCTCCTCGAGAAGCTGGGGGCGATGTTGCCCGACGAGTTGACGGCGCCGCGCACGTTCAGCGAGCACGACGCCGAGAGTCGCTGGTCATATGCCGATCACTTCGTCCACACCACGCTGATCGAACGCAACTGGAACGCG
Source organism: Ilumatobacter sp. (assembly GCA_047610085.1). GTDB lineage: Bacteria > Actinomycetota > Acidimicrobiia > Acidimicrobiales > Ilumatobacteraceae > Ilumatobacter_A. The sequence goes on along the minus strand of JBLFZD010000002.1, from coordinate 39,360 downwards.
ATGTTCCGGCGCCACCTTTCAGGCGACACCGGCCTCGCGCCACGTCTGCGCGGCGACGGCTCGCTGCAGTCGATGGACGAGATCATGGCGTCGATCCACGGCTGGACCGAAGAGTGGAAGGCCGAGCACAGCGGCAAGCCGTTCACCGAACTTGTGCGCATTGGTCAAGAGGTCCGTGCGGACACGATTGCACTGCTCGCCGAGCTGACCGACGAGAACCTCGCGTCGAAAATTCCCGGAGCTCCTTGGTCTGACGGGACGGTGGGTGGGATCATGGCTGCCAATGCCGATCACGGTCGCATGCACTACGGCTGGGCCGAAGAAGACCCCGTCGCTGCGGCCCACGAACACTGACCACCCCCAACTCGATTTGATCAAGGAACAACCATGAGCGCACCCGTCCACTTCATTGCCCACTTCACCGTCGACGATGTCGCGAAGTACCGCGTCTACGAGAAGGGCTTCTTCCCGATTCTCAAAGCCCACGGCGGCAAGTTCGTCACGTACGACGACGACGTGACCGTGCTCGAGGGCGAACGCGCCCCGGGTCGCACCGTGGTCATCCAGTTCGAATCTGAAGACGCCCTGATGGTCTGGTGGAACTCGCCGGAGTACGTCGAACTCGCTGCGCACCGTCACGCCGGCACGACCACCCACTCGATCGTGGTCGTCGCTGCACCTCCCGGCTCCTAGTTTCGCTGCCAGCGTCCGTTCGCAGAATGCGGCTCGCTCTTTTACTGTCGGCATGGCCCCGGCTCGACGTTCTCAGTGAAATCTGTCCCGGATTCCGGGACGCAACTCACTGAGAACGGCGAATCGTTCAACATTTACCCGCTGCGGCGCGCGTCGGCCCGCGCTCTGGTTCGAGCGCAGGGCAGACCGTCCCAGCAACCCCTGTTGATGACGTTCCCGTGGTGTCCCCAGACCGCCGGATGTCGGCTGGGTCTGAGCACTCTGTCACGCGGCGAATATGAGCGCCCGACCATCGGGGCCGCCTCGTTGTGATCGTCTGGTGTTTGAACCAGACAACCGGGTATCAGTCGGTGATGTAACCGACGACGTCGACGGCGATGTGAATGCTGTGCAGTGTGTACACACAGATCTCGCCGTCTGCATTGAGACCGGCGATCAATTCGTTGGGGCTGTTGACCCCGGCGACGTAGTTGAGCGACGAAGCGGCCGGACGTGCGCCCTCGCAGTCATAGACGGTGATGAACCCCTTCTGGGTCGCTCCGATTGCGGTGATGTTCACCACGACAGCGGTCGCACTGTCGGGGACCTCGGCACGATTCGCCACCGGGACAACCAACTCGCTGTCGGCCGGGCGAATACCGCCTGCTTCCTGACTCCCATCGATGGTTTCACCGGTTGTACGGGTGTCGACGAGCCGAGCCGGAGACACCGCGGTGTAACCCGCACCGGCGGGCAGCCAGCCGACCACATCGACGACGAGGTGTGTGGACTTGTTGTTGAACACACACAGCTTGCCGTCGGCATCGAGTTGCGCGATGACCTCGTTCGCTCGATTCGTTCCGGCGGTGAAGTTCAGCGACGAAACGACCGGCCGCGTCGCCAGGCACGGATGCACCGTCACGAATCCGGGAGAATCAGCCGCCACCGACGTGATGTTCACAATCACCACCCGGGCATCAGCAGGCACACGACCGCGCCCCGCAACCTGGAGTTCAATCTGGTTCCCGGCCCCAGGCTTCACACCACCCTCGAAATCGCCGTCGGTCGTCTCGCCGGTCGGTCGCGTGTCGAGCAGGCGGGCCGGCGTCAACCCGCCATAACCCGATTCTGCCGGCACGTAGCCGACCACATCGGCGAGCAGGTGCGTTTCGGTTTTCGTGAACAGACACACATCACCCGACGCCGGCAACGTAACAATCAACTCGTTCGCCATGTTCACCCCGGCGTCATAGTTCAACGACGATGCCAGCGGCCTGTCCGCGTCGCACGGGTAGGCGGTGACGAAGCCCTTCCCCGACGCGCGTACCGCAGTCACGTTGACCACGACGGCTTGAGCATCAGCAGGCACATCGCCGCGGCCACCCACATCAAGCGTGAGTGTCGATTCCGACGGCCTGATTCCGTTTGCTTGGAACTGACCGTCGAACGTCATCCCGGTCGTACGGGTATCGAGGTACCTCGTCGGCGTCAACGACGTCACGAACAACGGTGCAACCTCAACAGCACCGATATCAATCGCTACACCCTTCACACGATCCACACCGCGCTGATCTTTCGCAGGGGGCGCCACAAACGCCGGGTCACCCGCATCGAGTGCCGGCGAATCGGTGAGCGGCAGCATCGTCAACGTCGGACCGCCGTTATCGGCCAATGATCCCAACAACGGAGCATCGGTCTCGACGTTCGACGCTCCCAGTGCTGCACCTACGGGAACGAGTGAGAACTTCGTGTCGACCGACCCGATTTCCGGATCACCCGGATCGTCCAACACTTCCCCCACCGGGGCACCACCGTTGTCGGTCACGATGCTGTTGTCGATCTGGATCACATCATCGGACGTCGTCACCAAAGCGACGCTCGGAGTGTTCCCTGAAATCGTGGAGTTCCTGATCGCCAGTTGACTGGTCGGAGCCGGTATCGAATCGAATTCGATCACGGCCTCGCCATCGTTACCCGTGAACGTCGAGTTCACGATCTCCGAGGCGCCGATCACACGTTTCAGCACGACCGGGGCCGAGTTGTTCGAGAACGTCGACCCACCGATCGAAACAGCGCCTTGCACGGAGACCACATACAGGGCAGTACCAGCCGAACCTGAACCGCTGTTGTCGAACGTCGAATCGGTGATTGTTACATCTCCAACAACAGATCGGGACAACACGAGACCGTCGACGCTGTTGTCGGAGAACGATGACTCCGAGATGGACAAGTTGCTCTGGATCTCATGGAGCTCCGCACCGCTGTCGCCGTTGTTGTCAAACGTCGAATCGGTGATGTCGACATCACCGACGGTGTATCCGGAATGGAATACTCCATGGTCGCCGTTGTCGCTGAACGTCGACTTCGTGATGGAGAGGACCCCGTCGACCTTGTATCTGATGTCCAGACCAACCCCGCCGTTGTTGTCGATCGTCGAGTTCGTGACGGTCACATCGCTATTGAGATCGCTGTGGAAGTGGAGCCCGACGTCGTAGTTGCCCGAGAACGACGACTCTTCGACCACGACGGCGCCGGCTACCTCTCGAGTTTCGAAGCCTTCGTTGTCATTGTTGTCGAAATCTGATCTGGTGATCGTCAACGCACCCTCGATGTCGTTGATGTAAGCGCCACTGTCGCCATTGCCCGACATCAGCGAGTCGGTGATCGTCACGTCGCCGTCAACGGTTGCCGAGAGCTCGATGCCGTCAGCGCCATTGTCGGTGATCGTCGAGTCGAGGATTGTCAATGCACCGACGTGTCCGCCGAGGTTCACACCGCGATCGCTCGAACCGGTGATGGTCACACGGGTGAGGACGAGGTCACCGATGTCAACGTACTCCAGCACGCCGCCTTGGATCCCGTCGTCGCCGGCGCCGTCGATCACGATGTCGGTCAGTGCGAGAGGCAGAAAGTTGGATTCGTCGTCAGGGCCATCGCCGATTTTGATGCCGTCATCGCTTCCGTCGCCAATCGTCAGCCCGGAGATGGTCTGCCCACCGTCGTAGAGGTACAGCACGTCGCCGGTCAGGTTCGTCAGCGTCAATACCGCAGCCCCGGGGCCAGCGATCGCGACCTCGTCCCCCTCCACGAAACGGCCGGCGAGCGCCGTGATTGTGCCCGGTCCACCGGTGAACAGTGCCGGGTCGAAGGTGATGGTGTCACCGTCAGCCGACACGGCGAGGGCCTCGCGGAACGTTGTCAAATCGCCCGCGCCGTCGTCGTCGAGACTGTTGACCTCGATCGTCGCTGCAGACACCGGCTGACCGCCGACCATCAACACGCCACCCACAAGGGTGATGGTCGCAGCGACCGCTGATGCCCCCACGATTCGCTCGGGTACCGTCTTGTTGTCCTTGCGGTGATCACGCATGCACATCTCCCAAAAGTCTGAGGGGTAACACACGACGTTTGCCAAGCCCCGGTATTCGGGATCGAGAGTAGCACGCAGCGCGCGGGCGTGATCTGGATCTCGTCGCCACCAAGATTGATCGTGGACCCCACGTGCCCGAGCACCTCACGAGTGGCGAGTTTCGAATCGCCGTTCGTGATGGCCTGATGGCCGTCGCGATCAGATCACGATCGGAGCGACGCGATTCTTGATCGACCGCACGAGGCTGAGCGCCGCCATGGCCGAGGTCTTTGGGTTCGCCGGAAGTGGCTGGTTCGAAATGACGACATTGAGGTGTCCGAACGCGCCGTGAGCAGAGACCTCGTGCCGGTTCATGGTCGCGGCTGGGTCGGCAACCAGTGAGATCTTCGTCTTCTCGGGGCCGATGCCCGCAAGCGCGGTTGTCATCGCCACGTTCGCGTTTTTCGGGAACTGCGATGCGGCCTCGGACGCCGAGTCGCTGAAGAACACGGTGGGCTCGGCGAGCGAATCAAGATCGCACAGCGTTTCGGCCGGCGTGCCGGCCCATGCGCGGGGCGGCTTCACGATCCGGTGCTCAACAACGTCGACGCCCATCAGCCGCGCCGCTGCGAGCGCTTCGATCCCCGCTACCGCGCCAGGCTGAATACACAACTGTGATCCGCTCTGGCTGGCGACCTCGCGTAGCGCATCGAGCACCTTGGCGTCGGAGAACGCGGAGACCGACGAAACGATGAAGTCTGCACCCGACTCGAGCGCAGCCCGCCCCCACGGGCCGACGGCAGTTCGGCTTGCTGCTTCGGCGACCACATGCGGCGCGGTCGCCGCAAGTTCATCGGGGTGACTGATGAGTCGAGCACCAGCCGGCACGTTCCGACGGTGCACAGAATTGTCCGTCGTCGCCACGGCCACGATCTCCACGGCGCTGCCACTGAGCATCTCGGCAGCGGTACTCGCGATCGCACCCCAGCCGATAAACGCGAGTCGCAGCGTCGGCACGCTCGGTCGACTCACACCATCAGTCCGCACTGCTCAAATGCCTCACGCGTGATGGCCTTTTCCTCATCGTTGAGTTCGAGCAGCGGCGCACGAACGCTGCCACCCACCTGGCCGAGTAGCTCCTGCCAGTACTTCTGGTGAGCATGCGGCTTCTCGGCAGGCCGAGTGCCCATGAGTGCTTCACGCACCGGGTCGAGGCTGAGACTGATCTGGCGTGCCTCGTCAGCCCGGCCGGCGAACGCCGCCTGGGTGTAGTCGTGCATGCGTCGATCGTTCGCCGATTGCAGCAGGAACGGGGGCGACGAACACAGGTACAGCTTCCAATCGAGTTCGAGAATGTTGTCGAGCCACTCGGTCTCCGACGCCGTGCTCACCTGAATGCGATCCGATGCAAGCGCGCTCAGCTCGGAGTACATCGGGCGCGGGACGCTGTATTTGATCGCCACCACGTTCTCGATGTCCGCCAGCCGATTACACAGGTCGGGTGACATCAGGTAGCCACTGTCCGGATGGCTCCAGAGCGCAATGCCGATGTTGATGCTGTCAGCCACCGTCGAGTAATACCGCAGCAGCGTCTCGTCCTGAGCCTGAGAGAAGTGGAGTGCGGGCGCATGCACCACGATGTAGTCGGCCCCGACATCCTCGGCGTGACGCGCGAGGTCGATCACCACGTCCATGTTCTGATCGGAGCACGACATGATCGTCTGTCCGTGATCGCCGGTGGCTTCCACCGACAGCTCAAACGAACGCTTGCGTTCCTCCAGCGACATCGAGAAGAACTCGCCTTGCTTGCCCGCGATGAAGAGCCCTTCGATCCCCAACTCTTGGGTCCAGTGGCGGATGTTCTCTCGAAAGCCGTCCTCATCGAGGCGATGATCCTCGGTAAACGGCATCAGGGCAGCTGCCCAGATGCCGTTCATGTTGGCCCGAGCGTGGGCCTTTGCGTCGCTTCTGCTGTAGCTCATGATGTGTGCTCAATCTCTGTTTCGACGATGAATCATGTTCGGGTCAGTTGATGGACATGCGGTGTGACACGTTCTTGACGACCGTGTACGCGTGCAGGCCCTCGGCGCCGCCTTCGCGCCCGTATCCACTCGACTTCACGCCACCGAAGGGTGTCTCGGGCAGCGACGCTTCGAGCGTGTTGATCGACAGGTTGCCGGCCTCGACCCGGTCGGCCATGCGATCGGCATAGTCGGCCCGATTGGTAAAGCCGTACGCCGCGAGGCCGTATGGCACCGAGTTGGCTTGCTCGATCGCGTCGTCGAGCGACTCGACCGGGTTCACGATCGCAAGCGGGCCGAACGGCTCCTCCTGCATCACGAGTGCGTTGGCCGGCACGTTCGCCAGCACGGTCGGTTCGAAGAAGTAGCCGGGCCGGTCGAGCCGATTGCCGCCCGTGGTGACCTGGCCACCAACGTCGCGGGCGTCGGCCACCATGTCGGCGAGCGCGTCGATGCGGCGTTCGTTGGCGAGAGGCCCCATCTCGACGCCCGAGTCCATCCCGTTGCCGACGACCGTCTGTGCCGCGCGAGTGGTGAACACATCGAGGAACTGCTCGAAGATGCTCTCGTGCACGAAGAACCGCGTCGGCGATGTGCACACTTGGCCAGCGTTACGCATCTTGCGTACCGCCGAGGTGATCGCTGCTGCTTCGACGTCGGTGTCCTCACACACGATGACGGGCGCATGTCCACCCAACTCCATCAGCACGGGTGTCATGAAGTCCGACGCGAGTCCCGTGAGGTGCCGACCGATCGCTGTCGACCCGGTGAACGCCACCATCTTGACGATGTCGCTCGGAATGAGATGCTGCGAGATGTCGGCCGGCACACCAAACACGAGGTTCAACACACCCGGCGGCAACCCGACGTCGTGGAACGCGCGAGCGATGTGGATCGCGCCGGCCGGGGTCTCTTCGGCTGCCTTCAAGATGATCGAACAGCCCGACGCGAGCGCGCCGGCAATTTTGCGGGCCGGCTGGCTCATCGGGAAGTTCCATGGTGAGAACGCGGCGACCGGCCCAATCGGCAGGTGATGCACGATGTGCTTCACGCCGGGACCGCTTGGGATCACCCTGCCGTATGTGCGGGTCGCTTCCCCGGCGTCCCACTCGAAGAACTCACATCCCCGGATCACTTCCATTTGGGCTTGGAAGAATGGCTTGCCGTGTTCGAGCGTGATCGAATGCGCGATTTCATCCTGGCGCTCACGCAGCAGCGCCGACGCTGCACGAATTACGTCGGCCCGCACCTTGGGCGCAGTCTGGCTCCACACAGCAAAGCCGGCACGCGCTGCGTCGAGCGCATCGTTGAGATCTTGTGGCTGGGCGACCGGAAGACGACCGATCTGCTCTTCGGTAGCCGGGTTGATCACTGCAAGGTCATCGTTGGTGGTGCGCCACGATCCGTTGATGTAGAGCTGTAATTCGGGATAGGTCATCATGTGAGGGGTTCTTTCGCGGTCATCGGTACAGAGAGTGGCACGGGCGTTGGCTAGAACGCCGTGCGGATCGCCCAGAGGTCGGGGAACGCCGGTTTGAAGAGCGTGGTCGCGAGGTAGGCGGCCCCCTCGGAACCACCGGTGCCGTGCTTCATACCGATCGTGCGGCGGACCATCATCACGTGCCGGTAGCGCCACTCTTGGAGGCCTTCGTCGAGGTCGGTCAGGGTTTCGCACAGGCTGGCGAATCCCTCGTCGCTGTACCGCTCGACGATCAGCGCTTGCAGCTCAGCGTTCTCAACAATGGACTCACGTATATCGCGTTCGAGCACCTCGACCGGCACGGCGTAGCCGTCGCGGTGCAGCACGTTCACGAATGCATCCCAGATCGTGGGTGCCTCGTAACGAGCCGCGAGCCGCTCGCCTTCGTCGCCACCGAACCATTCGATCTGAATGCGATCTTTGATGCCGAGCAGGAACTCGATCTCACGAAATTGCGCCGACTGGAAGCCGCTCGCGTTGGCGAGGAACGATCGGAAGCTGGCGAACTCGGCGGGCGTCATCGTCTCGAGCACGTCGACCTGGCCGACCAGTGTCTTGAGGATCTTCAACACGCGCTTCAAATGATTGCGCGCGCCGTTCACCTGATCGTCGTTGAGGAGCCGCACGATGAAGTCGAGTTCGTGCAGCATCTGCTTGAACCACAGCTCGTACACCTGGTGAATGATGATGAACAGCATCTCGTCATGCTCGGGGAGCCCCGTGGCTGGGTCGACCGATACACATTGCTGCAGCGACAGCAGGTCCGGCACCATCAGATAATTGCCGTAGGTGAAGTCGTCGTTGTTCTCGAAGGGAAGGCTCATGAGATCGACAGTGCTTTCGGGTCGGCGAGCGGGTCAAGATCGGGGAGCGGGTCGAGGGCGGCAATGAGGGCGTCCACATCGAGCGATGGGTCGTCGATTGCGGCCTCGATGATCTCGGCTTGCTTGGCGGCCCGAGACTGTGCCTCGGCGTAGGGCATGGTCGAGAACATGACCATGTTGTAGCGAGGGCTGATGTGGCCGGGATGACGCTGCTCCAACTCGAGCGCGAGTGCTCGCTTCGCCAGGTAGTTGGGGTCGACGACGCCAGCTCGCATCTCGACGTAGTTGCCGAGCGCCATGTCGGCAATCGCGTCGGCGTCGGGTTTGCGCTCGGCTTCGTAGCGTTGGAAGGCGGCGGTGAGGTCGTCGGGTGAGGCCCGCATGTGCCGATCGAGCGCACGTGCTGACTCCATGGCGGCGTTCATGCCCTGGCCGTGGAACGGGACGATCGCGTGAGCGGCGTCGCCGACCAGAACCGCTCGCTCGTCGAGGCTCCAACCGTTCGTTCGAATGGTGCCCAACCGGCCGGTGGGGTTGTCGGCGAATTGCGCGGCGAGGTCGGGTACGAGCGCTGCGAAGTCGGCGAACTCGGCTTCAAAGAACGCGTCGACGTCATCATTCGATGTCAACTGTTCGAAGGTCGCGTTCGGCGCAAACAGCGTCACGGTGAAATCGCCGCCCGGATTGGCGAGTGCGATCAACATCAACTCGCCACGTGGCCAGATGTGTAAAGCGTTTGCGTCGAGGCGATGACTGCCGTTGCTGGTCGGGGGCAGTGTCAATTCCTTATATGAATGGTCGAGCCACTCGGTGTGGTACTCGCAGGCGTCTTTGTCGACCATGGCAGCCCGTACTCGCGAGCCGGCGCCGTCAGCACCGATGATCAACCCGAATGGCGCGGTCGTTCCATCGGCGAAACGAACGAGCGATGCATCGAAGTCAACCGACTCAAGCTGCTTCTCGAACTCGATGTTCACTCGTCCTGTCGCTTCGGCTGCGTCGAGCAGAATGGCATTGAGGTCGCCGCGGGACACGGAGTGAATCACTTCGTGTTCCTTGCTGCCGTATGCCTGGAGCGCAGGCTGTGATTCGCCGTCGGCGTGGACCATGCGCCCGCGCATCGGGATCGTGATCGCATCAACCTGGTCGATCACGCCAACGTCGATCAGCGGCACGATGCCACGGGTGGCAAGCGCGAGGTTGATCGACCGGCCGGCGTCGACCTCGATGTCGCGCAGATCAGCCCGGCTCTCGTACATGGTCACCTCATGGCCCTGGCGCGCCATGTAGATCGAGAGCAGTGCCCCGGCCGGCCCGGCGCCGATGATGGCGATGGGGCCGTTCATCGAACGATCCCGTCGAGGATGTTCACGAAACGGTCGATGTCGTCGAATGAGTTGTACAGCGGAACCGGGGCGACACGAATGACATCCGGTTCTCGCCAATCACACAACACGCGGGCCTTCTCCAGTTCCTCGTAGACGCGCTTGCCGTCACCGTTGGTGACCCGCAGCGCGTACTGGCAGCCTCGCTCGTGGAGTGGTTGGGGAGTGATGCAGTTGATTCGGTCGCCGAGGCTCTCGGCGAGGCGACGGTCAAAGAACTCGATCTGGCGTTCGGTCTTCTGGCGAAGCGCACGCATGCCGCCAGCGCGGTCGATGATGTCGAGCGAGGCGCGCAGCGTTGCGATCGACAGGATTGGTGCGTTCGACAGCTGCCACGACTCAGCGGTTGGGATCGGGTCAAACGTGGTGGCCATCTCGAATCGGCTCGACGGTTGGGTGCCCCACCAGCCCAACAGCTTGGGCAGCGTCTGGTCGGTCACATGACGCTCATGAACGAACGCACCAGCAACGCCTCCCGGCCCGCTGTTCAAATACTTGTAGGTGCACCAGGCTGCGAAGTCGACGTTCCAGTCATGCAAGCTCAGCTCGAGGTTGCCCGCTGCATGCGCTAGGTCGAGTCCGACCCGTGCGCCAACTGCATGGCCGGCCTCCACGATCGCCGCCATCGGCAGAGCCTGGCCCGTGTAGTACTGCACGCCCGGCAACATGACCAGTGCAAGCTCGTCGCCGTGTTCAGCGATCGCGGCAAGGATGTCATCAGGATGAAGCGTTTCTTCGCCCTGACGTGGCTCGATGATGACCATCGAGTCGGCGGGATCGAAGCCGCGCTGACGAATCTGTGATTCGACTGCGAAGTGGTCAGACGGGAACGCGTGGCTTTCGAGCAGAATCTTGTGGCGGGTGCTGGTGGGTTGGTAGAAGCTGACCATCAGCAGGTGCAGGTTGACGGTGAGCCCGTTCATCGCGACGACCTCGGCGGGTTGCGCTCCGACGACCGCAGCCAACTGATCGGTGACCAATTCGTGGTAGTCCTTCCAGGCCAGTTGGCCGGTGAAGTGACCCTCCACGCCGAGCGTGCTCCATCGGTCGAGTTCGGTGTTGACGTACTCGCGGGCGGCCTTGGGGAGCGCCCCGAGCGAGTTTCCAACGAGGTAGATGCCGTCGGGGATCTCAAACTCCTCACGGAGTGAGGCGAGTGGATCGGCTGCATCGAGTTCGGCAGCAGTGGGAAGTGGGGTGCTCACAATCGTCCTTCTTTTCCGGGGTGCACAGTGTTGCAATGGGGGCAGGTGCGTGCGGCGAGGTCGTGGTGGAACGCCGCGAAGAGCGGCGGGAGATCCTTGTCGATCGCTTGGACCTGCAACTCGACCCGATGCACCATCTGGGCACAGTTCGGGCAGGCCCACAGGAAGGCATCGAGTTCGCCGATGTTGCGTTGGTATTCCACAACCAAGCCGATGGAAGCGGGGTCCGGCCGCTGTGGCGAGTGCCAAACGTTTGGCGGCAACAGGTAGATGTCGCCTTCCCGAATCGCCATGTCGAACGGCTCGGTTCCCTCTTTTGGCCAGATCACCAAGTTCATGTCGCCCTTGACCTGGTAGAAGAATTCTTCCCGCGGGTCCTCGTGGAAATCGTTCCGCTCGTTGCCGCCGCCGACCATCATCACGATCATGTCGGCATCTCGAAAGACCTGCTTGTTGGCAACCGGCGGTGTGAGTTCGGCCCGGTGATCATCGACCCACGCCATTAGATTGAAGGGCCGACGGGCAGTGGGGCTCGGGTCGTAGTTGGTCATGGCTTCCTTCTGGTGAGCTGTGGATTCATCCGACATCGGATACCTCATCGCTCTGTCCGGGTGTGCGTGCGGTGACCGCTGCAGTGAGTTCCAGCAGCAGTTCGACGAGTTCGGGAAGATGCTGGGCGTCGGCGAGCAGATCGGCCTCAAGTTCCTTGGCTTCGACTATCAGCGCCGCGGTCAGCTTCGTGCCCGAGGGGGAGAGCGCAACGAACCGTTGCCGCTTGTCGGTTGTGCCGGGCGTGCGCGTGACAAGGCCCTGCTTTTCGAGCCGGCGCACCGCGTGGGTGACCGTTGGTTGCGGGCTCAGCGCCTCGATGGCAAGGTCGGCAACCGACAGCTCACCGAGTTCGTGGAGCACAGCGATCACCCGCCATTCCGATCGGGCGACGCCGTATTGCGTGAGCACCGCATAGAAGGGAGCCGACAACGTCTGGTCAGCCTGGCGCAACAAGTACGGCAAGTAACCGTTCAGAAAGTTTGCATCGGGGGCCACGGACCCAAACTATATTCATTGCAATATAAAGTCAACTCACCGTCGTGGTGGAGCCCACACTCGTTGTTGCCAACGCCCCCGTCCGATTCGTGACGTCGCGAGGCGCCAGTCGATACTGTTCGATCAGCGCGGAACACACCAACAGTGGTGCGGGCCGCCGAGCGATGTTGCGAGGAGCGCCACGATGACCGACACCGACACGGGTACAGACCCCAAGCCGCCCGAGTTTCTGGGGACCGACTACAAGTCCCCCGAGCAGGCGCAGGCTGAATTCGGCGCGGATGCTCCCGAGGCCGACAAACTCTCCATCGAGGACCTCAATCCGGTGAATGCTCACCTGTTTGAGCAAGACCGCTGGCAGGGCTACTTCGCACGTCTACGCGCCGAAGACCCGGTCCACCTGAATGAGATCGAGTCCGCTGGCCGCTACTGGTCGGTCACCAAGGGCGAAGACATCAGGGCAGTCGAAGGGGACTGGAAGACCTTTTCCTCGGCCAACGGCATCACGCTTGGTATCCCGGTCGCAATGCAGGCGCCCACCGAAGCCCGGGTCGGCTCGTTCATCGCGATGGACCCACCGATGCAGCGTGAGCAGCGCCTCACGGTGACGCCCGCGGTCCGGCCTAAGAGCTTGGAGAACCTCGAGTCGCTCATTCGTGAACGAACCATCGAGGTACTCGAATCGGTCCCCGAGGGCGGGACCTTCGATTGGGTGAGCACCGTTTCGATCGAACTCACCACTCGGATGCTGGCCACCCTTTTCAACTTCCCGTTCGAGGATCGGGCCAAGCTCACCCGCTGGTCTGACGTCGTGTTCGCCATCCCCGAGCCCGGTGGGGTTATCGAATCGAACGAGCAGCGCCGAGACGAAATGCTGGAATGTGTGGCGTACTTCTCGGAGCTCTGGGAAGAGCGCCGGGCGAACCCAGGCGACGACCTCGTCTCGATGCTCGTGCACGGTGACGCCACCAAAGACATGTCGGTGATGGAGCACCTAGGGAACCTGCTGCTGCTCATCGTCGGGGGCAACGACACCACGCGCAACACGATGACCGGCAGCGTTTACGGGCTCAACAAGTTCCCTGAGCAGTACGAAAAACTTGCCGCCAACCCGGACCTCATCCGCAACATGGTCGCCGAGGTCATCCGCTGGCAGACGCCGCTCGCCTACATGCGTCGCACCGCCACGCGCGATGCCGAGGTCGGCGGCAAGCAGATCAAGAAAGACGACCAGCTCCTCATGTGGTACTTGTCGGCAAACCACGATGAGGACGTCTTCCCGAACGCTGGCGCCATCGACATCGAGCGTGAAAACGTCGACCAGCACCTTTCGTTCGGCTACGGCATCCACCGTTGCATGGGTCTTCGGCTTGCCGAGATGCAGTTGCGAGTCCTCTGGGAAGAAATCCTGCACCGTTTCGAACGAATCGAAATTCAAGGCGAACCGACCCGCACGCGCTCATCGTTTGTGCATGGATACACCAGCCTTCCGGTGACCGTTACCCGCAAGTGATCATCGACGGCGCGCTCGTCAACGCAGCACGCTGACGTCAGAGAAGGACACGAAATGAAGCCGACGCCACCCACGGTCGCCGACCTCCTCGCGGAGAAGGGCACCCGGCAGCGATCCAACGTCTACGTCGACACGCTCGACGAAGCGACCGCCGCTCACGAAGGTGGCGTTGACATCATCACCGTTCAGGACACCCGGATGAGCGCCGACTATCGCGACGCTGCGCCATCGGCGTTCATGGTCGCCGGCCTCGAGTACGGCGTGCACGTCACCACTGACGACTACCTGCGCGCTGGATTCAAGATGATGCTTCTCGGCGCCGACGCGGTGTGGAGCGCAGCGAGCCTCGACACGATCTCACGCATGCGTGCCGAGGGAATCCCCGTTGTTGGGCACGTCGGGCTGATCCCGGCTCGGCGAACGTGGACGGGTGGCTTCAAGGCGGTCGGCAAGACTGCGGCGAGCGCCCTGAGCGTGTTCGAGCAGACGCGCTCACTCGAGGAGGCGGGTGCCTTCGCCGCGGAAATCGAAGTCGTTCCCGCTGCGGTCGCCGCGGCGATCTCGCAACGCACATCGATGTACATGATCTCGATGGGATCCGGATCGGAATGCGACGCGCAGTACCTGTTCTCGGCCGACATCCTTGGCACCAATCGAGGCCATGTGCCCCGGCATGCCAAGGCGTATCGCAACCTTGCCGCCGAGGAAGATCGTCTTCAGGCCGAGCGTGTTGCAGCGTTCGCCGAGTACGCCGCCGACGTCGAGTCGGGTACCTTTCCCGACGCATCGAGGCTTGTCCCAATCGGCGACGCTGAACTCGCCGCCTTCACCGCGGCTCTTCCGGATCCCGACACCCGAGAGTAACGACACATCAGCGGTCGACTCGACCAGGGGAGGTTATGGGAGGCGTCGAGATTGCCATGTTCGCTCGGGCGTTTGCGGTGACGAGAAGGTAGACCCCGGCAACGACGAGGACGCCGCCAACCAGTTCGATTGTTCCGAGCCGTTCGCCGCGAATCAGCCAGCCGAAGAACACGCCAGAAATCGGGATGAGGTACGCAGTCGCTGCTGCCTGTGTTGCCGCGGCGCGCTTCACGATGGTGGCCATCAGCGCGAACGTCACTGCATTCGCAGGGATCGCGGCATATGTCAGCGGAACGAAGAGCCCGAGCGACCAGTCGGTGTCGGCGACCCCCTCGGTGAGCAACGCCACCGGTATCAAGATCGCCGCAGACATCGGCAATTGGACCGCAACTATCATCACAGGCGAGATGGAACTGAAGTCACGCCATTGCATGAACACGGTTCCAAATGCCCATGCCAAAGCCGACAACGCGAGGGCAACAATGCCGACAGCGGTGGCCTGTCCACCAAGTGACGGCCAGGCCAGCACCACCGTCCCGAAAAAGCCGACGCCCAATCCAATGGCGCCACGACGTGTTGGCCGCGTCCCCATCAGCAGCAGCACCAGGAGCGCGGTGAACAATGGCATCGTGCTGCTGAGCAGCGATGCCAATCCTGCCGGAACACGATTCACGCCGAAGACGAGCAGACCACTCGAAACCGTGGTGATCGCCAAGCTGACAACGAAGATTTTGCCGAGTAGCACTCGGTCGGTTGGGATGCGCTCGCCGCGTACGAGCGTCACGAAGCACAACAAGAACGTCCCACCGACCACGGTGCGCAAGCCAGCGAGCAACAACGGTGTGGTGTGGTCAAGCGCGAACTTGAGGGCCGTGAAATTGCCGCCGATCAGCAGAGCGACAAGAGCCACGAGCGCGAGTGTGACCCGCGGGTTTGGCGTTGTGGCGATCACGCGCTTTTCCCCGGCGCTCGACTCATGAGCGCCACGTTAGTGGCGTGACTCCGCCGCAATTCGGCCGAATCACCTCGATCCGTTTGGCGACGGGGGCATATGGGTTCGACAATGCCGATGAGAGAAGGGAGACTTGACCTATGACGCAACCCGAAGGAACCGACCAGACGAACGACGAGAAGCCGGACGCCTTCGAGGAGAGCGCGCTCGCCGCCTACGATTTGAACGGTGACGGCAAGATCTCTCCGGTCGAAGAGCTCCGTGCTGGCCTCGGGATCGCCGATGCGCGGCTCGAGCAGGCTGCTGCAGAGGGCGGTGTGAAGGGCAAAATCGCTGATGTGGCCCACCACATCGTCGACAAGTTTGACAACGACTGATCGCTGCCCGCGAGCATCCTGGCCGAGGCCTTCGCTGCGAGGATCTCGCACCTCAGGTCTTCAGCATGGAAGTGAACCAGATCGAACTTGGTGAGGGCTTGGCCTTCGCCGCCGACGTGCAACTCGGCACGTTGATCACCCTGCGCCGTGATGGCCGACCGCTCGAAGGTGTACAACATCGAGCGTGATCCACGCGTCGTGTACCACCTCTCTCACGAGGGCAGCTACCTCAGCTTCGACAGCACGGCCGTTGTGAGCCCGGCCCCTACCGAGACGTACGGCCCGGCAATGGACACGCTCATCGACGCGTTCCGCGCCGTGGCCACAAAGGAGCATCCCGATTGGGATGAGTTCCGTGAAGCGATGGTGCGTGAGCAACGTCGTGCGATCATCGTCACGCCCGCCAGCGTCATCGGACTCATCCGACCCGTTTGGTGTTGAGCGTCATGCAACAGATACCCGACTCCCATGTCGAACTTGTCAGTGAGCCGCATGGCTGCGTGATCACCACGATCACCCCGGGCGGTCTCCCGCAGTCGACCGGCATGTGGTTCCTGCTCGACAACGGCCTGATCAAGTTCTCGCTGCTTGAGCATCGCAGGAAATACCGCAACCTCCGTGAGAACTCGGCCTGCTCGTTCTTCTTGATGAGCCCTACGTCGATGATCAACACCGTCGAGGTGCGAGGTCGGGTCACATTTGAACCCGACCCCGACAAGGCGTTCGTGGCCCGCGTGCGTGCCCACTACGGCGCCGATGGACCGCCGTCGGACGGGGCCGATGACCATCGCTGGATCGTCACCGTCGAACCGGAGCGGATCAATACCACCGGCCGATAAGTGGCCCCACATTTGCCTGCGGTCGATTCGGTTTGCGTCAGGTGGTCGGCTTGTTGCCGGCTTCGGGCGACCGCGTCCACATCAGGGCGCTGTCGAACCCGAGCTTGTAGTCCGGCGTGAACTCGATGACCACCCGGTCGGGCGAGTCGAGGAACGTCTGGAATGTGGACGACGCAACTTCGTCATTGGGGCGAATCCAGCGGGCGAAGTTCGGAAAGAACCAGTCCTTGATTTCACGCGAGTCGTGCACGACGCAGTCACCCTTATAGGTGATGGTCTTGCCCGTCCCCATGTCAGTGCCTTTGCTCGTGATACAGACCGAGGCGCGTGGGTAACGGCGAATTGCTGAGATGCGTGCGCGTCGTTCGGCTGCGGTCATCCAGATCTTCCCCTCATGCGGAAACAGCGACATGATCACGCCGAACGCTTCGCCTGCCTTGTTCGTCCACATGAACGTGCACTCGCGTTGCTTTAGCAGCAGTTCTTGTTCGAATTCGGCGGTCAAGCCGCATTCGGTGAGGTCTTCGTAGTCGCTGTCCATGTCGGGGGGGGGTCCTTCTTGAGTCGGAATGGGCCAAATTAGTAGCGGACGAAGAGGTTCTCGTTAGCGGACCGTCCGGTGCTCAGCGGCAGCGAATCGAGTTGATACCGACCCGAGTTCACCCATGTCTGCATGAAGATGATCTCCTGCGACAACGGGCACCACCGGCCCGAGCGCGCCGGTCATGATGCACTCGCCGGCCCGCAACGGCGTGCCCTGCTTGCTCATGACGTTGGCGACCGCCAGCGCCGCATGGAGCGGGTTCCCGAGGCATGCCGAGCCAACCCCGGTTGATTCGACTACGCCGTTCCGGTGCAGTTGCATTTCGATGCTCCGAAGGTCCAGTTTGCGCAACGACTTGGGCTGCGTGCCCACCACATACAACCCGGAGCTGGCATTGTCGGCCACGGTGTCAACGAGGCTCAGGTCCCAGTCTTTGATTCGGCTGTCGACGATTTCGATCGCAGGGATCACGTAGGCAATCGCGTTGATGATGTCGATGATGTTGTGTTCGCCTTTGTCGAGGTCGTGCTCGAGTACCACGGCCACCTCGGCTTCGGCCCGAGGTGCAATCAGTGAACCGAACTCAATGTCGACACCATCCGCGATGCACATGTCGACGAAGAGGGTCCCGTAGTCGGGTTGATCCACTCCCAGCTGCTTCTGCACGGCGAGCGAGGTGAGCCCGACTTTGCGACCGGTGACGCGGCGGCCCGCCGCGATAGCGAGGTCGGTATTGACCTGTTGCACCGCATAGGCGAGGCCAAGGTCGGTGCGAGATCCGAGAATGTTTCGAACGGGGCCACAGGGCACGCAATGAGCAGCAGCGCCGCGCAGCAACGCGGCAGCTTGGGAAACAGATTCGGTGGACATCGGAACTTTTTAGCTGAACACACCGGCCGTCGCCCCGTCGGCGGCACTCAGCCGCCTGAGCACATCAGGACGAGCGTGCCGAACGTCCGGTCCCGAGCGACAACGGCGTTGCCGCGTTCCGAACTCGCAGATTCAGTTTGAGGGTGCCGAGCATGATGCCCGGCTGGTGCAACCAGTCGTTGTCATCGCCGTAGTCGACCGACTCGATTCGGTCGAGGAGTGCACCCCACGCGATCTGTTGCTCAAGACGCGAGAGCGTGGCTCCCGGGCACACGCGCGGACCGGTCGAAAATGTGACGTGCCGGGTGACGCCCTTGCGGTCCAGATCCAGCTCGAACGGGCACTCAAACTCGTCGGGGTCGACGTTCGCCGCACCAAAACGCATGTGGAGCAGTGAGCCAGCCGGAACATCAACACCCTGGAACACCTCGTTCTCAGCGGTGAGCCGTGTCGACAAGCCGTGCGTTGGTGAACGCATCCGCATGGCCTCCTCGACGAAGTTACGCAGCTTCGTTCGAT
This sequence comes from Ilumatobacter sp., assembly GCA_047610085.1. GTDB lineage: Bacteria > Actinomycetota > Acidimicrobiia > Acidimicrobiales > Ilumatobacteraceae > Ilumatobacter_A. Next base: position 20,899 of record JBLFZD010000002.1, on the reverse strand, counting down.
CGGTACGCAGGCGTTCAAACGTGCCGGGGTTCTCGCACAGCAGTTGGGCCTGCTCTTCGAGTGCGTACTGCGTTGTCTCGAGCCCACCGAGGATCATCGCGTGGACGATGCCGGCGATCTCGATGTCGGTGAGCGCCCGGCCGAGCGCTTCGTAGTGCACACCGCACAGGAAGCTGATCATGTCGTCCTGCGGGTCGTTGCGCTTCGCGGTGACGTGTTCGTAGATGTAGTCCTGGAACCCATCGAGGCGGGCGATCATCTCCGCGGTTTGCTCCGGGGTCATTTCGTGTCGGAGCCCATGGCCGTGCACAAACGGCGTCACCGCAGCATCGCCCCATGCCGCGAGTCGTGGAATGTCCTCGAGTGGGAATCCAAGGATGCTGGCCATGACCCGCTGGGGAAGTGGCCGAGCGAATTGGCCAATGAACTCGATGTCGACCGTTTCAGCACGAGCGGTTCCGTCAGGGCCCTCGCCCTCGATCCATTCGTCGATCAAGGCGTTGGCGTGGTGCGTGATCATCTTCCGGTGCCGAAGCGCGCCGGGCCCGACCCATGGGTCGGTGAGTTCCTTGCGGTGCGTGAAGTACAGCTCTTGGGTCGGGCGAAGGGTGACCATCGAGGCCTGCATCAAGCTGTTGTGCTTCGCGAACGTCTGCTCCGCTGACAGGCCCTGTTCGACAAGCTTGCCGAGCCGCATCGTTGTAACCGGCGGGAATCGAACCGGGTCTTTCACGACCATGGTGATGTCGTGGTGTTTGGTCAGGATGAACGCATCGGTGCCTGGCATGAGGCCGCCACCTTCGATGCGGTGAACTGGCGCATCACGATGGAGGAGCTCGTAGGCCTCGTACCAGTGCTCTTGGGCGCCATCGCTGAACAGGTCGACGTCGCCGACATGCGCGGGGCACTGCATCGCGCTCAGCTCATGGTTCACGTGCTTGGGGTATGACGCCATTCTTTGCGGCCTCCTTGGCGGTCAGGCGGGCAGCTGAATCGCTTTGGTTTCGAGGAACTCGTCGAGACCAGCTCGGCCAAGTTCGCGGCCGTTACCCGATGTCTTGTAGCCACCGAACGGTGCGAGCGGGTTGAACCGGCCGCCGTTCACCATGACCTGGCCGGTCTGAAGTCGGCGAGCTGCAGCGACGGCATTGTCGGTGGTGTCGGCCCACACGGCTCCGGACAAGCCGAAAGGTGAATCGTTGGCTACGGCGATTGCTTCCTCGTCACTATCAACCGGGATGATGCACAGCACCGGGCCGAAGATTTCCTCTTGCGCGATCACCATCGAGTTGTCGACGTCGGCAAAAATTGTCGGCTGCACGTAGAAGCCAGTGTCGTATCCCTCGGGGTCGTCGGGGCCACCGACAACGAGGCGGGCACCTTCGTCGATGCCCTTGCGGATGTAGTCCTGCACGGTGGTCCTCTGCGAGGCCGATACAACTGGTCCGAGGAAGTGGTCGTCGCTTGTGGGGTCGCCCATCGACAGCCCCGCCAGGGCTTTGACGGCGAGGTCGACCACAGCGTCTTGCTGGTTGCGCGGCACGATCATGCGGGTGAGCGCGGTGCAGGTCTGACCGCAGTTCAGCATCATTCCGGTGATTCCGGCCGGCACGGCCTTGGCGATGTCGGCGCCCTCGAGAATGACGTTGGCTGACTTGCCGCCGAGTTCCTGGCAGATGCGCTTCACGGTCGGGGCACCGAGTTCGGCGATGCGAGCGCCCGCCTCGGTCGAACCGGTGATCGAGATCATGTCGACGTCGGGGTGCACGCACAGGGCCTCGCCGACCGTGCGCCCGGCGCCGGTCACGAGGTTGAACACGCCAGCAGGCAGGCCGACCTCATGCATGATCTCCGCGAGCACGAACGCGTTGAGCGGTGTCTCCGAGCTGGGCTTGACGATCATCGTGCAGCCTGCAACCAGGGCAGGTGCGACCTTGCCGACGATCTGGTGCAGCGGATAGTTCCACGGAGTGATGAACGTGCAGACACCGATCGGTTCCTCGACGACGATCGAGTTGCCGATCTGCTCTGGTTCGGCCGTTGCGAACTCGCGGCCGATCCCGACGTAGCTCGCCATGACCATCGCCGGAAGCCCCGCTTGGACACGTCGAGCGTTGGCCATCGGCATGCCTTGCTCCCTCGACACGACGGTGGCGATCTCCTCGGCGCGTTCGGCCATCGCCGCGGCGATCTTCTCGACGTAGTCGACACGCTCGTCGACCGAGAGTTGGGACCACGCCGGGAACGCATGCCGGGCAGCTTGGATCGCCGCGTGTGCGTCCTCGGTGGAAGCAGCGGGCACGGTGGCGATGACGGCCTCGGTGGCCGGGTTGACCACCTTGATCACCGCATCAGAGGTCGTTGGGACCCATGCGCCATTGATGTAGAGATCGTTGCGAACTTGCATGACTGCTCCTCACGTGCCGGGCGCCATGCCCGACTTACTGAATGTTTATTCACTTAAGCGTCACTCTATGTTCCGCTCGGTGAGGCGGTCGTACCGGGCGATCTGGCCCATCTCGCTCGCCCTACCGGCCTCGGAGTCGAGACGCGGGCGTCCCCATCGTTAGCTTTTGGTCATGACGATGACTGGTGCTTGCTTGTGTGGTGCGGTGTCCTACGAACTGGCGGGCGATGTGATCGCCACAGCGGTGTGCCATTGCGACCATTGCCAACGCCAGAGCGGCGGAGCATTTTCGGTGAATCTCGTCGCTCACGAATCACAGCTCACGGTCTCGGGAACGCTGACTACCTACGGTGACTGCGGCGATGATGGCGGTGACACCGTCTACGTCGAGCGCCGCTTTTGTGGTGCATGCGGATCGCCGATCGTGTCAGCGCTCGTCGCGACCGAGGGCATCATCGCCGTCAAGGCGGGAACGCTGCATGAGAAGTCGAACGTCGAGCCGACCGTCGAAGCGTGGTGCGAGCACCGCCAGCCGTGGGTCGACCTCCCGGGGGTGGCTGTCTCCCTCGACCGCGAGTGACACCCCGCACCCGACCTGGCCCAATCTCGCATCAGCCTCCCGAAACATCTCGGGTCTCGAGGAGGATGCGAAGGTCGACAGTGATGTCGCGTCCCAGGTCGGCCGAGAGGTCATCGGCGAGGGAGTCGGCCGATGGGCCGGTGTTGAGTGTTGGGCCGGTGAGCACGACGGACATGAGGTCCTCGGAGATGCTGGCGCACACGATGCTGTGACCCTCGAACGGCTCGATCCAGTCGTCGACAGCATCGGCTACAACGTTCTGGTCGAACGCATTCGTGGCGACTCCCTTGCCGCTGACGAGGAGTGCGCCGATGATCAAGGTGGCACAAACGCCGACCGCAGCGAGCGCAGTGCGAATCCGACGCTCGTTGTTGCGCGCCCGAGTGAGCGGAGCGATGCCCGTGAGGAGGAACAGGGTTGCTCCGGTGATCAAGGTGGCAATTGCGTTGATGACGAAGAGCAACAGGGCCCCGTTGCCTGAGTCGAAGTCGCCCTGCGAGTAGCTGAGCCCTGCAACGCTCAGCGGCGGGACAAGCGCGATAGCGACACCGACACCGGGCCGGGAGTTCGACACGTCGGGTCGCGACCAGCCATAGGCGCCCGCAGCTCCGGCTGCGATGGCGATCACGACGTCGATGATCGTGGGACTCGCGCGTGACACGATCTGGCCGTTGGCGAGCGTTTCGATGTTCCCGAAGTTGGCAAGCCCGACAACGAACCCAACACCGATTGCGAGGGCGACGCCGGTCAACGCGACAAGCGAGGACTGCCTTCAGCGATTTGGCCAACCCATGGCGAGAGACAGGGCCATGCCCATCAACGGCGTCATCAAGGGAGCGATGAGCATCGCGCCGATCACGACCGCGGTTGAGTCGGCGATGACGCCAGCGGCGGCGAACGTCATGAGTATTCCGAAGCGAATCATCCGCGTCTGGGCCGTGTCGCCCTCGTAGAGGAGCACGCGTTAGAGCTGCTGGCGATCATCAACGGTGTTGGGGCGATTGGCGAATCACTGAGCGACAAGCTCCGGTGTGGTTGCTGGCGTGTCGGTTTTCCGATCGGGACGAAGGAGCACGCTGATCGGAAACAACTCAGCGGTTGTCCAGGCGACCGCTGTCACCACGATGAGCGTCGATATCAGTTGTGCGGGGAAGAGCGTAACCAGGCCTCCAGCAGCGGTGAGCAGAATCGCACCTGCCACGCCCCACCCGAGGTTGGAGCGACGGCGATGACGAACCGTTTCGATGAGGCGGAAGATTCCCGTGGAGATGAGGAGCACCCCGAGGATGCGGCCCAGAGCTACCTCGGTCTCGGAAGGCAGCGCGACCATGAAGAGGCCAAGGCCCAGTGTCACGAGCGATGAAACGAGGCCGACCCACCGCACCGGCCGAGACCAGTCATACCCCAACATGGCGTCGTTGGAATCTTCGAGTTAGCACGTAAAGGAGTCGGCATCAGCCATCTTTCAGTGTGACCTGCTGCAAACGTTGGTGCAATCACCGGAGGCGTGGAGGCACGGGTGTCAGCCTTCGACGGTCAGCGTGCCGGTCATCGACGGATGGATCCTGCAGACGAAGGCGTACGTGCCGGGTGCGTCAGGCGCGGTCATCGATGTAATGGCACCACCGTCGATCCCCTCGGTGTTGAACGAGCCATCATCGGCGGTGAGGGTGTGCTGCGCCGCATCAAGGTTGGCCACGGCGACCTCGGTGCCTGGAGCTACCGGATCCAGCGCGGAGAACGCGAAACCTTCGATCTCGATGGTGGGGCCATCGGTCTCGGGGAATGCTGTCGCGGGGGCGTCGGTCGTAGCGGCTGCCTCCGTCGTCCCGGTTTCCGCTGCTGCGTCAGGCTCAGCGTCGCTCGAGCAGCTGGTGGCGACAAGAACAGTGGTGACGATGGCGAGCATTGCAAATCGAAGTTCCATAGAGGTATCCATTCTTGACCCACGATGGACCATGTGGTGACTATGCGGTCGCGGCTACCTACCAGTACGTCAGCAACCCCTGAACGGTTCGAAGAAATCTGATCCCGGCGGGCCGGCTTCGCTCTCGAGCGGTTCGGTGCACGATGAGAAGGCGACAACGACAAAACCCGGCCGGCGCCACCGAGGTGACACCGACCGGGTCCAGTTCAAGTTGATCAGTTCAAGATGATCAGGCCGGTGTGATCAGGCCAGATCGAAACGGTCGGCGTCCATGACCTGTACCCATGCGGTGGCGAAGTCGTTGGCGAACTTTGCGCCAGCGTCATCGGCTGCATAGACATCGGCGATAGCCCGCAGGATCGAGTTCGAGCCGAACACGAGGTCGTTGCGAGTGCCGGTCCACTTCAGATCTCCACTGGTGCGATCCTTGCCTTCAAACACATCTTCGGCGCCCGATGCAGCGGACCACACAGTGGCCGGGTCCATCAGGTTGACGAAGAAGTCGTTGCTCAGCACGCCGACCTGCTCGGTGAGCACGCCGTGGTTCTCGGTGCTGACACCGAGAACGCGAAGGCCGCCGACGAGCGCCGACATTGCGGGAGCGCCTAGACCGAGCAGGTGCGCCTTGTTGACGAGGAGGTGCTCGGCGACATGGCTGGTGCCCTTGCCCAAGTAGTTTCGGAATCCGTCGTTCTGCGGCTCGAGCCATGCGAACGACTCTTCGTCGATCTGCTCTTGGCTGGCATCGCCGCGGCCAGTACTGACGTTGACCGACACGTCGTGTCCGCCAGCCGTGGCAGCGGCCTCGATAGCGGCAGCGCCACCAAGCACGATGAGGTCGGCCATCGAGACCGAAACGTCGACGCTCGACTGCACACCTTCGAGGGCGCTGAGCACTCGGGCGAGTTGGTCGGGGTTGTTGGCTTCCCATCCTCTCTGCTGCGAGAGGCGAAGGCGGCCACCGTTGGCGCCGCCGCGCATGTCGCTCTTGCGGTAGGTGGAGGCCGAGGCCCATGCCGTTTCAACCAACTCGGTGATGCTGAGGCCAGCACCCATGATGGCAGCCTTGACCGTTGCCACGTCGGCATCGCTCAGTGCGGTGCCAGCGGGGACCGGGTCCTGCCACGGCTGCTCGGGGGCAACTTCGGCGCCGAGCAGACGAACATGGGGGCCCATGTCGCGATGGAGGAGCTTGTACCAAGCGCGAGCAAACGCGTCATCGAGTTGCTCGGGGTTATCGCGGAAGCGCTGCGAGATAGGTCCGTAGATCGGGTCCATCTTCATGGCCATGTCAGCGGTGCTCATCATCGGTGCGTGGAACACGTCGGGGCGCTGGGCGTCGGGCACGGTGCCGGCGAGTGCCGGTGCAGTCCACTGCTTGTGGCCAGCGGGGCTCTCGGTGAGCTCCCAGTCGTTGTCCATCAACGTCTCGAGGTAGTTGTTGTCCCACTGGGTCGGCGTGGAGTTCCAGGCTCCTTCGAAGCCGGACGTGGTGGTGTGGATGCCGACGCCGCTTCCGAAGTCGTTCTTCCAACCGAGCAGTTGCTGCTCCATCGGGGCGCCTTCGGGCTCGGTCTTGACGTCATCTTCGGGACCAGCGCCATGCATCTTGCCGAAGGCGTGGCCGCCGGCGACCAGTGCGACGGTCTCTTCGTCGTTCATGGCCATGCGGCCGAAGGTTTCGCGGATGTCGCGGCCGGACCCAACCGGGTCAGGGTTGCCGTTCGGGCCTTCGGGGTTCACGTAGATGAGACCCATCTGCACGGCACCGAGGGGTGTTTCCAACTCGCGGTCGCCGCTGTACCGCTGGTCATCAAGCCAGACGTTTTCTGGGCCCCAGTACACGTCCTCTTCGGGCGCCCACACGTCTTCGCGCCCGCCGGCGTAACCGAAGGTCGTGAAGCCCATCGACTCCATTGCGACGTTGCCGGTGAGGAGCATGAGGTCGGCCCAGGAGATCTTGCTGCCGTACTTCTTCTTGATCGGCTCGAGCAGGGCGCGAGCCTTGTCGAGGTTGCCGTTGTCGGGCCAGCTGTTCAACGGAGCAAAACGCTGCTGACCGGCGCCGCCGCCACCGCGACCGTCGTGGGTCCGGTAGGTGCCAGCCGAGTGCCAAGCCATGCGCACGAAGAATGGTCCGTAGTGTCCGTAGTCAGCCGGCCAAAACTCCTTGGAGTCCGTCATGAGCATCGTGAGGTCGGCCTTGAGCGCGGCGAGGTCGAGGCTGCTGAACGCTGCGGCGTAGTCGAAATCGTCACCCATTGGGTTCGAGTTTGCGGCGCCCTGATGCAAGATGTTCAAGTTGAGCTGCTCTGGCCACCAGTGCTGGTTGGCCGAGCTGCCGGTCGCGGTGTGCGGGCTCTGTAGCACTGGGCACTTTGCCTCGGTTGCATCGGTCATGAGTTGCTCCTTGTGGTTCTTTCGGGGTGTGTGCGGATGAAATCTACGTGTTCTTCTGAGATGGCCGAGGGGTCGTGTTCGCGGCGCTTTTCGTAGCCGTGCGGCACGTGGGGCATCGCCCCCAATAGATGACTTCAGCTTCATCGATTTCGAAGCCGTGGTCGTCATTGGCGGTGAGGCACGGCACCTCGCCCGTGGCGCAATCGATGTCGAACATCGTGCGGCATCCGCGGCAGATCAGGTGGTGATGATTGTCGCCGACCCGGTTTTCGTAGCGCGCCGCAGACCCTGCCGGCTGGATGCGGCGGACAAGGTTTTTGTCGACCAGCACACCGAGGGCGTCGTACACGGCTTGGCGTGAAATGGCGCCGAGGATCGATCGAACCTCGTCTCCCAACTCATCTGCTGTGGAGTGGGGATGCTCTGCAACCACGCGCATCAACGCGAGACGTTGGGCGGTGACCTGCACGCCGTTGTCACGCAGGAGCTGCTGGATGGCGTCTGACACAACAATGATTCTGCCACGGATTCTGGACAATGTCAACTATCTATATGTGAATGTTCGTTGAACAACACCAGTTTCTGACGTGACCATCATGGCGGTCGCTCAGGTGGATTACTTCGTGACGTTCTGTTCTGCTGCGCGTCACCTGAAAATCCAGAAAGACTCGCCGGTCACCTTGCTCCGGCCCTCCACATGACCGATATTCGCAAGGTGTACCACATGGGTGACACCGAGGTCGTCGCGCTCGACTCTGCCAGCCTCACGGTGGGGACACACGAGATTGTTGCTCTGGGGCCCACCTGGTTCGGGCAAGACCACGTTGTGCTCGATCACCGGCGGCATCGTGTTGGCCACCAGCGGAACGGCCTCCGGCAATGATCCATCGGAGTCGAAGAATCTTCCAGTTTCTCGTGTCTGGCGCGGTTGAGTTCATGCCTCGTCGCCGAGCTTCTTTCTGGACGTATTTTGAACCATATGTCGATTGGCGGTTACGAATTGGTTCTACTGCTCTGCCCGAACCGCTTGGGGCACTGTTTTCGAGATGTGAGAGAGAGCCGATTGACTTCACCGAGACGTCAGCTGTCGCCGGTGGAGCTGGATGCGACTCGGAATCCCAGGTTGCCTGCCGATGAGTCGGGGGTGTTTGAGCTGCGCGCAGAAACGCGGTAGCGATCGCAATACGAGTCGTGGCACATGTACGACCCGCCGCGCATCGCTTTGGCTTGGCCCGATGGCGGGCCCTGAGGATTTGTTCGGGGCCCGCCGTCATGGAACTCGGTGTGGAACCAGTCGTTGGTCCACTCCCAGACGTTGCCAGCCATGTCGTGCAGACCGAATCCGTTCGCCGGGAAGGCGTCGACCGGTGAGGTTCCGATGTAGCCGTCCTCGGCGGTGTTCTCGACGGGGAAGGAGCCTTCGAAGATGTTGCACATCGTCTGACCGTCTGGTGCGAACTCGTCGCCCCACACGAATCGCTGCTGCACGAGGCCACCACGCGCGGCCATCTCCCACTCGGCTTCGGTTGGCAGTCGCACTCCTGCCCATGTGCAGTAGGCCTGGGCATCGGTCCATGTCACGTGAACGACCGGGTGGTCTGAAAGCCCGTCGAGGTCCGATTGTGGGCCGGTGGGATGCGCCCAGTCCGCGCCATAGACCTGGCGCCACCATGGTGTTGCCTCGACGGCGCGAGTGTCGGGAAAGTCGTCGGGGAGAAAGAGGTAACACACGAATGTCCATTCGTACCGTTGGGTCTCGGTTTGGTAGCCGGTGTCGTCGATAAAGGCGGCGAACTGAGCGTTACTGACCGAGCGTTTGGCGATGCGGAAGGCTCCGAGGGTGATCTCGCGAGCGGGCCCCTCACCGTCGTCGGTGTATCGATAGTCCTCGTTCGTGCCCATGATGAACGCGCCGCCAGCGATGTCGACGAAGTCGTCGTCGTGGGCGCCTGCCGGGCCTGGTGATGTCGTTGGCTCGGTTGTGTTCCGAGGCTTGGACGACCCACCCTCACCAGCGCCCCGACGGGGTGCGCAGCATCGGTCGGGTCCGGACTCGCTCGCATTCGTCACCGGAAAGACGCTACTCGTGCGCCATAACGGTGAGTAACGCCTCGGTCAGGAGGTGCACACACGGGTAGTCGACCGACCGAGACGACCTGATCATCGGAATGCGATTCGACTCGGTCGGCCGCCGTGGCGACAACACGAGCTCGCCGACCGATCAGATCGGCGCCCGACCTCGATTGGGATCACCGGCGACAGCTACGACAATGCGTTTGCCGAGGCGTTGAACGGTCTCTGCAAGAACGAACTCATCCGAAGACGCGGTCCCTGGCGAAACGCTGAGCACTTCGAGATAGAAACGCTCGCCCATATCAATTGGTTCAGTCGCCAACGCCTCCGCGGCGAAATTAACCACGTATCGCCCGCCGTGCACGAAGCCGACTACTGCGATCGGCAACGCCGGCAGATAACAGATCAAACACCAACCCTGATCTGACGCATTTCACCGGCCGATTCAGACCACTCGCCAGGGTCTGCGGCCCGAAGCTTCCACCGCTCCGTAACCTTCGCCATATGCGTCATCGTGTGGCACACGCAGCGGCGAAAGCTGCTCGATCAACTGTGGGATTTGCTTCTCGCCGCATCGCTTCGAGCGACTGGCTGATGAGCATCGTCTACGACCACATGAATGAGACCAACTTTGCGGGCCTCGCCGAGCACGAAGAAATGCTCAGTGACTCGGTTCGCGTCGATGCGTATCACCGCGGCATTCAACGCAATGTGCAAGCGGGTGATGTCGTCCTCGACCTCGGTACGGGCACAGGCCTGCTCGCATTTATGGCGAGCAGGGCGGGAGCAAGCAAGGTGTACGCGGTTGAACACTCCGACTTCATCGAGGTGGCGCGTGAGATTGCGGAGCACAACGGCTTCACCAATATCGAGTTCGTGCAGGCCAACAGCCGCGAGTTCACGCCCCCGGAGCCGATCGACGTCGTGCTTCACGAACAGATGGGGGACGAACTGTTCAACGAGAACATGTTGCAGAACGTGCTCGACCTCCGTGATCGGGTAATGCGGCCCGGTGGACGGATTCTGCCCGCCAGATTCCGACTGTTCGCTGAGCCGGTCACGTTTCACGAGTCGATGAGGATCCGACGTTTCTGGAACATCGATCTCCCGGACGGCATCGACCTGAGCGCGACCCAGAGTTCCCCGGTTGCCAGCCGGTTCGATACCGGTCGCAACGACCAATTCTGGGCTCGGCCCGGGTCGGTGGCTGCGACCATTGGGGAAATACGCCCGGTCCTTGAGTTCGATCTGAACACGCTGGAATCACTCGAATCGCTTGCGACCGATCACGTGATTGAGCGCACCGCTTCGGACGACGTGATCGTCGACGGCTGCTGTGTCTGGTTCGAGGCGGTGTTCGATGACGCAACGACCCTGTCCACGAGCCCGCTCGCGCCGCTGACCAGTTGGGGTAACCGGGTTTTTCGACTTGACCAGGCGATCAATCGTGGTGAGGAGCTCCAATTGCTCCTTCGGATGGGTCAGCTCTTCGAGCCGTCGACCTGGTATCTCGACCCCACCTGACGTCAACCGCGACCGACGTCGCTATGGGCGCGGGGGTGGAGCGGTCGACGCTCGGACGATCAACTCGATCGGGAGGATTGTCCGACGAGGTGGACCGCCCTCGATCTGCTCAAGGAGCAGCTCCGCTGCGACACGACCTTTGTCGACGAGTGGTTGGCGGATCGTGGTGAGCGGGGGGTCCCACGTGCGCGCCCGGGGCACGTCGTCGAAGCCGACCAATGACAGGTCATCGGGAATTCGGCGTCCGACGAGCTGCCCGGCTTGGCTCGCCCCGATGGCGATCTGGTCACTGAAGCACAGCAGTCCGGTCAGCGCCGGGTGTGCCTGAATCAGTTCGACGGCGGCCCGTCTGGCTGAGTCGGGGTCATTGCCGCCCGACTCCCACAATACGAGCTCCGCCGGGTCCAGGTCGGCGTCGGCGAGAGCGGACCGGTAGCCGGCGATTCGTTCGCGAGCGATTCTCATCGTGGCGATTCGTTCACGAGCGGGGTCGACGCGTCCGGTCGTGACCTCGGAGGTCAGCCGACCAAGGAGCACAGCCATCTGGGTATGGCCGAGATCGATCAGGTGCTGAGCTGCCAACCGAGCGCCAGCGCGATCGTCGATGCCGACGAATGAGGTGCGGTCGCCCAGGTCGGGTTCGTCGACAACGACGACGGGTTGATTGCGGCTCAGCACGGATTCGAGCGCGGGGTCGCCGTCGGCAACCGAGAAGACGATGTGGCCGTCGACTGCAGCCTTGCCAACAGCGGTGTCTACAAGATCGACGCCGGGAGGGGCGGGCAAGAGCGTCAGGCCGGTGCCCGAGAGGGCGCTCGTTTCCGCCACGCCCTGCATAAAGCTGGTGGTGTCTGGATCGGTGAATACGAACCGCAGGTCCTCGGTGAAGAGCAACCCGATCGCTCCCATGTGCCCGCTTCGCAGCATTCGGGCGGCGGCATCGGGGCCTCGGTAGCCGAGCTCGCTGGCAGCATTCAAAATCCGTCCGCGCAGTTCCGCTCCGAGTTCGTTTGGACGATTGTATGCGTTGGAGACCGTGGTGCGTGATACACCGACCCGGTCGGCCACGGTCTGGAGCGTCACACGGTTCGACACGCGTCGGAGTCTGTCACGCAGCGGGGCGAACTGCGTCGGCGACGACCGATGCGAATCGTGTGGCTGCCCACAGCTTTGACGTCCCGGCATCGGGTTCTGACCAGGGGACCGAGATTTCGATGGTGGCGAGATGGTCGGTTCCGCTGACGCGAATCTCGGCGCCGTCGAGAATCGTGAGGCCCTGGGTGACGCGCAGGCCACGTTCGATGACCGCGGTCTGGGTGTGGCGGCGACCGTCAACGACCAATTCGGTCGCAGCGTCGAGTCCGGTTGCGACCGCATGGCCGAGGTTGGCCTCGACGTCGGCGGGGACGGAATCGACGTAGTGGGTGAAGAGAAGTTTCATTGGATGGCTCCTGACTGAGGTTTACTGTATCGATCAAGTTACTGAATCGATACAGTAGCGTCAGTCGGCGTCGTCGCCGACATGATCGTTGTCACGTTGATGTTCAGCGCACCCGATACAGATCTGGCCGCTTACGACGAGCCCAAGCTCGGTGGGAGCTCCCGACGCTTTCGAGGCCTGCAGCAATGATCCATTGGGGGTGGCTGATCGTCCAGGTCCGGAGCGCTCCCCTAACGGGTTGGTTGCCGCGCCTGCAATCGCGAGCGGGCTCGCCGTTTGATGTTGCAATACCGACGTGATTCAGTCGCCGAGAAGTGTGGACTTGACTCGGTGAACTTGGGGTTCGGTCAGCGGTTTATTCGCCTTGACTTGCACGGTCGTTGTTCCCGACGGGTGACTGTGAGCGTCAAGATCTCGAAGAAAGATAATGCCGGTGAGGCCGGCGTCGTTGGACGCCGCAGCGAGTCGCTCATGAGCGTCGAATCCCGCTTCCTCCCACTCAACTGTCGGTACGACAATGTCGTGGATTGCGGGGAGTTGGGACAGGTTGGTGACGCAGTCGATGCTGCTGTGTCCGGCATGCCAGGTGGCGCCGTCCGCTGTGCGTAGACGGACCGACGCCGCTCCGACGACATCGATGGTGCCGGTCACATCCTGACCCGAGACGCGCAATATCACTTCGTCACCAATGGCATAGCGGTCTTCGAGCAGGGCGACCGTTCCGGTGATCAGGTTGCGGATGAGTTCCTGGCCTGAAAGAGCCAGCGCCACCCCGACGAATCCGGCACTCGAGATGACAAAGACTGCATCGACCCCGATGATCTTCAGCCCGATGAGCGACGCACCCAGCAAGATGCAGCCGGTGACGAAGTGACCGAGCATGCGTGCCGCTGCGTCGGCGCGCTGTCGCTTTCGCGCGTGCTCCTGACCGTCGACGTCCACGAGGCGGGGGAGTCTGACGCGCCAGCTGCCAGGGTTCTGCTGCGCCCGTCGTACCGAACGCCGCGTCAGCATTCGAATCGTTCGACGCGCAGCCCACGACAGGGTCACGGCCCCCAAAGTCAGCGCCACCAGCTCAAGAATCGCTGCGATCCGATCCATCATCGGTGCGCCCTGAAGGATGAGAAACGGTCAGACCGTAACATGTTCGTCATATTTTCGAACTTACTCACGTGCCTGTCTGTCGCATCGGCAGCCGCCTCTTTTATGTAGCGGCGCTTGTCACACGCGGCGGCATCAAGGTCAGGAGTTCGGGTGCGACGGGCGCCAGCATCGGCGGTCCATTTTGAGCGGGCCTCGCGGGATCAGGCTATGGAGCGCATCCTCGGGTCTCGCTGATCGATCGGTCCGACGTAGAGAGCAACGGGATCGTCGCTCCGGCGTGGTCGAATCGTTTGATCGTCGAAGCCGACAGTGGGGGCATCTGCTTCTCCACGTCGAGCGCTGTGGATCTCGTGGTTGATGTGAACGGCGTCTCCAACGGAGGGCTGACCTCGTTTGCGAACCACCGGACCGACACGCGGTCAGCGACGCAGACCGGGGTCGCCGATTTACCAACCGATGCTGCAGGCACGCCGGTGTGGCCCGCGTCCGGCTCGTTCACCTTCAGTAACGCCGTGACTTGCACGATCATCCCACTCGACGTCGGTGCGACGTTCCTCGAACTGGTCAGCGCGAGCTGGCCTCGCCGTGACCGGAAGCAGGAGAGAGTGACTGCCGGACCCGATCGAGTCACCTCTGCGTCGGGTTGGTCTCGACCAGTCGGCGGATGGCATCGGCCATTGCGACCTCGTGATCCTCGGGTTCGTCGCGCAGCACGATGTCCCACCGCACCGGAATCATTGCCCCAGCCAACGGGACGATCACCAGACCATCGAGTTGTGGAGTGCGGAGCGCTAGCGATGGTTGCACCGTGATGCCCCCGAAGGAGCGCATCAGCCGCAGGGCCATGGCGAGCGATTCGACTTTTCGGAGACGGTGTGGCCGGACGCCTGCCGGTTCGAAGAACTGGTGATGCTCGAAGCCGTGCGTCGGGCGATCACCGACGGTGATGTAGGTGGCGTCGACGATGTCGCCGGGTTCTAGTTCGCCCCGACGGGCTGCTGGATGATCGTTGCGCACCACTCCAACAAGGTGGTCGGCCGACAGCACGTCGCCCTCGGGACCGCCTGGCGCAAGCACGATGACGCCGAGGTCGGTGATGCGTCGCTGGACCGACTCGACCGTCTGGTTGTGGCCGACGCGTAAGAAGTCAACGTCGGTTGGCAGGTCGCTCAGCCCAATGAGCTGTTCGAACCACGGCGCGGTGTCATAGAAGTCGAGTGCGATGCGCACCGCAGGACGGTCGGCCGAGTTCATCCACCGAGCGGTGGCCTCGGCCGAACGCAGATTGCGTTGAGCGATTTCACCGACCTCGGCGAGGTGTTGGCCTGCCGCGGTGAGGCGGATCGAGCGTCCATCGGTTGCGGTGAGCGCAATGCCGAGACGGCGTTCGGCTTCCTTGAGGCGGTGGCTCGCTGCCGATGCACTGATGTGGAGGGTTTGGGCCGCCGCTGCGAGCGTGCCGCTGTGCCGTAAGTCCACCAGAAGATCGAAGTGTTGCCGTTCCAATGATTCATGCACAGGTTGCATGAATCAGCACCGTACAACTCGCTGGACGCATCAGTTGTTGAGGACGAACATGTTCGTGTGCTCGTCATTCCTGCCCCTCGAACCTCACCTGAACGAGGGCTGGACGTCGTCCGGTCTTGGAGGCCGTCTCCTCGCCTGGCGACGGCGGCTATTGTTGGCACCTCGTTCGCGTTTGCGAGCACCACGGTGTTCGTCCGGCAGCTGACCGACTCGGGCATGTCGGTGGTGGCCGTCGCCTTCTTCCGGTTCGCACTCACCGCTCTGGTGTTGGTGCGCTTCGTGAACCTTGGCGAAGGAAAGCGGATGGCGACGTCGTGGGGTCTCCTCAGCGGCGTCGTCATGGGCGGCGGCTGGATCGTGTACGTGCGCACCATCGACACCGCCGACGTCGCCGTGGCTGGTGTCGTTCAGATGACCTACCCGCTCTTCGCCCTCATCGCCGGATGGCTGCTGTTCAACGTCGGCCCGACCAGCCGGTCGCTCGCATCGGCCGCGCTCGTCGTGCTCGCCGCCTTCGTCGGGCTCGGCACGGGCTCGGGGTCAGGGCTTTCACCGCTCCTGTTCGTCGCCCCTGCGACCTTCGGTTTCAGCGTCTCGATACTGACCGAGCGACTCGGCCAGCTCGACCCATTCGAGCGTCTGGCGTCGGTTGCCGTCGGAGCATCCGTTGCGATGAGTCCGCTCCTACTCACGCTGTCGCCCAGCGAGGTGTTCCCGACATCGCTCGAATCGTTGGGCTGGGTACTTGCGATCGGTGCCATCTCGGCACTGATTCCGATGACGATCTACGCGGCGGCCGCACCAGTCATCGGCACGGCACGCACCGCAGCGGCCGGGGCGTCTGAACTGCCGACGGTCTTCATCATCGGGTCGGTGTTCTTCAGTGAAGCCATCACGCTCGGCCACCTTGCCTCAGCGGTGATCATCGTTGCAGCGATCGCCCTGACCCGAAGTGCACGATCGACACACGTCGTCCCCGACGACGACCCACCCGCCGGGTTGTCTCGCAGTGAGGTTCGTAATCAGCCGGGGCTTTGCTGAGTCTGGGCGTGGAGCGGTCATTCGCCCGCCCCTCATTCGGTTTGCGTCAGCACAGACGCTCGAACCGGTCGTATGTGCTGGCCCAAATCGGAATCGGGCAGAGCAGCGCAGCAACGGAACGACGTGAGCTCAGGCGAGCTTGTACCGGTCAGCATCGGTCACGAAGTCGGCGTGACCGTACATGTCGAGCAGCTCGGCGAGGCGCCGGTTGAGCCGTGCATCGACGCGGTTGGACACGACGGGCAGACGCAGGCCTACCCGGTAGAACGCCGTCTTGAGCGCGATGGACCCGGCCGCAGCGCCGGCAGCCACCTTCTCGCGCGGGCCCATGTTGATACCGATTGAAGCGGCTCGTTCTGTGTCGCCGCCGAGGAAGCTCTTGATCAACACGAACTTCGAGAATCCGTTCTCGAGCCAGGCGTGGAGTCGGCCGGTCATCGATGACGTGTCGAAGAGGTCGGCTTGCATGGTGCCGCGCACCAGGGCACCGCACGTTTCGTCGTCGTATCCCTCGCGAAGCGAAATGTGCCTGGCAATGAGTAGGTCGACGATCTCTTGGGGTGTCTCGCCGAGCAGGTTCTCCGGAAGGCCCAGAAGGAAGCAGCGGTAGCGCGACAGTTCGACCCTCGCCCGCTGCTCAGCGGTGAATTCGGTCTGCCCCTTCTTGAGGAGCTGCGCCGACATCAGGAACACGCCGATCAGGCCCGCGGGCATTTGGTCGGCCTGCGGAATCGGGATGCCGTAGGTGGCGACGTCCCATTTGCCTGAATTGAGGATGTGGTATCGAACCATGGAGTGCATGAGCCGCACCTTGGCCGCGGCCTCGAACCCTTTGCCGGATCGGTCAAGGGCACCGGGCATGGTGGTCGCGGTGAAAAAGCTCGCCGTCTCGAAGACTCGCTTGGCTGCCGCCTCATCGGACAGCGTTCCGGTCATTGTCATCGGGAGCGCCGCGTACTTATTGAGGAACGTGGCGAGGAACGCCCCGCGGATTGCCAACGGGGTGGCGGTCGCCATCGGGATCCGTTCAGCTCGCGCTCCCTGCGTAACGAGGGCCATGTCGACCCAGGACGGCGGGGTTTCCATCGCGACGATGAGATTGACGAGCTCGCCCGGCGGGTTCTCGACGCTCTCGATGCCGCCTTCGCACGCAGCCTCAAGCATCTCGACCAGCGCCCGCAGGCCGCGCGTCGGGATGAGTGCGGCGTACGCGTCGGCAACGCGGTCGCCGGTCATCGTGGCGTTACGCATCGTTTCAAGCAAGTCCGGCTGGTCGAACACTCGACTCACCGCATCTCTCGACGCTGCGAATCGTTCGTCGTCGACGGTGGCGACGCTGTCGAGGCGCTCGGGGGTCATCGTGAAGTCGACCTCGCCGTAAATCTCGGGGAGGTCGTCACGTTGTTGAGTGACGCTGTCGGCGTACGTCTGTGGCTGCATCTTGATACCTGCTCCTCGTCGAGGTGGCGATTGGTCAACGCTCGAGCGACTCTTTGATCCGATCGAGTGTTGCCTGCATGCCCGTGATCATCGCCTTCTTGCGATTCAGGAGCCGACCGTAGACCAGCTTCTGCCAGCCCTTGTACGGCGGGTAGCTGAACGACTCGGTGACGATTGTCGAGCCGTCCTGTTCGGCGAACTCGTACCGCCACGTTGAGTAGCCAGCGGCCACGAATTCAAACGAGACGTTCGGTTCAGCGGCGACAACTTCCGAAGTCGTCGTCCAACGCTTGAGGGTGATCGGGCCGAGCGTGACGACGTTGTCGCCCTCGAACTCCGCTCCCACAACGGGGCCTGTGGCGTCGCCAAGCCATCTGCACGACGTGCATTCCGGGCTCCACTCGCCGATTCGAGTCATGTCGGTCACCGCGGCGTACACCTCACCAATTGGTGCGGCGATGGTGGTCGTCGCGGATCCGGTCACGGTGGGAGCATCGGTCATCGGCTCAGTGTGGCGCACCATCGTGTTGACGCGTTAGTCGACGACTCGGGTGCGACGTTGATCGCCGCTGCCGTCGTCGCCGAGTTCGTCAACGAACTTTCGAATGTCGTCGTTGTTCTGAGCGATGTCGCCGATCACTTTCACCTTGGTGTGTTCGCCACGCAATTTGGAGAGTGCATCTTGTTGATCGCCGACGTAGCCGAGCGCGAACGCCCCTTGTTGGTAGCCCATCATTCTCAGTAGATCGTCGTCGAGGGTGCGCGCAACCTCTTGTGAACAGGCCAGGTATTGATTCTCTTCCTGACGAACCCAGCCGACCGCATATGTGATGTTCACGCCTTGGCGCACCACGTCACTCACGTTCGCACCGGCACCGTGCAGCACCTTGCCGTCATAGAACAACACGCTGCCGCGCCGCATCGTTGCTTGTCCGCTGGGCACACCCTGGGCAGCATCGTCATTGACAGCCGACGTGCCGGGATGGATGTGGGTTGCGCCGTTGTCCGCCGTGAAGTCGGTGAGCGCCCACATCGTGTTGCACTGCACGTGATAGTCGGTGGGGAACTCGAAGAAGTCGAAGGCCATCTGGTCGCGGTGTGGCTTCTGTTTCGTCTCGCCGGGGCCGACCGAGATCACTTGCGTGAGGTGCAGTTGCTGTGCGGTGGCATGCCCGAGGAAGTGCGCAATGGTGTCGACCACGGTGGGGTGCATCACTAACTCGCGTGATGCGGGACAGCGTTCGACGAGTGATCCGGTCCGCCGGGTGAACTGGCCGTCGTACTCGTCGCGCCCCGCATCAGAGGCGTCGACATAAGGCTTGACCTCGGCGGCGAGACGGTCCATGAGCCCAGCATCGGCGACGTCGTCGATGATCGCATACCCGTGGACAGAGAGGAACGTGCTGACCTCCACAGGGTTCGCATCACTGTCGAAGTGCTTGAGCGCCATCCGGGGATGGTAGGCGCACCGGATCTCACGAGCGTCTCGCACGACCCCCGAGGTCACCGAGATCTTTCCAATTTGAGAACGGACCCTGAACGATTTGGCATGCGTGTCCGACGAGGCGGCCACGTTTCTATATTGAGCCGATGAGTTGGATCCGTCGCAATCTGAAGACCGTCCTGCCGGTATCGGCGGCCCTCGTGGTGGGCGTTGCCTTCCTCGCGTTCGGCGTCTTCGGCGTCCACACGCTGTTCATCGATGACACCGTCGATGAAGACGGCCCGGTCTTCGCCTCCGGCGCTGCGGCCGTTTCCGAAGAGCCCGACGAGGTGGGATCCGCGGCGCCGATCGGCACCGAGCCAACGACGACCGATCAGTCCAGCACTGCGCCAGACACCACCGATCCAGCCAGCTCAGATTCAGAACCGCCCGCTACCGATTCGGCGCCGGTCGTCACCGAGGCCCCGGTCGTCACCGCGGTGCCTGCGCCTCAGATCGTCACGCTTGCAGAGGGTTCGTTCGTGCCGCGTGGTCGCTACAGCGGTGAGGGAACGGCATTGGTGCTCAATGACGGCAGCGAGCAACGATTTTTGCGCTTCGAGAACTTTTCAACAGACAACGGCCCCGATCTGCGGGTGTACCTCTCGAACTCGGACGCCAATGCCGACACCGGCACCTTTGACGACGACTTCATCGATCTCGGCGTGCTGAGCGGCAACATCGGCGACCAGAACTACGAGATTCCGGTTGGCGTCGACCTGAGTGTTTACGACACCGTGGTTGTGTGGTGCGTGCGCTTCTCGAGCGCGTTCGTGGCCGCTGATCTTGCCTGAGGGTATGCCACTGGACCTTGATGTCTCCTGACCTCTAGCGTTGGCGTATGAGGGATCCACAGTGACAACAATCCGCGAGCGCTCTTCCCGAACGATGACGCGAAGAACCGACCTGTGTTGGTGACCCCCTCGACCAACTGGTCGTTTCCGACCGCTCTGCGGATCGGAGCGGGATGCGTCAGCGAACTGGCCGCCGCTTGCGAAAAGCACGGCATCGAACGGCCGCTGATCGTGACCGATCCTGGCATGGTCCAACTCCCCGTGCTCGATGCACTTCAGTCTTCGTTCGCGATGCCGGTTCCGGTGTTCAGTGAGATTCAACCGAACCCTGTTGGCGCCAACATCGACGCCGGTGTCGAGGCATTCCGGGCGGGCAATCACGACGGTGTGATCGCATTCGGGGGCGGATCGGCTTTGGACTGCGGCAAGGTCATCGCGTTTCAGTCGGGTCAGACGCTGCCGATGTGGGATTTCGAAGACATCGGCAGCAACTGGACCCGGGCAAACGCTGACGCTATTGCACCAGTCATCGCCGTTCCCACCACTGCAGGAACCGGTAGCGAGGTGGGCCGAGCCGGCGTCGTAATCAATGAGACGGCGAAACGGAAGGTGATTCTATTTCATCCGAAGATGCTCCCCGTTGCAGTGCTGTGTGATCCGGAGCTCACCGTCGGTTTGCCACGGATGCTGACCGTGGGGACTGGGATCGATGCACTGTCGCATTCGCTCGAAGCGCTTTGTGCTCCCGCATACCACCCCATGGCCCACGGTATTGGTCTCGAAGGTTGCCGCCTGGTTCTTGAGCACCTCCCACGGGTCGTCGACGACCCGAGCGACCTGGCCAGCCGTGCGCACATGATGAGCGCTGCAGCAATGGGTGCGGTCGCATTTCAGAAGGGCCTGGGAGGAATGCACGCCCTCGCTCACCCGATCGGTGCGGTGTTCAACACCCATCACGGCATGACCAATGCGGTGTTGATGCCCTACGTGCTCGAAGCCAATCGCTCAGCCATCGAGCCGACCATCAATCGGTTGGCCGCATACGTCGAGATCGCCGGTGGTTTCGACGGTTTCTTCGAACGCATCATTTCGCTGCGCGACTCCCTCGGTGTTCCGCACCGGCTCGTTGACCTCGGCGTCGATGAATCGCAGGTGGCA
>JBLFZD010000001.1:0-53943 GCA_047610085.1 Ilumatobacter sp. | reverse complement strand
GGTCACGTCACGTGTCCCGTTCTCGTGGTGATCGGCGACAAGGACTTCGCGTATCCCGCTGACGAACTTGCTGCTGCATTTGCATCCGGCCGCTGTGTCTCGCTCCCCAAGACCGACCATTTTGCGACAACCGAGTCCTATGGCTTCTTCGACGCTGCTCTCGAATTCGTCGGCGCGATGTCGTGACACAACGCCTGATTCGCGGCGACCTCGGGCGCGCTGCTGCCGCAATCCGATCTGGACACCTCGTCGCTATGCCGACTGAGACCGTCTACGGGCTTGCCGCCGACGCCACCAATCCCGCCGCACTCGCCCGCCTCTTCGCGATCAAGGGGCGACCAAGCAATCACCCGCTCATTGTTCACCTCGCGGATCCAGAGGATCTTGACCGCTGGGCACCCGCCGCATCGCCTCACGCCCGGCAGCTTGCAGCGGCCGCCTGGCCAGGGCCGCTGACGCTGATTGTGCCTCGGTCGCAAGAACTGCCTCCCGAAGTCGCTGGCGGCCGTGACACCGTCGGGCTCCGTGTGCCAGCGCATCCGATCGCTCGCGAGTTGATCCGTCTGGCGGGAACACCGTTGGCTGCGCCGTCGGCCAACCTCTTCGGTGCTGTCAGCCCCACCACTGCCCAACACGTCGTTGACGACCTCGGAGATCGCTTGGACGCGAACCTCGACGTCATCCTCGACGGCGGCCCCTGTCCCGTCGGGGTTGAGAGCACAATCGTCGACTGCACCACCAACCCGGTTCAGCTGTTGCGTGCCGGTGCGGTCACCGCAGCCCAGATCGCTGACTTGCTCGGCACGCCCGCTGCCCGCGCGTCTGGGCCATCTCGGGCGAGCGGCATGCTTGCGTCGCACTATGCGCCCGCCTGTGAGGTTCGCCTTGTCGACTCGCCCGACGATGCAATGGCTCTTGCTGCTGGCACGCCGGGCTCACGAACGCTCGATTTCACCAACGACCTCGGACGCTATGCGCGCGACCTCTATTCCGAACTCCGTCAGGCTGATGTCGATGGGGTTCGCACGTTGATTGCGGTATTGCCACCTGCCGATGGAATCGGACACGCAATTCGTGATCGCCTCACCAAAGCCGCGGCACCGCGATAAGTCACCACCCGAGGGCCTGTTAAAAGCTCGACCAGTCGAGTCCATTCAACGCGGTAATCCACGCGTTTCGAACATCGATCAATGATGGCAACTTGTGCCCTTCGACAGGTGCAATCGTCAGCGAAACCGTCGATGACCCGGCCTCAGGAACCACATCGAGTTGGCACCAACATCTGAGCGGTGCGCTCAGCAGCGTGCGGAGTTCATACGGTGGATCGTCGTCCTCGACCTCGCCCAACTCTGCTGTAGCGACAAGCAGCGCCTCAAACGTTTCGGCCGGGAGTGACTCCACCGTAAATGACGGAATGTCCCGCATTGTTCCGACCCAGTCGGTTGAGGGCGCCGATGTCGAAACTGGATCCACGAGTCGTTCCTCGCCACTCGAACCGTCGTTGGCGATGAGCCGGAGCGCTTCGGCCGCGGCGACGTTGAGCGCTCGCATCACATCGGCGTCGCCTCCGGCGTCCGGATGATGAGTCCGGGCCAGCTCTCGGCGCGCTGTGCGGACCTCGCTCGCCGTCGCCGTGAGCGGCAAGCCGAGCTGATCAAACGGATCTTTGGTCATCAACAGCTCGTTATGCATCGCGCAGTTGCGCGTACCGCTCGCGGATACTGCCGCTGTCGATACCGTCGACCGAAGCACCGGCCCCGAGCCCCCATCGATCCTGAATAACTTCGTGATCAACTTGTTCAAGTACCGCCGCAGCTTGAACGGCCGCTCCGGTCGCGACCGCCTCGTCAGCATCACTCACCACCACGGGTCGACCGACCAGCCCTGCAATCACGCGTTGCATTGCGACCGATCGTGCGCCGCCCCCGACCAATACGATACGGCCATCGAGGGTGGTGAGCGTGCTCAGAGCATCAAGCCCGTCGAGGAGGCCACAGGCCACCCCGTTAACCGCCGACCGAGCAAATTGTTCGCGTGTGACGTCGCTACGAAGTCCGCTGATCACTCCGCGCGCATGGGGACGGTTCGGGGTCCGTTCACCGTCGAAGTACGGAAGGAGGACGGGGCCGTCGGGTTCAGCTGCGAGCGCCAGGGCATCGAATTCTTCGTGGTCAACGCCGAGCAACCGTCGGACCGCATCGAGCACCTTGGCGGCGTTCGACGTGCACACCAGCGGAAGAAATCGGCCGGTCGCGTCGGCGAACCCGGCAACCGCTCCGCTGGGATCGGCAGTTGGCGTCGATGACACGGCGTAAACCGTGCCAGACGTACCGATCGAAATCACTGCATCACCAGGACGGAGCCCGACTCCCAATGCCGCAGCCATGTTGTCTCCGGTGCCAGGAGCAACCGTCGCACCGTTCCACAAACCGGCAGCATCCATCGGTCCGAGCACATCGGGGACCACCGTTGTCCAGTCACGCTCTGGATCGATCAGTGCGAGGATGTCCCATCGGTATTCCCCCGTCGCTGGCGACCAGTAACCCGTGCCCGAAACGTCACCGCGATCGGTCGTGTATCTGCCGGTCAGGCAGTGGGTGACGTAGTCGTGAGGCAACAGCACCCGACGCATGTTGGAGAAGGCCTCAGGTTGTGTCCGATGAAGCCACGAAAGCTTGGTGATCGTGAACGCCGCAAGGGGCACGCTGCCGACGGCTTGCGCCCACACCTTGACCGACCCGAGTTGGTCGACGAGCCAGTCGGCATCGGGGCTGGACTCGGTGTCGTTCCAGAGCTTGGCCGGGTGAACCGGTTGGTCGGCGGCGTCGAGCGCAACCATTCCATGCTGCTGGCCACCGACGCTCAACGCCGCCACGTCAGTGCTTCCCGCAGACGCCCAGGCGGTTTCGAATGCAGACCACCAAGAACGCGGATCCTGTTCGCTCCGAGGAGCGGTGACCGCAGCGTGCTCGCCACGCCCGTTGCTCACGACGTCTCCCGAATCAAGATCGCGAATCTCAACCTTTGTTGCTTGGGTACTGGAGTCGACGCCAGCGATCAATGCCATATCGGCGACGCTACTGGTCTGGTTGGTCAGCCCAGGCGGCGCGACTTCCCCATGCGTCGTCGTAGGTCACGTCACCGAGCGGCTTGCGCTTGAGTGGGCCGTGGCGACCTTGCGGGACGCCGATGGTGATGCATGCCGACAACGCCACGTGATCAGGGATGGCCAACAGGTCACGAAGCTGATCCTCCACTCCGAGGTGCCACATGGTGAGTGCCCCTCCGTAACCCAGCGCTCGGGCAGCAAGCAGAAGGTTCTGGCACGCTGGATAGACCGACGCACCCTCCATCGGATTCGGTGCCCGGTACCGATCGAGGCAGGCCAGCACGACAACCGGAATCTTCTCAAAGTTGTCGACGTAGTGCTGCATCGAATCGGCAAACCGGCTCGGGCGGTAGCCGTCGTTCTCACATTTCGTGTTCCAGCCGCTACGGAAGGCCTCGCCCAGCAATGATTTTGCCGCCACGGCGTTGGGTCCATCGCGCAGCACAAGAAACCGAAAGGGCTGGCGATTTGAACCGGATGGTGCTCGTCCTGCGTGCCACAGAATCGATCGGAGATCCTCGTCAGGCACCGGATCGGTGGTGTAGCGGCGAATTGCGCGGGTCGTAGCGAGCCCTTCGAGCAGCGTCACCGGCACGTTAGTTTTCACACGCAGGCAACCTAGTGCGCGTAGCCCGACCGAATCTATGCGTAGACTTTCGTCACCTGGAAATTGTGGGCAATCCCGCCCACTCGATAACAGGGGGAGAAAACAACATGCAGAAAGCACGTGTGAAGCGCGTTGGCGCATTGCTCGTCGGTCTTTCGCTCACCGCAGCCGCTTGTGGCAGCGATGACGAGACACCCGTCGAGGAGTCCCCGACAACAGAAGCTGCTCCGGCAGAGGCTGAAGAAGAAGCCGTAGAAGAAGAAGAAGCGGTCGAAGAAGAAGCCGTAGAAGAAGAAGCGGTCGAAGAAGAAGCCGTCGAAGAGGAGTCCGAAGAGGCTGCTCCCGCTGGCGACACCGAAGGACAGCTCGTCATCGGTGGAATCCTTCCCGAGACGGGCAACCTTGCCTTCCTCGGACCGCCCGAGATCGCCGGCGTGAACCTGGCTGTCCAGGACATCAATGCCGCTGGCGGAGTGCTCGGACAGGACATCGTGTACCTGCCCGGAGACTCCGGCGACAACGGTGACGTGGCTAACGCCACAGTTGACCGCCTCCTCGCTGAGGACGTCGATGCATTCATCGGCGCCGCCAGCTCTGGCGTTTCACTCACTGTGATCGACAAGATCACTCAGGCTGGCAAGGTTCACTTCTCGCCTGCCAACACGTCCCCGACCTTCACCGATTATGACGACAGTGGTCTGTACTTCCGTACCGCACCCTCCGACGTCATCCAGGGTGCAGCTCTTGCTGACATCATGATCGCTGACGGCAACGCCTCGGCGACTTTCCTCGTGCTCAACGATGCCTACGGCACCGGTTTGCTCGAGTTCACCAAGGGCCCGTTTGAAGCTCAGGGTGGCGTCGTTGACGTCGAGAACATCTACGACCCGAAGGCTGAGAACTTCGACGACGTCGTCGCTGTCGCCGTCGAGGCCGACTCGGATGCCATCGTGATCATCGGATTCGACGAGACCTCGAAGATCCTCACGGGTCTCATCGAGGCCGGAATCGGCCCGGACGCCAAGGCCGTCTACGGCGTTGACGGCAACATGGGCAACGCCCTCGCCGCAGCCTTCGACGACCCGACCGTCCTCGCTGGCATGCGCGGCACCCTCCCGGGTGTTGACGTCGCCAACGATTTCGCCGACTTCCGTGCGAACCTCGAGGCAATCGACCCCGACCTGATCGACTTCGCCTACTCGGCTGAGTCGTACGACGCAATGATCGTCATGGCGCTTGCGGCAACTGTCGCCGGTTCCGATGACGGTGTCGCCATGGGTGCGGAGATCAACGACGTCACACGTGGTGGCGAGAAGTGCACCACCTACGTTGATTGCCTCGCATTCGCCGAAGCCGGCACCGACTTCGACTACGACGGTGTCTCCGGCCCGCTTGAGTTCCGTGATGAGGGCGAGCCGACTCAGGCTTCGATCCTCACCCTGGAATTCGATGCCGACGGCGTCATCCAGACTGTCGGTGCGGTCCAGGGTTCGGTTGAGGTCTGATCCTTCGGGATCACCTGATACCAACACTCTGAACAACTGAATACCGCACGAGCGGCCCGGAGCTTCGGCTCCGGGCCGCTCTGCTTTTCAGAGCATTTGTATCCGGTCGGAGACGCCCCGGTTTCGCGGTGCCGGAATCGAGCCGGCGGGAGCAGCGATCGGCTCTGTCAAGCCTCATCCCGAATCGTCTCACCCAAACGACAAACCGCTGTTCCGAAACGTCTCGGCTCAGAATGATCAGGCCAACACGTGGCTTATTGGACCGACAACGCCCACGGACCTGCCCATACAGTCCTGACCTCGCCACAGCTCACTGCGGCACAACACGACGATTCAGGATGCCAAGTCCAATTGGGCGTGACGAGACGATTCTTGACACGTCAGGTTCCTGGACAGACGTCGGTTCTCCGGTCACTCCTCGCGTATCTGACTGGAACCCAGCCTGAAGAGCTCAGCGCCGAACCCTGAAGTACCCCGCTGCCTTCATGGCGCGCAAGAGATCACCTTTGAACCTGCCGAGCCAAACAGTCCCAAAGATTGCTTGGTCGCTCGCATTCAAGTCCGAATCCTCGTTCGACGCCACGAACGCGCCGCGATCAGAATTCTCTGCTCTCTGGTGGTGCCCCGTGTGCGAGGCGTCCGTATATCCAGGCGGCATCGCGTTTACTGCACCATTTCGTGCTGGCGGAAGGCCTACCGACAGCGTTGCAAAGCTCGCCAAAGCCTGACTGTCGGCCAGCGAGTCAACCGGAGGCCAGAGCGGACACAGACTCGGGATCGCTTACACGCAATTCACGACGTCGCCGATGCGTCGACGGGACTTTATTGGCCGGGAAATCACGGCCTGTGGAGCGTTCGCTCGCATGTCGATCGACACGCCGCAACGACTTAGTCACACAAACCTCTGCGCCGCATCAACGGTAAGGGTCGCCTGCCTGACATGCGAACGGCGCTCTCCGGTGCCCCATTGCTGCCAGGGGCCTCTAATGAGCGGGCAACAAACACCCACACCAGTCGGAGCGTCAGCTGTGTTATTCCTGGTGATCTTTGACGAGGGTGCCAAGATACAGCTCGATCACCTTCGGATCTTTCAGTAGGTCGCTGCCTGAGCCGGTGTAGGCGTTTGCACCTTGATCGAGCACATAGCCACGATCACAAATCTGCAGACAACGACTGGCATTCTGCTCGACCATCACGATCGACACCCCCGCCTTGTTGATCTTGTGGCAACGGATGAAGACCTCGTCTTGCAACGCCGGCGACAACCCAGCCGACGGCTCATCGAGTAACAGCACCGACGGATCCATCATCAATGCTCGGCCCATAGCCAGCATCTGACGCTCACCACCGGAGAGTGCTCCGGCCCGTTGGGTGGCACGCTCCACGAGTCGTGGGAACATTTCACCCACAACTTCGTAGCGGGCCTTGAAGATCTTCGGATTGAGGAACGAGCCCATCTCGAGGTTCTCGATCACTGACAAAGCGGGGAACACGTTGTTGTTTTGGGGCACGTAACCAATGCCACGGCTCACCAACGAGTGCGCCTTCATGTTCGTGATGTCTTCACCCCGCAGTCGGACCTGGCCATCACGAATGTTCACGAGGCCGAACATCGACTTCACAAGCGTGGACTTACCCGCGCCGTTCGGTCCAATGATCGCAACGAGTTCACCCTGCGCAAGGGTGAGGCTGCAATCGTTCAGGATGTTGACCCCAGGGATGTACCCAGCGGTCAGGCTGTCAGCAACGAGGAGCGGGCCCTCGTAGTCGGTGTTGTCGTCAGTCACGTCGTCTCGCAGTCAGTTGCCGGCTCAGATGTCGGCGTCGAGGTCGAGGGCGGAGTCGTGGCTCGTGCCCAGGTAAGCGTCGACCACGGCCTGATTTTGACCGATCGTGGCCGGCGGCCCCTCGGCGATAATACGACCTTCAGCCATCACGATGACCCAGTCGCTGATCTCTTGCACCATATCCATGTCGTGCTCGACGAAGAGCACAGTCATACCCTGATCACGAAGCCCCGTCACGTGTCCCAGGAGCGACTGAGTCAACGCCGGGTTCACGCCAGCCATCGGCTCGTCGAGCATCACCATTTCGGGTTCGACCATCAGCGAACGAGCCATTTCGAGCAGCTTGCGTTGGCCGCCAGAAAGCGTGCCAGCGAACTGATCACGCATGTGGTCCATCTTGAAGTGGACGAGGAGCTCGTCAGCACGCTGCTCGATCTCCTTTTCTTGTTTACTCCACAGGAACGGGAAGACCGACGAGAAAAGTGACTCACCCCGCTGATCGGTGGCTCCGAGCTTCATGTTCTCGATCACGGTCATCTTCGACAGCGCTTTGGTGAGCTGGAACGTACGAACCATGCCGTAGTTGGCAATTTTGTGCGCCGGCACCTTGTCGATGTTCTGGCCATTAAAAACTCGCGTGCCTGAATCGGGCTTGTCGAAGTTCGTCAACAAGTTGAACAGCGTGGTTTTACCCGCACCATTTGGGCCGATCAAGGCCGTGATCACACCGCGCTGCACTTCAACGTGTTCGACGTCGACCGCAGTGAGGCCGCCAAATCTGCGAACGACGTTGTCTGCCACCAAGATCGGATCTGGCTTCGCCGACCCTGGCTCCCAAGGAACATCAGCCAAGGCGGCGCGAGCGGCGACAGAATCAACACCATCGATGGAACGCGTCGCTCCGGGATCAACGGCATCCACAGGGCCGGGACCACCCTTTGGGCCAGCTTCGGGAATTAATTCGTCGTCGAAACGAAACTCTGGACGGTCATCATCGGTCATCGAGTGCCATCTCTTCCTTGTTGCCGAAGATTCCCTGTGGTCTGAACGCCGCCAAAAGAGCCAGACCGAGGCCGATCAGCATGAACCGGACCTGACCAACCTGGGTTCCGCTGAGCACCTCATCGGACACCACTTCGTTCGCAACGATTTCACGCAAGAACACGTCGGTAAAGTTCAGGACGCCATACAAAAGGGACGCTCCGACTATCGGGCCGAGGACCTTGCCGGCACCACCCAAGATCAGCGCCACCCACACGAAGAACGTGACGTCAGTGATGAAGTTGTCGGGCTGGGCGTTCGAGAACCCGATTGCCCTCAGCATGCCGCCCAACGCACCGAAAATGCCACCGATCGCCAATGCTTGCATCTTGTAGGAGAATGCGTTTTTGCCGAGTGCCCGTGCCGCGTCTTCGTCTTCCCGAATTGCCTTCAGAACACGACCCCATGGGCTGCGTATGATCAACCAGCACAGCGTGGCCGAGGCAGCAAGTACGACCCAGCCAACAAGCACCAGGAACATCTGGTTGCCGGAGAACAGATTGAAGAGGTATCGCTCACTTCTGTCGAATGGGCTCAAGTCGTAGAACACGCTCGAGAACCCCGTCAGACCATCGGAGGAACCGGTCAGCCAGTCCCAACGAGGTGACCGCATGAAGATTCGAATGATCTCCGCAACGGCGATCGTGACGATCGCCAGGTAGTCGGCGCGCAGGCGCAGGGTCGGAATGCCCATCAGTAACGCCAACACAAGGGGGACAACGATCACCCCGAAGAACATGCCAACGATAAACATCCAGCCGTCCGACAAGTTCAGCTGAAAGATGCCCTTGTCGTCGTTGATCCTCGGCGCGAAGGTGGTGACGATAATCGCAAGGCCATAGGCACCCGCCGCCATAAACGCCGCCTGACCGAAGTTCAGAAGACCGGTATAACCGAAGTGCAGGTTGAGGCCGATCGCAGCCAACCCGAAGTAGATGAACTGTTCACCTAAGAGGCCACGGAACGTGGACTCGATGATTGCTACCCAATCCATGATGTCTCCTTATCCAATCCGCTCGGACCGGCCGAGAAGCCCTTGAGGCCGTATGAGCAAGATGAGTACGAGTGCGCCGAGCGCACCCACATTCTTCATGTCGCTCGGGAACCATTCCGGCCAGGTGATGAGCTGGATGAAGATCCCCACAAGCAGGCTGCCAAACAGCGCTCCGTACGCCGTGCCCAAGCCACCGAGCGTGACGCCGGCGAACATCAGCAACAGAAGGCGGAAGCCCATCTCCCAGTTGACGTTCTCGGTCGAGCCGAACAGCACACCGCCAAGTCCGGCGAGCGCAGAGCCGGTGATCCACACCCACTTGATGACCGATTCGACATCGATCCCCGATGACTCAGCGAGGTCACGGTTGTCGGCAACAGCTCGCATGGCTTTGCCGGCCCGAGTCTTCTGCAAGGCGAGCCCCACACAGGTGAGGATGAAGATCGAGAAGAAGATAATGAACAGGTCCTTCGGCGCAATCGAGAACCACCGAAAGCTGATCGTCGACTGGACCTGGAAGTCACGGTAGAAGCGGGCACGCCCTGCAAACTGGAACAGGAACACGTAGCGGAAGAAGATCGACAAACCGATCGACACAACAAGTGCGCTGATGAGACTGGCGCCACGGTTACGGAGACGCTTCCAGACGAATTCGTTGAACAGCCAACCCGCAATACCGGAAAGTATGACTGCGACGAAACCCGCGAAGATCAGCGAGTTGGTGCCGGGTATGCCGAACAATCGGCCGTTGCTCCAGATGTTGAACAATCCGAAGAACGCGAAGTCCGCCGCAGCCCCGTAGACCATGTGGAACATGAAGGCCATCATGGCGCCAAAGGTCACCGACTCGCCATGGGCGAAGTTCGTCAGGCCGGTGGTGCCAAAGATCAGCGAGAGCCCGATCGAGCACATCGCAATGATCAAACCAAGCTTGATGCCGTCGACAAGGAGCTGGATCCACTTCACCGTGTTGTCGTCGGAGAACACACGCTCACCGAACGGAAACAAGGTGTTCTTGTCGGTGTTGGTCTGCACCTCGATGGCCGTCAACGGGTTGTTGTCGGGATTGCGGAGTTCCAAGCCTTCCGGCAGCGTGGCGACCTCGAGTTCTACGTCATATAGGCCAGAGCTCGGCAGCGGAATACGCCACATACCTGCGGCGTCGCTAACGGCAGCACCGACCTCGGTACCGTCTGCGTCGCGAACGATGAGCGTGACACCTTCGACCGGAAACCTCGAACCGGTTTCGTCCCTGCCCTTCAGCGTGCCGCCGATCGATTCGGTCGCACCCTCAGCAGGGTCAGTATCGTCCTGGGCAGACGCTGGAGCGGCCAAGGCCGATACTCCAATGAGAGCGACCAGGGCTCCGATTAAGAGGCGAAACCACATGGGCTGCCCGGTAGGTCTCATCGACGTTGGTGACACGGGCCGGTACTCTAGACCTAACGCACGGGTTAAGTAGCAAAACTCTCTGCATCAATCGCATTTCGGGAAGAGGTTCCGCCCGAACCGGCCAGGTCAAGCATGGCAATTCCGAGCCGAAGGGTGAGGAACCACAGCAACGTGGCGCCCGCAATATGCACTCCGACGAGCAGTTCGGGAACGCCGTTGAAGTACTGCGTGTAGCCGATACCGCCCTGGACGAGCCCGACGAAGAACCACGAGGACAACGCTGACTGCAGCGGAGCGAATTCCGTTCCTCGCCGAATGATCAGTGCGATCAGTATCGCTGTGGCGATAGACGCGATCACCGTCACGCTGTGGAAGCGAGCAACGCTCCCGATATCGAAGCCGAACCGACGAGCCTCCTCGTCGCCAGCGTGAGGGCCAGCACCGGTCACGACCGTACCGGTGACCAGGGCTGCGATCATGAGTATCATGAGTGCGCCCACGAGTTGATGCAAGCGATTCTGCCCATCGAGTAGACGCCACGAAATCGGGACCCCACTGCCCGCCCGAATCGCAATCAGTCCGAAGGCGATCGAAACCATCGCGAGCAAGAAGTGCGACATGATCATGGCCGGATGGAGGTCGACAATCACCGCAATCCCTCCAACAACAGCGTTGGCGACCACCGAAACCAGTACTCCGAGAGCGGGCCACCTGAGGCCACTACCGCGTTTGGCGGCGCGAAATGAAACGATTGCCAAGAGCAGAGTCGGCAGGCCGATCAGCCCACTGAGGAGGCGATTCAACTGCTCAATCGCCGTGTGTCCACTCGTCACGTCGATGAAGCGTTGATCGTTGCAGTTCGGCCAGTCATCGCAACCAAGGCCTGAACCGGTGAGTCGGACCGCACCGCCTGCGACAACGAGTACACAAATGCCGACGGTGGTCACGATGGCGAGCTCTCTGTACCGCTTAAGCGTCATCGTTACCTATGGTACGACTACCGTCAGTGGAGTGCTGAGCTCGTTCGACGACTTTCCGATCCATCAGACGTCACACCCGGTGGCTCAAACCGGCTCGAGTGATCTGAATCACTACGATCGTTACTTCTTTAACGGCTACACCCGCGATACGCGCGTGTTTTTCGCCGCGGCGATGGGCCTCTATCCCAATCGCCACGTCGCTGATGCGTCGTTCAGCGTCGTCGTCGACGGTGGCACCGCCGACGCTCGCCAAATCAACGTGCACGCATCGCGCCGAGCACCCACCGACCGGGCCGAAGCAAACAAGGTTGGCCCGATCGAAGTCGAGGTGATCGAGCCGCTCTCGACGCTACGGATCACCGTCGAGGCACCCGAGCATGGGATCCGATGTGACCTGACATTTGTTCGTCGCTCAGCAGCGATTGAAGAGCCTCACTTCTTCCACCAGGTCGGCCAGCGCGTCGTCATGGACTCGACCCGCATGACGCAGTTCGGGGGATGGGAAGGGTGGATCGAGATCGATGGCGAACTCACCGACCTTGCCCCTGACGAAACGCTCGGCACCCGCGACCGCTCGTGGGGTGTGCGCACCGTTGGCGAACGCGGTTCCACCGGGGCACCGGTGGCGGACCCGCAGTTTTACTGGTTGTGGGCCCCGATCAACTTTGAAGGCTTCTCCACCCACTTCGACATCAACGAGCACTTCGATGGTCGCCGATGGCATGAATCGGGCTTCGTCTCCCTCGTGCCTGCCGGCAACGATGAGCCCGAAGCGGCCGAGGCAATGCGAGCCGTTGACTATCGCGTAGAGTGGCGCCCCGGCACACGATCGGCGGCCTCATTCGAGATCGACATGATCCCGTGGTCTGGCGAGGTGTCAACCATCACGCTTGACCCGCTCTTCGATTTCCACATGCTCGGCATCGGCTACACCCACCCCGAGTGGAGCCACGGCGTGTGGAAGGGTGAACTCGAGGTCGGTGGGGACAGGTGGGACCTCCCGGTCGCCGACCTCAGCGCTCCGCAGCACGTCCACGTCCAGACCATCGTGAAGGCCACGACCTCTGGAGCGGTTGGGACGCACGAAGGGCTGGGAATTCTTGAGCAGTTCGTCATCGGCCGCCACGATCCATCGGGCCTCAGCGGCCTCTTCGATGGTTTCACGCCGAAGTAGAGCAAATCAGCAGAAGGTGGTCCCGCCCACCCCACCTCCTCAGTCAGGTGTGGCGGATGGACATGCCGCCGTCAACGGGGATATGGGCGCCGTTCACGAAGCTCGATGACGGCAAGCAGAGGTTCAGAGTCATCTGGGCGACCTCTTCGGGCTGCCCGTAGCGGCGCAGTGGCACCCGTCGCCTGGCGTACTTCTCTTTTGATTCAACATCGATGCCCTCGGTCATGCCCGTCACGATCGGACCCGGGCAGATGCAGTTCACGGTGATCCCATGGCGACCCAGTTCGACGGCCATCGATTGCGTCAAACCAATCACACCCGCTTTGGTCGCG
Organism: Ilumatobacter sp.; assembly: GCA_047610085.1. Lineage (GTDB taxonomy): Bacteria > Actinomycetota > Acidimicrobiia > Acidimicrobiales > Ilumatobacteraceae > Ilumatobacter_A. The sequence goes on along the minus strand of JBLFZD010000001.1, from coordinate 41,022 downwards.
GCATAGGCGGCCAAGCCCGCGGTACTCACCAATGCCTCGGTCGATGCGATGTTCACAATTCGCCCGGCAGCGGACTCCAAGAGGTACGGGAGCGCCAGTCGAACAAGTCGGGCATGCGCCGTGAGGTTCACGTCAACGGTGCGTGCCCAGCTCGATTCGAACTCATCGTCGCCTTGGAAGACAGAGCTGATAAGCGAGACGCCCGCGTTGTTGACCACGATGTCGAGTTGCCCCGTCCATGCAACGGTTGCCTCGACGAGGCTGGCCAGAGCGTCCGGGTCCGACACATCGGTCACCATGCCCAGTGCGGACTGCTCGCCATGCACCGCTCGGATCTCATCGACAACCACGGCAACGCGTTCATCCACCAGGTCAGCGATGACAACCCGTGACCCTTCGTCGGCGAACAAATGTGCCGTGGCGCGTCCCATGCCACTCGCGGCTCCCGTGATGATCGCTGTTGTCCCCGCAATCGAGCGGCTGAGTTGCGTCAGGCGTTCCAACGCTGGGTCCCGCCCACTCCATATTGCTTGAGAACCAGTGCGCGGTTGACCGCGACAGCGAGAAACGCCGTATCCGGGGAGTTATCGGGTCCACCCGGAGCAAATGCGCTGAGGTCGTAGTCGAAGACGTCGGTCCACATGCGCTGTTTGGTTTCGATGTCGATGAAGACTTCACCGGTCCCCCACACTTCGACGCCATCACCATTCTCTGTGACCTGCCAATGAAAGGCGACCTTATTGTTGTCGGCCACATTTCGGGCCTTCACCGAGTCGACGCCCACCATGGTCCACAGTGTTTCGCCATCCCAGCAGGGATGCACGGGAACCACGTCTGGTTCTCCATCAGCACCGACCGTGGCGAGGTGCGCCCACGGGCTGAGTTGAGTGGCAAATGCCTTGACGTCGTCGAGCGTGCAGGTGTTACTCATGATTTGACCGTACCTCAACGCTCAGACGCGAATCTCGTAGAAGCTGTTGACACTGTGATCGATATCGAGCGGAGCGAACTGCGAGAACCCTGCCGCTGAGGACATCGACTTGGCCTTCGATGCGGGGAGGCCAAGTGTCCCGAGGCCGGCACCGCCAGGCGATGACAACGCCGAACTCATGCACGACAGCACGCTGATGCCGTACATCAGGGAGGCCATCGGGTTCTTCTCGACGTTCTCCGCAAAGCTGTCACGGCCCTTGATGTCGACGAGGAGCCATGTGCCATCGTTGGCGACAGCGGAACGGATCGACTCCATCATCTCCTGCGGCTGGGTCATGTCGTGGATGCAGTCAAACGTGGTGACGAGATCACACGACCCGTCGTTTGGCATCGCTTCGTTACGCGGGTCAACGAATCGCGCGTTACTGAGATCACTCTCGGCAAGTCGTTCGTTGGCACGCTCGAGCGCTCGTTCGGAAATGTCGTAGCCAACGAAGGTCGAGTTCGGAAAGCGCGTCGCCATCATTAATACCGCTCCTCCGGCCCCGCACCCAATATCGATCACCGTGGCTCCCGCATCGAGTTTTTCGACCATCCCGTCGAGGGCTGGCACCACCGTGTCGATCAAGTGATGCCGCATCCACGGCTCGAAGCTCTTCTCGATGCCAATCGCTCCTTCACACCCGTGACTGTCGTAGTCGTGGCCAAGTCCGGTCTGGAAGCTCTCGGGCATCTTCTCGAGTGCCCCCATTGTCTGCGGGAACCGGTGGAACATTCCCATACCAAACGCAACATGGTCCGGAGAGGCGAGCACCGCGACGGCTTCGGGCGACAGCGAGAACAGCTCGGGTGACACCGAGGCGTCGACATCGATGATCTTTGCCGCTGCCTGATTGTGGGCCCATTCACGCACCCACCGCTCATCGAGGCTGACCGAATCGGCAAGCGCCTGAGTTGTAGACGGCTCCCCGAGCCCCGCTAACGCCTGGAACAGGCCAAGACGATCGCCCAGGTGAATCATGCCGGCCGTCACCGCGCCGCTCAGTTGGCTAAAGACGCCAAACGAGAACATCTTCAGTCGATCTGGATCGATCTCGGTTTGATTGCTGGTGTCGGTCATGTTCTGACCGTAATTGCCGGCGGACCGGGAATTCTCAGCGCGTTCGGTTCTCGGCGTCGATGTGCTCGACATCACTCAGCTTGGACAGGCTGAACATGTGTCCATCATGCACCGGAAGTGCCTCGACTCGACTGATCGACGCATGGCCGAGGACGAAGCGTTCCCATTCCCATGGGGTGGGTTCCAGACCGAGGAGGTGACCAATCGCCACAGAGTTGGTGCCCACGTGAGCAACCAGCGCAATTCGGGTCCCCGGTTTGGCGACCTTCCAAACCGGCAGATCCATGGGAGTTCGCACCATGCCGCGCTCGGACCAGAATTCCGCACCTCCAGATCGGATCCGAGCAGTGAAGTCGCGAACCGACTCGCCGCCCTCCAAACCCTCCCAGCGTTGATCTACCGGGCGCTCAGCAAATTCACGGTACGCCGCCTGAGCCTTCTCGGCGGGGGTGCCGTGCCAGGCCGGATCGCCGATCTCCTTAAGCCACGGTGCGATCTGTTCCGGGCGGCCCAGCGCTTCGAACAGTGGCGCTGCGGTCTGGCGCGCGCGCACCAGTGGCGAACAAAAGACCTCATCGAAGTCCTCAGAAGCGAGCGCGTTGGCCATGGCCTCTGCCTGACAATGCCCCAGATCGGTGAGCGGCGGGTTCTCAACATTGAGACCGTCCTTGGTCCACTCAGGCTGGCCGTGACGAATGAAGACGATTTCCACGGCGTCACACTATGTTGGCGCTGTGCCAAATGGATCGACCAACGACGGGACGTCGCCGGTGCCGAACGGGGCATCGGGCTGGTACCCGGATCCTGACGGGTCACACGATTTGCGTTACTACAACGGCCAGACCTGGACCGGCGATGTGTCGACCGCTGGAATTCGGGCAGTGGAGCCGCTGGGCGCCGGTGACAGCATCGCCCCAGGCCCTTCCGGCGTCGTTCCGATGGTGCTCGGCATCGTGTCGATGACAATTGCGTGGATCCCGCTTATCTGCTTCGTCGGCCTCGGCCTCGCAATCGCAGCGATCGCTCTGGGTTTCAAACGCCGCAAGTATCCAAACGCTGCGAGCGGATCGACCGTCGGGATCGTGACCGGGCTCGTCGGCATCCTCTTCGCCGTTGGGGGAATCTGGTTGTCCGTGAGCCTTCTGCAAGCGGTGGAGCGATTCGAAAAGCCGGGCAACTACACCGCAACGGTCACCGATTGCACCGTGGCGGACGGGAAAACCCAAGCGGTGGGGACCATCTCGAATCTCGAAAACGACGAACGTTCGTACACCATCGAGGTCAGCTTCGACAACCGACGCAGCGCCACGACCACCGTCCACGACATCCCGCCAGGAGGCACGGCGGAGTTTGTCGTCACCGAGGACCTGCGGATGCAGGAACTCGAATGCACCGTGTCGGACGTCAAGGGCCCTCGCCCCTTCGGCATCGATCTCGATTCCGGCAACTGATCCGCCAGGCCGGGTTGCCATCCAGCGACGATTACACCGTTGTGGCCGACACCCAGTCGTCGTACAACGACCGGTAGGTCCCGTTTGCAGCGACGAGCTCATCATGGTGACCGTCTTCAACGAGGACTCCGTCAGCGAGCACGAGCACACGGTCCGAACGAGCAGCGGTAGACAATCGGTGGGCAATCGCGATCGTTGTTCGGCCCGAGGACAAGCGCTCAAGGGCTCGAGCAATCCGGACCTCGGTGAGCGCGTCCACCGATGAGGTGGCCTCATCGAGGATCAGCACGTCCGGGTCAGCGAGCCCGGCTCGAATCAAGGCAATGAGCTGGCGCTCACCGGCCGACAAGGATTCGCCGCGTTCACCGACCTTGGTTTCCAACCCGCCCGCGAGCGCATCGATCCATTCGGTGGCTCCGAGGTCGGCGATCACCGCGGCGATTTCGGCCGGGGTTTTGTCCGGCCGGGCGAAGCCGATGTTGGCCGCAATCGATGCGTTGAAGAGAAACGGTTCCTGCGACACGACGATGAGACGGTCACGAAGATGCGCAGGGTCGACATCTCGAAGGTCGACGCCTCCTACGGAGATCGCGCCCTCATTCGGATCGGTGAATCGAGCCATCAATCGGCCCAACGTGGTCTTGCCAGACCCCGTTGATCCAACCATGGCAACCTGTTGACCGGCAGGAATCACGACATCGATGTCACGCAGCACATCAATGTTGGTGTTTGGATAACTGAACGTGAGATGGTCAACAACAATCTCTAGAGCACCCGCAGGCAGCTCGACCGGATTGGAAGCCGCCGGCGGCCCGATTGGCATGTCGAGTACCGATAACACTCGCCGCAATCCGGCAACCGCGGTCTGGGTCTGATCGATGATCTCGGTGAACTCGGCAATGGGTTCGAGGAAACGATACGTCAAGAAGATGAAGCCCACGATCGCGCCGGCGGTCAATCCCCCACCGGGGCCTCGCACAACGCCAACCACGATCACCGCCGAGACGGTGAACACCGAGAAGACTTCTCCTGATGGGAACAGGAAGGCACCGATCCACGCTGCCCGAATCTGCTGACGGGCCTTGCGGTGCGTTGCCTCACGCACAATCCCACCCATGTGCTCACCGGCCTCGTAGGCGCGAATGGTCGTTGCCCCAGACACGACCTCGGCAACTGCGCCGAGCATTTCACCATTGCGTTCTCGTGCTTCGCCGTGCGCAACCACCAAGCGTTTTTGAACGGCCCGGAGCACGAACGCAAGCGGGAAGGCGACAACGAACGAGACCCCTGCCAACAGCGGGTCGTACGCCACCATCACTCCTGACACGATGATCATGAGTGCCGAGTTGCGCATCCAGGCCATGCCTCCCCATTGGAAAAACTGGGCGAGTGTTTCAATGTCGGAGGTGACCCGAGCAACGAGCCCACCACGTCGCTCTTCGCTGTGGTCGGCGAGGCTCAACGCGTGGATGTGTCCAATGAGGCGTTCACGTAGGTCGTAGAGCGCCCGCTCGCTGCGTTCGCCAAGGCGGACCGATGCCTGACGGAATGCGATGCCTGCGATCAGAACCGCCACAAGCCCGATGACCGCAAGCCGTGCGACGAAGGCCACATCAACCGAGCCTTCAACCGTCAAGTCGCCGTCACTGCCAATGCCGTTGTCAATCGCCTGTTGAATCAGGATCGGTACGACGACACGGCCGCCGGACCCAATCGCGGCGAGCAAAAAGGTGAGCCGCAGCCCGTTGCGCAGCACGGGTGCTTCGTGCAGGCCGCGCCGAATCGTGGAGATCACCGTCTCGTCGGTGTCGACACTGGAGCTGAACCCAACTGCCATCAAAACCCGGCCCGATCCGACTCGAACGCTTCGACGATCTCGCGGTAGCCAGCTTCGGTCCGGAGCAGGTGTTCATGGGTTCCATGAGCCGCGACTTTGCCACTCGCCATGAAGACCACATCGTCGGCCAGCGCGATCGTGGACGGGCGCGAGGCAATCAATACCACGGTGGCATCGAGCGCCGAGCGGAGTCGTTCGAGGATAATCGCTTCGGTCGATGGGTCCAGCGCCGACGTCGTGTCGTCAAGCACCAGGATCGTCGGTGTTCGCACGAGCGCACGAGCGAGTGCAACACGCTGACGCTGACCACCACTCAAGCTGACCCCTCGCTCCCCAACGACGGTGTCGAGTTGGTCCGGCAGCGCCCGGACGAACTCGTCGCCGGCTGCCAAGTGCAGTGCATTCCAAATTTCGTCGTCGGTGGGCGTTCCGCCAAAGGAAATGTTCTCGCGCACCGTTCCAGCGACGAGGAATGCCTCTTGCAACACGATCGAACGTGCACCGGTGGCCAGCGCCACGGTGCCGGTCGTGGGCGTAGTGAGCCCGAGCATCAGGTCGGCCAACGTCGACTTACCCGACCCAGTGGGGCCAACAAGCGCGGTGATGGTGCGGTGCGCGAGACGCAAGTTGACGTCGCTCAGCACCGGAGCGGCCGACCCAGTATGGGTGAACCCGACGCCATCGAGCACAACCCCAAGACCTGCTTCGGGGCGCCCCACCGAGTCGAGCGGATCGGGCAAAACCGGCTCGGTCACCACTGCCTGGATCCGCACCCAGGCCGCCATCGAGCGAGGAAGCTCTGAGAGTGCGTAACCAATAAGGCGGAGCGGCAAAACCAGCAGGGTGAACAAGAAGATCACGCTGGAAAATTCGCCGACCGTGACGTCGCCCGAGTTCACTCGGATTGCCCCAAGCAGCACCAAAGCGATGTTCGCGAGTGCGGGAATCATGTCGGTCAGTGCATCGAACCAACTGCGTCGGCCGATTGCTTCAACGCGTGAGCTACGAACATCGTCGGCGAGAACCGCCAGACGCGTGGTCTCGCGCGCTTGCGCCCCGTATGCCTTCACCAACTGGACGCCCTCGAAGCTCTCGTGAACAGCGGCAGAGAAGACGCCCAGCTGTTCCTGTGCTCGCGTGTAGTGAGAGGAGACCGAGCGCTCGTACACCACGTTCGTTACGACCACTAAGGGAAAGACAATGATGGCGACGATGCCAAGTGGCACGTCGGTGATGAAGAGCCAGATCGTCGACACCACGATCATCACAACCGTGCTGGACGCGAAGGGAATGGGAGCGATGACGCTCACCGTCGTCTCGGTGTCGACACCGGCGCGAGCGACCAGGTCACCATCGGCGTGTTGGCGATGCCAGCTGACGGGCTGACGTACCAGGCGGTCGACAACTTGATTCGTGTAGGTCTCGGCCACTTGCCACATACCCGCTGAGGCGAAGGCCCGACGGAAAACGACGCCGACGGCACGCACCACACCGATACCGATGATCATCACCACACCGGTCACCACAGCGCCGACGCCAACCTCGCCCTCATCGAACCGTGGCAGGATCACGTTGTCGATCACCCAACGAATCGCGAAACTCGACGCAACGGTGGCGAGTGCAAACACCCCCGCTCCCGCAAACGACAACCCAAACGACTTGGGATGCAATGAGAGCATCGACCAAATCAGTCGCCCGTTCTTGCGCAGGCGCGACTCTGGTGATATGTCACGACTCCCCACGCCGCGTTTCTACCAGCGTGCAGCGCACATATCGTCAGTGATTGTGGTGACACCTGACGACGCCGACACGATCTCCAACGCAAAGGCGGGCCGAGGACTCACCGATGGGGACTACGGACTTGAGCCGAACACTCGCGTTTTCACGCCGCTGCGCGTCCTGTTCGTCGTCGGGGCGTTGGCGTTTGCCTCCTTCTGGTTCTGGGCGCTTTTCCTCATCGACAAGACCTCGGTTAACAAAATCGAAGACCGCTCCTGGGCTGCGCGGGCCGAAGCAATCTGCGAACCCGTGAAGATGTCGGTTCGCCGGCTCAACCTGCAAGCAACGGGCGACCTCACTGCACGAGCTGACCTCGTCGTTCAGTCGACCGACATGATGTCGGACATGCTTGACGACTTGATCTCCGTCGAGCCGGCCGATGCAAAGGGTCAGGCAATCGTTCCCGACTGGATAACGGACTACCGAACGCTTCTTCAGGATCGCTACGACTACGCGGACCGCCTCCGCGACGGTCAGAACGTTCCGTACACCGAGACCCCGGTCGAGGGGATCCCGATCACCGAGCGCCTTGAGTCGTTCGCCGGCGACAACGAGATGCCGAGCTGTGCACCTCCTCGCCGCGGCGTACTCAACTAACGATGATCACAACTGTTTGATCACGCGTGCGGGGACACCCGCTGCGATGCAATTGTCGGGCAGTGTTCCCGTCACGACGCTGTTCGCGCCGACCACCACGTGTCGACCGATCTGAGCGCCTGGTAGTACGACGGTTCCGTGGCCGAGCCAGGACCCGCTGCCGATTTTTACTGGGCGCTCGGGCATCACCTGTTTGGAGATCGGGAGATCAAGATCGTCGTACCCATGGTTCTGGTCGGTGATGTAGACGTGGTGACCGGTCCACACATCGTCGCCAACTTCAATTCTCAGATGGCCAACGATCCCGGTTCCCTTTCCAAAAAGGCATCGATCGCCGACCGACACCACGGGATTCGTGATCATGTCTTGCCCCGGGACCATCCCGGCGGACAGCGTGGCCTGTGGCCCGAACATGGTGCCCGCACCGATATGGATGAACTGTTCGTTGAACAGCGTGTTCGGTGGAAAACAGATCACACTATTCACGCCCATGAACCCAAAGCGTCGACCACGGCGAGTGTCGGGCCCAATCGCTCCGAGTTCCACGGCGAGGTCCCAGGCCCGGTGCACGCCCTCCCCGGAGGCACGCTTAACTCCGGTCATCAGGCGCCGGAACGGCGAGACGGCGACAGGATCTCGCTCAAGCACGCAGCAAACCTACGGGATTCTGCGTCGGAGTAGGTTCTCACCGATTCCGCTCGCCTCACAAGGTGTTCGTCTCGTCGTGTCGCAGCCGATCGTTCGAATGGGTGAGACTGTCCGTATGGCCCGATTGCGAAAACGCTCCGTCACCATCGAGACCCATCCGGGAACCGTGAAAGGCAAGCTCTCCTCCTCCGGACGCATCGAGTACTACCGAGGCGTGCCGTACGCAGCCCCACCCGTGGGCGAACGCCGTTGGCAGCCCCCATCGCCGGCCGAATCCTGGTCGGGAGAACTCGACTGCACCAAGTTCGCGCCCTCGGCTCATCAACGCGCAGCCGGGTTCGAGGAGTTCTTCAACGGGCTCGTCAAGGGGTTGGGGCTCGGAGCCGCACGCCGTCGGGCACTCAGCACAGCGATCAAAATGGCCCCCACCAAGGAAAGCGAAGACTGCCTCACGCTCAACATCCGCACCCCTCGTCATGCCCAAGACTTGCCGGTGATGGTCTGGATCCACGGCGGTGACCACACCGACGGCAGCGGCGCCGAGCCGATGTACCAGAGCGATGCGCTTCCGGAGCGAGGGTGCGTCCTGGTCACCATCAACTACCGTCTCGGCTTGTTCGGCTTCCTGGCCCACCCGGAGCTCTCTGCCGAGTCCCCCAACGGCGTGTCGGGCAACTACGGCCTCCTCGATCAGATCGCCGCCCTCGAATGGGTCCGAGACAACATCTCGGCCTTTGGTGGCAACCCCGACAACGTCACGATCTTCGGCGAATCGGCTGGCGGAGAAGCGGTCCTCAATCTGATGACCGCGCCCAGCGCACGCGGGCTGTTTCACCAGGCGATCGCACAGAGCCCGAGCGATAGCGGCCGGTGGCTCCACCTCGACCAACCGGTCCTCGACTTCGACCCAGCGGTCGTAGCTGGTGCCCGGTTCGGCGACCTCGTCGCGGGCCCCGGCGACGGACAGCTCGAGCGGCTTCGGGCGATGGACGCCGACAAGATTTACGAGCTGTACCGAACCCATCCGGAGATCGGGCGCTACTTCTACCCCGTTGTCGATCGCAACGTGCTCCCCACGACGCCGATGAGTGCGTTCACCAACGGCACACAGGCACCGGTACCACTAATGATCGGTTACAACAGCGATGAGGGTTCGCTCTTGGCACCGTTCATGCACCCCGCCGGCGCCGAGTTCGAACCGCCCGCAGATGGCTCGGTGGTCGCCCCGGCGGACGTCGGCAGCACCCTTGCTCGCTCGTATCCAACGTCGGACCATGTCGATCGCGTCCTGACTGCATATCCGGGCCTCACCGACGACGACCTCGATGCCCGCATTCGCCACGCCGGTGACCACATGTTCGGGGTGCACGTCGATCACGCAACCCGCTGCCACAGTGCCCAAGGCCACCCTGCGTACCGCTACTTCTTCCAGGCGGTTCCGGCTTCGAAGACGCAAACGGCCGGGGCCTTTCACGCGGCGGAAATCCTGTACGTATTCGATACGACGTTCCCGCTGGTCCCCGCCGCTGAGGATGGGCACCTGCTCGTCCGTGAGATGGGCGATCGCTGGTTTGCGTTTGCTGCGACCGGCCGACCTGACTCCCCCGGGCGTGACGCCTGGCCAACCTACGACGTGTCCGATCCGCGCCACATGGTGTTCGACCGCCCGCGTTCGAGCTTGTCCGATTGCCCTGCGCAGCCTGGCCTCGACGTCATGCGCGAGCGTGTCGAGTGGCTGACCGCGACCTGCGCCGCTGCCGAGAAGGCACCGGTCGCCTCCTGACCGCGGCGCGCCGAGGCCCGACGACCTAGGTTCAGGTCGGTGATCAACATCGCAGGAATCGATAACGGCACGAGTACCCAATTTCGGGGCGTCCGTTATGCCCGAGCAGGACGGATGCAAGCGCCCATCGACGTCGATCGTTGGGATCCTGGGTTCGATGCCTCGACGTTTGGCGCTCAGGCCCCGCAGGTCGGCGGGGCACTCGAACGACTGCTTGGATCGGACAAATCGGCCAGCTCGGAGGATTGCCACTTTCTCAATGTCACCACCCCCGCTTGCGACGACAGCAAGCGGCCCGTTGTGTTGTTCATTCACGGCGGCGCCTATGTGACCGGTAGCGGCTCCATGGCCTGGTACGACGGGCGAGCGCTTGCTGAACGGGGCAACATCGTCGTGGTCACCATCAACTATCGACTCGGTGCGCTCGGATTCCTGGGCGACCGCAACCTCGGAACACTCGACCAAATATCGGCGCTTCGATGGGTCCAACGCAACATCGCCAGCTTCGGCGGTGATCCGTCCAACGTCACGATCTTCGGCGAGTCTGCGGGCGGCTCAGCCGTGCTCTCGCTGATGGCCGCACCAATTGCGGACAACCTGTTTCATCGGGTTTGGGCCCTCAGCCCATCGATCCTTCAGCTCCGCAACAGCGAACAGGGGGCCGAACTTGAACAGGTGTTCCTCGACCTGGTCGGGACCGACGCCCGCGGCATGAACGATGTCTCCCTCGATGTGCTCCTCGATGCTCAATCGAAGATGCCAGAAATGGCCGGACTCAAGAACTTCGCTCCGACCGACGGAACCGAGGCCGTCCCGGAACCGATCCTCGGTCACGTCGCGACCGATTCTCGCGCCGTCGTCATCGGCACCAACCGTGACGAGATGCTGCTCTTCACCGCGTTCGACCCGACCCGATCCGAGTGGAACGACACCGTTGTCGAGCGCGAATTCTCCCGCCGATTTATCAATGGTGCCAACGCTGCCGACGCCTACGCTCGTCATCGTCCTGAATCGAGCCACAGCCAACTGGTCTCGGCCATGCAGACCGACGAGGTCTTCCGACGTCCAGCCCAGCGGATTGCCGAGCAACGATTTGCCGCTGACAACAACACGTGGGTCTACGAGTTCCATCAGGAATCCACGGCGTTCAACGGTCTGTTCGGGAGCTGCCACGCCCTCGACCTTCCCTTTGTGTTCCACAACCTCGGGGCAACCGGTGCAGACCTCTTCGTTGGCACGGGCCCGGGGCTTCCCGCGGTGGCCGACCAGTTGTGCGACGCACTGATTGCATTCGCCCGCACCGGCGAGGCGCCGTGGCCGACGTTCGAAGTCCCGACTCGTTCCACGCAGATCATCGGCCCCGATCCACGGGTCGTCGATGACCCTGAGTCCGAACTGCGCGAACTGTGGAAGTGACATCATCGTGAAGACACCTCTTGGATCAATCGTCGACGTGCCCGGTATCGGCGTCGGGCATCATCAACGGGTCGGCCGCGGCTGGCAAACCGGCACGACGGTGGTGGCCGCACCAGGCGGGGCAACTCCCGGTGTCAACGTTCGTGGCGGAGGCCCGGGCACTCGTGAAACCGACGCACTCCACCCCGAGAACCTCATCCAGACCATTCACGCGGTCACCCTCACTGGTGGCAGTGCGTACGGGCTCGCTGCAGCAGATGGCGTCGTCGAAGTGCTCGAGGAAGCCGGTCTGGGCTTTCCAATCGCCGAACACGTGGTGCCGGTCGTGCCGGGCGCCGTGATCTTCGACCTCGGCCGGGGCGGCAGCTTCACCAACCGTCCAGACCGCACCTTCGGATACCGAGCTGCTCGGCGGGCACTCGCTCGACGACCGACTCCGGGCTGGGGCGCGGTTGGGGCGGGCACCGGAGCTCGGGCCGGGGGCCTGCAGGGGGGCGTTGGCACTGCGAGCCAGCCAGTTCGGGTCGGCGACTTCGAGTACATCGTCGGCGCGCTCGCCGTGGTCAACGCGAATGGATCGGCGATCGACCCCGTGTCTGGGATCCCGTGGGAACCATCGGGGCTTGGGATCAAGCGACCGAGCAGCGCCGAGCGAGCGGCGCTACTCAGCTCCTTTACTGGTCAAGCCGAAACCAGCCTCAACACGACCATTGGAGTGGTTGCTGTCTCTGCGCGGCTCACCAAGTCCGAATGCTCAAAACTTGCCGCCACCGCTCACGACGGCCTGGCCCGAGCGATCCGACCAGCGCACTCGATGACCGACGGCGACACGGTATTTGCGCTTGCAACCGGCGACGCCGACGTACCTGGCTACGACGCAACGGAGAGCCCGCATCGCCTTGAGGTCCTCAATGCTCTGCTGCGTGTCTCCGCTGACGTCTTCGCTGCGGCGTGTACACACGCCGTCATCTCAGCCTGCACCATCGGCGACGTTCCTGCGTGGCGAGATGTGTGCCCGAATAGCCTCCTTTGATGCTCACGATCACGACACCCTCGGAGATGCGTGCCTGGTCGGCTCAGCAGCACCGAGGCGGCCGCACGATCGGCTTTGTTCCAACAATGGGAGCGCTCCACACCGGCCACCTCGCGCTCGTTGGTAACGCAGCCGAACGTTGCAGCGATGTCGTGGTCTCGATTTTTGTCAACCCACTTCAGTTCAACGAGGATGCCGACTTCAACAGCTACCCGCGGCCGATCGACGACGATGTAGCAGCGTGTCAACAGGCCGGCGTTGCGGTTGTCTACGCGCCCACCGCAGCAGCCATGTACCCCGACCGCTACCAGACCCGCGTTGTCCCAGGTGCCCTTGCCGACCTCATGGAAGGGCCGATGCGGCCTGGCCACTTCGAGGGAGTCGCCACCGTGGTCGCAAAGCTGTTTGGAGCAGTTCGCCCCAACGTTGCGATCTTCGGCCAGAAGGACTTTCAGCAGTTGGCGATCATCGCGCAGATGGCATCAGATCTCGATACGGGTATCGAGATCATCGGGCATCCGATTGTCCGCGATCCAGATGGCCTCGCCCAGTCGAGCCGTAACGTGCGTCTTGATGCCCACCAGCGCGCCGCCGCGATCTGCATCCCCCGCTCACTCGACGCAGCAGTCGCCGCAGCGACGGCACCGAACGCCTCGCTCGCCGACGTTCTTCAGGCAGCGTTGTCGGTGGTGGAGAGTGAGCCACACGCACACCATGAGTACACGACGATTTTCGATGCGGTCACCTTGACCGAGGTCGATGATTTCGGGGCCGCCGAACGATCAGCGGGGGCGGTTCGAATCGCCACTGCCGTATGGTTCGGCGACGTGCGGTTGATTGACAACCGCGACCTCTTCGGCAACTGACCGACCTTGGCCAAACGGGTCAGGATCGTTTTCGAGGAGACGATCGCGAATCCCGGTGAGGAGCAGGATCATCACAACACCGTTGAAGATGGCATGGGCCACCATCGTCGGGCCGACCCGACGCAGCCAATAGGCCGCTGCACCAAACGAGATACCCACCGAAGAGAGCACAAGCGCCAGCCCGACGTTGCCGGCGCCTCGGACAGGGTCGACGTGCGCGACTCCAAACAACACACCTTGGAGCATGACCGCAGCGACCACCGGCATTTTTGACAGGAAACTCCGCAGTACGACACCACGAAAGACGAGTTCCTCAACCAGCGGTGCAGCGACCACAGCGGTCACCACGATCGCAATCGTGTAGGTCCGGTCGGTCTGGATCTCGGTCAGGTCGTCGGCGTTACTCGCTATCGGGACGTCGAGAAGGAGGACGATCGCGGTAATCGCCACCTGCACCAGAATCGTCGCGATCCAAATGACCGGTCCCCATCTGAGATCACTCCATCGGGGCGAAACTCCGGCCGAACGAAGTCGATTTCCCGCTCCACCGCCACTCCCCCAACGGCCCATCGAAAACCACCACCAAGCGACCGAAGGGCCGTACCCGATCGCCCCGAGCAGAGCGACATACAGGACGACCGGCCACCCGAAGTCGACGATCTGATCGAGGACGAGCTTTGAGGTCAGCAGTGACCCGACGAGAACGATGATCGCTCCGATGCCCGCTGCGAGAGGAAGCGTCGGGTGTGGCTCACGCGGCCCAGCGAACCGCGGCATCCCGGCGTCGCGACCGGCAAGCATCCCCATCGGAGACGTTGGTGGACCCCACGGACCCGAAGCAGTCGGTGGCGAGGTCGGTGGCGAGGTCGGTGGCGATATCGGCAATTCCGTCACTGGCCTTGAGGGTACGAGTCGGGCAACGCCGATGCGAACAGCCACGAGTCAAAGAATTCGTCAAGGTTCTCGCCGTGTACCCGTTCGGACAGCTCCATGAACCTGGCTGTCGTCTGTGAGGTCCCCGTGTTCTCCGATATCCAGGTACTCAGCACGTCAAAGAACGCTTCATCGCCCAGTGTTTGACGGAGGGCGTGCACCACGACCGCACCGCCGTCGTATCGAACGAACCCAAACATGTTGTCGGCGCGCGGCTCGCCGGTCGACGAAATTCCTGACTGACGCTGACCGAGCATCGCTGCAGCAAAGGCGTCCAAAGGCTGCAGACCGACCTGGTCGAGCCACAACCAGTTGGCGTAGGTGGCGAAGCTCTCGTTCAGCCAAATGTCAGTCCAGGTTGCCGGGCTCACCGCATTGCCAAACCACTGGTGTGCCAACTCATGAGAGAGCAGCAATTCAGCAAAGAAGCCAAGCTCACCGTTCGCCTCGGCGGCAATGTCGTTGACACCGAACAATGATCGTCCCTGCTGTTCCATCGCCAGGTTGCCGAGGCCGTACACCGCTGCGATGCCGTAACGATCGAGGGGATACGGCCCGAACCGGTCCTCAAAAAATGCCATCTGGTCGCCGACCGAATCCAGCGCTGGTCCGAGGCCGACGTCGATGCGTGGCACGACATGAACAATTGGAATGACCGAGCCGTCACTGCTCTCGAATGGCTCAGCGTCGAGAATCTCGTACTCCCCGACGATCATCTGCACGAGGTAGGTCGACATGGGCTCGTTTTGCGACCAGACCCAACGTCCATCGATGTCCCCATCGCGTTCAAGCGCTCCGTTCGCTATCGCGGCGAGCCCCGGTGGTACCGAGACATCGAAACGCCACGTCGCCTTGTCCGACGGATGGTCATTCGACGGCAACCACGTGCTCGCTCCGTCAGGCTCGTTGAGCACGTACGACGAGCCCTCACGCTGCTGCCAACCGATCGGCAGGCCGACGACGGAGCGTCCACCCACGGCCACAAACGAATACGCAACTTCAACCTCGAACGGCCCAACGCCCTCAGCGGGGAGGTTGATCAGCAACTCGGGATCCTCATGGCGAAACGGTGCGGCATCGCCGTCGACGCTCACTGCGGCGATGTCCAACCCGTTGGCATCGAGGGCCAACGTTGAGACCTCTGGATTGACGTTCACAATAATCGTGGCGGTACCCGTCACATCGGATGCATCGCCGCTGACCTCGAGGCGAACGTCGTACGAATCCACATCGAGATCCGATGAGCCCAACTCGGGGAGCAATACATCACCCGACGACAAACTCGGTTCACGCATCACGCTGGGGATCGTCGTGGTTGATGTTGTCGTAGTTGTTGATGTGGCGGCGATTGTGGGCGCCGTGAACGGACGAGTGGTCGCCAAGGTCTCCGCGTCGTTCGGTGCCGCTCCCTCATCGGCATCCGATCCGGATGAACATGCAGCGACGAACAGTGCCATTACTGCAAGTGCTGCCCCGCTCCGCCGCGTCATCTCGTTGGTCAGCGATGTGTTGAGGAATCGGTGACGGTGGCGCGATAACGCACAGTGTGGACACTGTCACCCGAAAGAATGCCGCCACGCCCGAGCATGCGGCCACCTTCCCAGTTCGACAATCCGAGTTCGGGCTTATCGAGGGCGTACTGCCCGTCGACCCAACGTGTGAATCCGTTTCCGACGAACGGCGCATCAACCGACGCCCACAACTCGTCGTGCTCGCCAGCGTCATCACTGATCATCGAGGCCACGAAATGCGGACTGTACGCATTGAACAACGCAGCCGCCTCGGCAATGGTGTCGACGACCAGCAGGGTCATCTCTGGAGAATTCTCCCACTCCCACTCCGTCGCAAGCCCATCCTCGCCGAGGAGGCTCGCCATCGGTTCGTCGACCGCACCCTCGGCCCGATCAATGCTGACCACCGTGTCAAACATCGCATCGGGCACGTACTGCTCGCTACCTTCGATCACGTGGAGACGGCCAGCGGCCGACCGCGCCGTCGATGCTGTGGCCAGGCCCTCGAGTATCGCGGGAACGATGTCGCCGACCCGTCTACGAAGCACCACAGCGCAATTCAACGTGTTGCACACCTTGCGGTCGAGCGAATGGGTCACCGCGGCTCGAACATCATCGGCAGCGGCGGACTCCCCCGCCACGATCCAAGCGCCACCGGTGCCATGCAGGCTGACCGGAACGCCCGCTTGGGAAGCGACCGCACCAAGTTGGGCCACCGCAGCTCCTGACCCACGGGCCACAGCGAGGGCGAGGCGGCCATCACTGAAGAGCGCGTGCCCGGCGCTCCGGCTCGGTGAGTCAACGAGCTGCACCGCACCCGCCGGAAGGCCGGCGCCGATGAGCGCTGGTTGGAGCGCATGGGTCACGATTGCGCGAGCGGTACCGAGCGCATCAGATCCGATGCGAAAGACCACGGCGTTACCGCTCCGCAAAACACCACAGGCGTCAGCAAAAACATTCGGGCGACCCTCGAACACGAATCCCACGACACCGAGCGGGGCCCGACGCGCTTCAACAGACCAGCCCTCGTGATCCACAGTGAAGAGCCCAGCGTCTCTCCCACCGTCAGTATCGCGCCAACCTCGCAGGCCGCTGATCATGTCGGAACGCATTCGTGCACTCAGTTCGAGTCGGGTCGTTGATCGACCCTTGGCTCGAGCGGCCTCGATGTCGCTGGCGTTGGCAGCTTGGATCGGCTCGAATGTCGCATCCGATTCGAGCAACACGGCGAAGCGATCAAAGAACAAACGAATCGCTTCGTCGGGTACCTGTGCGAGTTCAGTAAACCCGGCTGAAGCTTTCGCCACAGCGTCATCGACGATGGCGTGCTCTGCGGCAGGAATGTGAAGCAGCGCTCCATCGGTCTGCACCACAACGAGACGATCACCAGCGACAAAGGCGTCTGCCAGTTCGCTCGGCACCGCCGTGACACGATCGCCGCCGTAGAGAACCTGCTGGCCTGCGACGAGAAACGTCAACTGCTGACTCATGGTGTGAATTCCAATCCCTGCATCTCGGGCAGGTCGTCAATGAGGACGGGGAGCCCAGTATCAAGCGAGCGATGTGCGGCGAACCCGACCGCCGCGGACCAGAGACCGTCGAGCAACGTCACGCTGGCGGGGCGACCCGACCTGATCGCCTCGGCGAAATCGACATGTTCCAGGTAGCTCGCTCCATGGTGAAGGCCCTGATGTTTGATCCGTGCGTCGGTGATTTGCTCCTCGACCACGACGTTGATGCCGCTCACGATGTCGTCGGTTCGCCGCCCGATGCGCACCACGCTCTCGGTGTCGAGCGCTTCGAGTTTGCCTCGGTGACCGACCACGCTGATCTCCCGTTCATTCTTGCTCGCCTCGGCAAACATGCACAGATCGAGCATCCCGCGGCTGCCATTTTCAAACTCGACTATCACATACGCATTGTCGAGGATGTCCGACCGCTCTCCGTCATAGACCTCATCGAGATGGTTCACGTCCTGGGCACCCGACGCCACTACCCGAACGGGTCGACTTTGCGTGGCCTGCATCATCAAATCGAAGAAATGGCAGCACTTCTCAACGAGCGTTCCACCCGAGTTTTTGCTGAAGCGGTTCCAGTTCCCAACTTTCACGAGGAACGGGAATCGGTGCTCACGAATGGCGACCATCTTGACGTCGCCAACCACGCCGGCCTTGATCTCCGCCATCACACGCTGCACCGGCGGCATGTAGCGATATTCGAGCCCCATCCAGATCACCTGATGTTCGCCCGTGTCCGCGTGCCGCTTTCCTGCAAGATCCAGCACCTCTCGGCAGTCGGCCAACGTCGTGCACAGCGGCTTCTCGACCAACAGGTGGAGCCCCGACTCGATTGCGGGCAGCAGCACCTCGTGGTGCGTGAAGTTCGGTGAGGCGACAACCAGCGCATCGCACAGGCCTGATCCGATGAGTTCCTCGGTGTTGGTGAACTTGGCCAACGGCGTATCGAGGCCAACGGCGACCTGAGCCCAGTCGAGCGACGCTGGATGGGGATCCGCGACAGCGGTGACCGCACAGTTGTCGAGGGCCAGGATGTTCGAGATGTGCTCAACGCCCATCATTCCTGTACCGATGACCCCGTACCGGATCTCTTCTGCCATTGCGTGCAGCGTACGCTGGAGGGCGTGTCAGAGAACAACGATCGCCTCTACTTCCGCCAACTGCTCTCCGGAAAGGATTTCGCCGCCGACGACCAGCTTGCGCAGCAGATGGTGAACTTCGTTTACGCCATTGGTGACCGAGACACCGGTGAGTGTGTCTTGGTCGATCCGGCATATGCCGTCAACGACATCCTCGACGTCATCGAGGCCGACCACATGCGCGTCACCGGGGTCTTAGCAACGCACTATCACCCGGACCATGTCGGTGGTTCGATGATGGGTCACGACATCGAAGGAATCGCCACGTTGTTGGATCGCGTCGACTGCCCGATCCATATCCACACTGACGAATGCGAGTGGGTGTGCAAAACAACCGGCATCGGCGAGGAACATCTCGTCATGCACAACTCAGGCGATGTGCTGTCGGTCGGAGCCATCGACATCACGATGCTGCACACTCCAGGCCACACGCCTGGAAGCCAGTGTTTCCTTGTCGACGGTCGCCTCATCGCTGGCGACACATTGTTCCTCGAAGGCTGCGGACGCACCGACCTGCCCGGTTCAAATCCGGCTCAGATGGGCGACAGCCTCCGACGCCTCGCGAAGGTCCCTGACGACACGATCCTGTATCCCGGACATAAGTACTCGGCAATGCCGAGCCTGCCAATGGAAACCGTGAAGCAGATCAACTTCGTCTTCGACCAACTCTGACATTGCGTGTCAGACACCCGTTGTCGGACAAATAATGCCGGACGTCAGCAGTCGTCTTTGGCGGGGATGATGATCTTTTCGCCGGGAATGAAGCGCTGGTACGCCGGGTTGTTGGCATTCGCCGCGTTCAGCGCGTCAAGCGACACGGAGTACAGCTCGGTGAGCTTGAGGGGAATATCGCCCGCCACAACCGTGTGGGACGCCGCTTCACAATTGCTCCCAGGGTCGGGGATGGCAGTACCTGTTTCGCCTTCGACTGCTGCAGCGTCCGCACTCGAAGTGACCCCGTTCGTTCCGCCTGCCGGGATCTTGATGACCGAGCCGGGGCCAGGGAACTCGCTGCTGGCATCGGCCCACCCGTTTGCACTCTCGAGGTCTTCAAGCGATACCTCGAACTGCGAGGAAACTTTGAGGCCGTAGTCGCCAGCTTGCACAACGTACTCCTGCTCCGCGCTAACAATGACCTCCAACCCCGCAATCGTGGAGGAGGTGGTGGTGGTGGTGGCCGGAGCGATGGTCGCATAGATTGTTTCACCCTCGGACAACGTCACCGTTGGCCGAGATTCGACCTCGGAGCCCTCACCACCGCAGGCCCCGAGCACGAAGCCCACGACAATGAGTGGTGCGACCACTGCTGAGATTCGATGCGACTTCCTCACGCTCATACGAGTGATCTTACGATGCTGGAGCAGTCCGCCAGCGTCACCCACAGTTGAGCAAGAAGAACTCTGGTCACCTGCCTCACATCAATGGGCGAGCGGTGGGCAGTATCGGGGCATGGAGGCGAGTCTCACCCATCAGGTACTCGTCAACGCCAGCAGCTGCAGCGCGGCCCTCAGCGATGGCCCACACGATCAGACTCTGGCCCCGGCCCATATCACCGGCGACAAACACTCCCGACTGATTGGTCATGTAATCGTCGCGACGAGCGACATTACCCCGAGCGTCGTATTCGAGTTCCATCTCGTCGAGCCACGAACCCTTTTCGGGACCGAGGAAACCCATCGCCAGGAAGACGAAGTCAGCAGGAATTTCCTGGTCACTGCCTTCGACCTTCACGAACTTTCCGTCGATCATTTGAACCTCGTGGAGTGCAAGGGCTTTGACGTTGCCGTTTCCGTCGTCGAGGAACCGCTCGGTGTTGACGCTGTACATTCGCTCACCGCCCTCTTCGTGAGCGGACGTGACCTTATAAACCATCGCAAACTGCGGCCATGGGTTGCCCACTTTGGCGCGCTCTTCGGGCGGCATCGGCATGATCTCGAGCTGCGTGACCGAAGCAGCGCCCTGACGGTGTGAGGTACCGAGACAATCAGCGCCAGTGTCGCCGCCACCGATGATCACTACGTGTTTGCCCTTCACATCGATCGGCGATTTGTCGATGTCGCCCATCTGTACACGGTTCGACGGCGGCAAAAACTCCATTGCCTGGAGGATGCCGTTGAGTTCGCGGCCCGGGATTGGAAGGTCACGCCATTGCGTTGCACCGCATGCGAGTACGACCGCATCGTGCGATGCCCGGAGCACTTCGATGTCGACCGTTTCACCAACGCCAGCATTGATTCGGAACTCTGTGCCCTCGGCTTCCATTTGCTCGAGACGGCGGTCGATGTGCCGCTTTTCCATCTTGAACTCTGGAATGCCGTAGCGGAGCAGACCACCGATTCGATCGGCGCGCTCGAGGACGACGACTTCATGGCCAGCACGCGTCAACTGTTGTGCAGCGGCAAGGCCAGCGGGACCGGAACCGATCACGGCGATCTTCTTGCCGGTACGAACCGAGGGGGCGTGAGGAACAACCCAGCCTTCGGCAAATGCCCGATCGATGATTTCGACTTCGATCTGCTTAATTGCGACCGGGTTCTCGTTGATGGCAAGGACGCAGGCCGACTCACACGGCGCCGGGCACAGCCGACCCGTGAATTCCGGGAAGTTGTTGGTGGCATGCAAGCGTTCGATCGCGTCTTGCCATTGGTCCCGGTAGACGAGGTCATTCCAGTCAGGAATGAGGTTGCCGAGTGGACACCCGTTATTGCAGAACGGAATCCCGCAGTCCATGCAGCGCGCTGCCTGGTGATTGAGTTCCTCAGCCGGGAACGGTTCGTAGACCTCTTTCCAGTCCCTCAACCGGACGGGAACAGGCCGGTGTTCCGGCGTATTGCGACCAAATTCAAGAAAACCTGTTGGCTTACCCATAATGCAGACCTACTTCCCTCAGACCCTTGCGGCTTCCATAATCTTCGCGACCGTCTCGTCCTCAGACAAGCCACTCGCTTCACACTCTTCAATAACGGTGAGTACCCGCTTGTAATCGGTGGGCATCACCTTGCGGAACTTGCTGACCTCGACCGGCCACGACGCCAGGATCGATTCGGCCACCGATGAGCCCGTCAGTTTCTGGTGACGCCGAATGGTGTCGTAGAGCCAGGTGCGATCAGCCTCACTCATCTCTTCGAGTTGAACCATGTCGTAGTTGACGCGGTCGGCGAAGTCGCCGCTCTCGTCATACACGAAGGCGATGCCGCCCGACATGCCTGCGCCAAAGTTGCGTCCGGTCGGACCGAGGACGACAACACGACCGCCCGTCATGTATTCACAGCCGTGATCTCCAACGCCTTCGCTCACTGCGAGTGCTCCGGAGTTTCGGACGCAGAAACGCTCGCCCACCTTGCCGCTCAAGAAGATCTCTCCTCCGGTCGCACCGTAGGCGATGACGTTGCCGGCGATCACTTGGCTCTCAGCGTCGAATGGAGCATCTGAATGTGGATGCACAATGAGTCGCCCACCCGACAGGCCCTTGCCGAGGTAGTCGTTGGTGTCTCCCACCAGACGCATCTGGATACCGGCTGGAACAAAGGCACCGAAGCTCTGACCGGCAGAGCCGGTGAACGTGATGTCGATCGTTCCGTCGGGGAGCCCTGAACCGCGCCAGACCTTGGTGACCTCGTGGCCAAGCAACGTTCCCGTGGTGCGGTTGATATTGCGGATCGGCATCGCGATCGAAACCGGCGTGCCGTTGATGATTGCCGACTGGGCCTGAACAATGAGTTGTTGATCGAGCGCTGCGTCCAGTTCGTGGTCTTGCTCGACCGACTGGACCATCGTCTGACCATACGGGTTCTTTGGCACCATCAGAATTGGCTCGATATCGAGACCAGAGGCCTTCCAGTGCGTCACCGCTGCCCGAGTATCGAGACATTCGACGTGGCCGATCATCTCGTCCATCGTGGTGAAGCCAAGTTCGGCCATGATCTCGCGGACTTCCTCAGCGATGAACTTCATGAAGTTCACAACGAACTCCGCCTTGCCGGAGAAGCGTTCCCGCAACGTCGGGTTCTGGGTCGCAACGCCGACCGGGCAGGTGTCGAGGTGGCAGACACGCATCATGATGCAGCCCGACACCACCAACGGTGCGGTGGCAAAGCCGTACTCCTCGGCACCCAAGAGTGCCGCGATGACGACGTCGCGTCCCGTCTTCATCTGGCCGTCGGCCTGGACCACGATGCGATCGCGTAAGCCGTTGAGCATCAGCGTCTGCTGCGTTTCGGCAAGCCCCAGTTCCCACGGCCCGCCCGCATGCTTGAGCGAGGTCAACGGGCTCGCACCAGTACCGCCGTCGTGACCTGAAATCAGCACCACATCAGCTTTCGCCTTCGAGACACCGGCAGCCACGGTGCCAACGCCGGTTTCGGCGACGAGCTTGACGTGAACACGGGCCAACGGGTTGGCGTTCTTCAGGTCGTGAATCAGCTGCTTGAGATCTTCAATCGAGTAGATGTCGTGATGCGGAGGCGGGCTGATCAGCCCAACGCCAGGCGTGGAATGCCGCGTCTTTGCGATCCACGGATACACCTTGTGACCGGGCAGTTGACCGCCTTCGCCTGGCTTTGCACCCTGCGCCATCTTGATCTGAATGTCATCGGCATTTGTGAGGTACTCCGACGTGACGCCGAAACGGCCAGACGCCACCTGCTTGATCGAGGAACGCCGCTGAGGGTCATACAGACGCTCGGGGTCCTCACCACCCTCACCAGTGTTCGACTTGGCGCCAATCTGATTCATTGCAATTGCGAGCGTCTCGTGTGCTTCGGCGGAAATCGAGCCGTAGCTCATGGCCCCAGTTGAGAACCGCTTGACGATCTCGCTCACCGATTCAACCTCGTCGATGGGGATCGAGTTGCGTTGGTCGTTAAATTCAAACAGACCACGCAAGGTCATCAAGTGCTTTGACTGATCGTTGACGCTGGCGGTGTACTCCTTGAAGATGTCGTAGCGACCGCTGCGTGTGGAGTGCTGCAGCTTGTAGACAGTTTCTGGGTTGAACAGGTGTTGTTCGCCTTCTCGCCGCCACTGATACTCGCCGCCGAGTTCGAGCTTGCGGTGCGCACGGTCCTCTGGACGCTTTGGGTTCGCCATGGCATGACGCGCGGCTACTTCGGCAGCGATCTCGTTCAGGCCGATGCCGCCAAGCTTGGAGATAGTGCCGGTGAAGTGCTTATCAATCAGTTCGTCGCCGAGGCCGATCGCTTCGAAGATCTGGGCTCCTGTGTACGACGCCACGGTCGATACACCCATCTTCGACATCACCTTCAACACACCCTTGTTCGATGCCTTGATGTAGTTGCCAATCGCGTGCTGCGGGTCCAGGTCCCCCATGCCATGCATACCCTCGGCAATGAGGTCCTCGATCGACTCGAACGCCAAGTACGGGTTGATCGCGCCGGCCCCGTATCCGATGAGTAACGCCATGTGGTGCACTTCGCGAGCATCGCCCGCTTCGACGATGAGGCCAGCCATCGTGCGCTGCTTGGTACGAACGAGGTGGTGATGGACTGCAGATGTCAGGAGAAGCGAAGGAATCGGAGCGTCGATCGTGTCGGCGTTGCGATCGGAGAGCACCAGGATGCGTGCGCCGCCATCAATGGCGTCAGACGCCTGCTGACACACGCGGTCGAGGGCGTTGGAGAGCCCCGCTCCCCCGTCTTCGACTCGATACAGACCGGAAAGAACCTTGGCACGCAAGCCCGGGTGCTGGCCGTCATCGTCGATGTGGATGATCTTCGCAAGCTCGTCGTTGTCGATGATGGGGTACGGGAGAGCGAGCTGCTTGCAGCTCTCCGGGCCGGGTGCGAGGAGGTTGGCCTCGGGGCCCACGCTCGACGACACGGCGGTGACGACCTCTTCACGAATCGCATCGAGCGGTGGGTTCGTGACCTGTGCGAACAGTTGCTTGAAGTAGTCGAACACCAGTCGGGGACGTTCAGAAAGAACGGCCAACGGCGTATCGGTGCCCATCGAACCGAGGGCTTCCATCGCCTTCGTCGCCATCGGGGCAATCAGGATCTTGAGTTCTTCGTGGGTGTAACCAAACATTTGTTGGCGACGCAGGACACTGTCGTGGCTAAACACAACGTGTTCTCGGTCGGGAAGGCCGGTGAGGTCAACCATGCCGGCTTCGAGCCACTCGCCGTAAGGGTGCTCCCCCGCAAGGGTTGCCTTGATCTCGTCATCACCGATGATGCGGCCCGCCTCGGTGTCGATCAGGAACATCTTGCCTGGCTGCAACCGGCCCTTCGCGATCACCCGTGACGGTTCGACATCAATCACGCCGACTTCAGATGCCATCACGACGAGGTCGTCGTCGGTGACCCAGTAACGGCTCGGGCGCAGTCCATTGCGGTCGAGTACCGCTCCAATGAGCTTGCCGTCGGTAAACGTCACGCTCGCCGGACCATCCCATGGCTCCATCATCGACGCGTGGAACCGGAAGAAATCACGAAGTTCGGTCGACATCGTCGTGTCGTTTTCCCACGCCGACGGAATCATCATCATGACCGCATGGTGAAGCGGGTAGCCGCCGAGGTGAAGGAGTTCGAGTACCTCGTCGAATCGTGCCGTGTCCGACGCTCCCGGCGTACAGATCGGGAAGGCCTGTTCGAGCCCTGGCAGCAGGTCGCTGCCGAGCATTGCCTCGCGTGCCCGCATCCAGTTCTGGTTGCCCTGCACGGTGTTGATCTCACCGTTATGCGCAACGAATCGGTATGGGTGAGCCAACGGCCACGACGGAAACGTGTTCGTTGAGAAACGCGAGTGGACGAGCAGGAGTGCCGATTCGATCCGCGAGTCGGTGAGGTCGAGGAAGAACTCACTCAGCTGCGGTGTGGTGAGCATGCCCTTGTAGACGATCGTGCGTGACGACAGCGAGGCAAAGTAGGTGTCGAGTTCGCCGATCAGCTCGCGTCGCATGCGCTTGCGAGCCACGAAGGCAATGCGGTCCAACTCGAGGCCGGTGGCACCATTGGCGTCGGACACGAAGAGTTGGCGGAACGTGGGCATTGCAGCGCGCGCCGTCTTGCCGAGGCATTCGGGGTTGACCGGGAGGTCACGCCAGCCGAGCACCGTGAGCCCACCGTCAACCATCGCTGCGTTGATCGATGCTTCAGCTTGCTCGCGCAACGCATCATCGGCTGGAAGGAACGCAATGCCCGTTGCGTACCCACCCGCGGCGGGCAGATCGAAGTCGACCACGGCCCGGTAAAGATCGTCAGACACCTGAAGCAGGATTCCTGCACCATCACCAGTGTCGGGCTCCGCACCCGTGGCCCCTCGATGTTCGAGGTTGGTCAAAGCGGTGAGACCCGTAACGACCAGTTCGTTGGAGCGCACACCCTTCAGGTTTGCCACGAATGAGACGCCACACGAATCATGCTCGTTGCGGGGGTCATACAAACCAATGGGTCCGGGAGCCTTGATCATCGGGCCACTCCTCGTAGGTGAGTCCAGGCGCGAACCTGGAGAGATCGATATCGAACATTGCACAGAATCAACATTGAATCGTGCAGAGCCGGTGGTCGGCGCTGACCGAACGGCGGTGCCTCAACGCTGAGGCGATCCGGAGAGAACTCAGGACAAGAAAATTAATTCTAGAGGCTGATCAGCCCAGATGCTGTGTTGTTCGCTCGTGAACGTCGGGCATCACGAAAGGCGTGACTTGACCAAGTCGGCCACTGCCCGACCGTCTGCACGGCCCGCCACTTCAGCATTGACCGCTTTCATGGCCTTGCCCATATCAGCCTGACTCTCGAACCCATTCGCCGCGAAGACCGAGGACACGATGGCCTCCAGCTCATCGACACCCAACGATGCAGGCAAGTACACGTCGAGAATCACGATCTCGGCACGCTCGGAAGCCGCTCGGTCATCGGCTCCGCCTGACGTAAAGGCTTCGGCGGCATCGATCCGACGCTTCACCTGCGCCTTGATGACCACCAGCACACCGTCGTCATCGAGCGTGACCGCCTCGTCACCACTGACCTCGGCTTCTTGCACTGCAGCGATCACCGAGCGCAGCGTGCGCATCCGTACGGTGTCGCGAGCCTTGGTGGCCGTGGTGAGATCGGTTCGAATCTGCTTGATCAGCATCTGCACAGTCTGGCGTCAGTCAACGAAGACAGGCGCACGCTTTTCAAAACCGGACATGACGGCTTCCATCTGGTTCGGTGAACCGATCTGCTCGCTGATTTTTTCACGCTCCGCAGCAAACTGCTCGGCGGCACCTTGATGGTCGAGCCGATTAAACAGCGCTTTGGCGCCGCGCACTGCTCCGGGGCTCCTGCCAGCAATGTCACGAGCCATTTCCATAGCGTCCTCATACGGGGTGTCACTCAGGCGAGTGGCGAGGCCCATCGCCATCGCCTCCATGCCATCAAACACCCGTGCGGTAAACGTCAATTCGCGAGCCACATCGGGTCGCACGAGACGCGACAGCATCAACGTGCCCGTCATGTCGGGGACGAGGCCCCAGTAAACTTCACGCACTGACATCTTCGTGTCAGGGTGAACAATGCGAATGTCCGCGCCGAGGGCAAGCTGGATGCCGCCGCCCAGCGCGTGGCCATGGACCGCCGCGATGACTGGCATTTCGAGTTCCTGCCAAACCCAGCAGATCTGCTGAGCGAGGTGGGTAATTCGGCCATGGGCCATTTCGCCCGGGCCGCCGACGGGATCACTCTCTGTTTTTTTCTCTTGCCCATCTCCTGTTCCAGCGAGTGCCTGCATCGAGGAGAAATCGAGCCCGGCACAGAACGACGCACCGTCACCCGAGAGCACCACGACTCGGACCCCAGGCTCAGACTTAAGCTGCTCGCCCGCCTTGGCAATCCCAAGGAACATTGCGTTGTCGAGCGCATTGCGCTTGTCCGCGCGGTTGAGCTTGACGTCGGCAATGCCGTCGTTGATCGAGATGGTCACACGTTCTGACATCTCAAGAGCTTGGCAGACCATGACCCGTTTGCGTTGGGTCGAGCACACCGACTCGCTTCGCGGCCAAGTCCTTCGCGAGGCTGAGTAGATGCATCTTGACCTTTCCGCTGACGACGTCCTTTCCACGACAAGATCGGTGCGCAAGCGTCTCGACCTTGAACGTCCGGTGGAACGATCGATCGTGGAGGAATGCCTCGACATCGCCCTCCAGGCGCCCACCGGTTCCAACAAGCAGGGTTGGCAGTTCGTGATCGTCGAGGACGCCGCGAAGAAGAAGGCGCTCGCCGATATCTACGCACGCAACTTCCAAAAATACGCCGGGGTTGCTGCGTCGAACGAGTACGAGCCGGGGGATCCCCGCTACGATCAAAAGGACCGCGTCACGTCGTCCGCGGTTCACCTGGTCGAAAATTTTCATCGGGTACCGATGATGATGATCCCGTGTCTCTCTGGCCAGCTCGACCGTGTTCCCACCTTTCAAGCGGCATCGGCGTGGGGCTCGATTCTGCCCGCTGTTTGGAGTTTCATGTTGGCGTTGCGGGAACGGTCAATGGGTTCGGCGTGGACCACGATCCACCTGATGGACGGTGGCGATGCGGAAGCCGCAGACATCCTGGGCATCCCGCATGATCAGGTCACTCAGGCGGGACTGTTCCCGATTGCGTACACCATTGGCACCGACTTCAAAGTCGCTGATCGCCTACCGCTCGACACCGTGCTGCACTGGGACGAATGGTGAAACTCCGCTGACATCATGCTCAGCAAGAAGCGGCTTCTCAAGAGTGTCTTCACAGACGCCGATGAAGAGGTGTGAGGAAGGAGTCTTCAGCCTTTGCCCCACCATCGCTTGACGTTCCGCCGGCGATCCCGTCGACCCCCGCTGAGGCGATCGCAGTGCCGACCCTGCCCAGCGCGCCTCCGGCTGCTGAACAGCCGTCGTTTCCTGAGGCACCGCTTTCGTCGAGCCCGTTTTCATTTGACGAACCGGGGGAACCGGAGTGTCCGCCCCATCCGTTGGGGCTCACCGCAGGCCTTGTGGCCTTCGTGGTCGGAGCTGGTGCGTTGGTTGCCTACGGCTTTGCGACGATGCCACCAGGCAATGCTGGCGATCCGGCTGCACCACTGGTCACCCAGGCCGCTACGAGCCCACTCATCATCCCGATTGAAGATGCCCGCTCGATCGTTGCCGTCGTCAACGACAATGCAGCTGAGGTCGAACTGCTGGACGAACTCGGGCTCGACCCGGCTGGCAATCCACGTTCGAGCGTCGACCAACCGGCGACCCTCACCGACATCGTCGCCAACATCGAACCGATCGCAGCCATCACGACTACAAGCTTCGATGACGGCACGTCGTCTCGATCTCGATCGATGACAAGGAGCCCGTCGTTCGGACCGCCTGGCTTACTCTGATGGGCGTACCCAATTCCGATGTGGTCTTGGAGGACGGATTGTTGATCACCGCAAACGCCGACGTCGCAGCTAATGGCGAAACGATCACGTCGCTGACCGTGACCGTAGGTGCCTGGACGGCGGCGTGTCAGCCGTGCTCGTCAGCGTTTCCACGCCACAAGATTGCGATCAATTTCATCGAGTGACCGACATCCACTGAGCGCCATCGTTCGTTCGAGGCCGCTCCGTAGAAAGTCGAGCAACCAGTCGACTCCGGCCTCGCCGCCCGCGCCGAGCGCCAAGAAGTACGGGCGCCCTAGTGACACAGCATCAGCGCCAAGTGCGATGGCCTTGACGATGTCGCTCCCCCGCCGAACTCCGCCGTCGCAGATGATCGTTGCCTGATCACCGATTGCGTCTCGCACCGGCTCGATCAACGACACCGGCGTTGGCGCGTCATCGAGTTGCCGGCCGCCGTGGTTCGACAGTCCAATGCCGTCGACCCCCATCGATACCGCCTGCTTGGCATCTTCAACGGTCTGAATGCCCTTCAGCACAATCGGGCCATCCCAGATTGAGCGGAGCCAGTCGATGTCGTCCCACGACAGCGCCTGATCGAACTGCCGTGCGACGTGATCGGCCAGCGAAATCGCCGTCGACCCGTCCTCGTCGTGTTGACCGACGATATTTGCGAACGTGATCGGTCCGCCGCGCAGAAAGTCCCATGTCCAGCCCGGGTGAATTGCGCCGTCAATGAGCGTCTTTAACCCAAGCTTTGGGGGCAGCGTCATGCCACGACGCACATCGCGTTCGCGCCGCCCGAGCACTGCGGTGTCGACGGTCAGCCAGACCGCTCCATAGCCGGCGGTCTTTGCACGTCCGACCAGATCTTCGACGAGCCCGCGGTCCTTCCAGGTGTAAATCTGGAACCACTTCTCACCGTTCGGGTTTGCCGCCGCGCAGTCTTCGATTGAGCGAGTGCCCATCGTCGACAATGACCAGGGAATCTCGGCGCGAGCAGCGGCTCGGGTGACGGCAAGTTCGCCTTGCGAATGGGCAATGCGGGTAAATCCGGTCGGCGACAGAATCACCGGCATCGACACGGCCTTGCCGAAGATGGTGGTCGAGGTGTCGAGATCCGAGACGTCACGCATCACCCGCGGCCGGAACTCGAGCTTCGAGAAGTCCGATGAGTTGGCTCCAAGCGTGCGCTCGTCTTCGGCACCCCCGTCGATGTAGTCGAACACACCGGCCGGCAGGCGACGCTTTGCAAGACGACGCAGATCTTCGACCGATGCGACCTTTGCCAACCGACGCGTGGTGCCGTCAAGTTCGACCGGCGCGAACTGAGCAACCGACCGAAACGAGTCCCACATTTTCATGGGCTGGAGCATACGCGCACCGGTTCGGCACCGGTTCGATTCCCGCTGTTCGACTCCACTGACCTTCCAGGCGTGCCTTCGGTGCCGTCAATCGGATTTCCTCGACAAACGCCGAGTACCGGAACGAAATTCTCAAACTTTCCCCGTCGCTAAGGACCCTGTTGAAGGGGCTGCCGGCGGCTCGGTCACTCCGCAACTCGGTCACTCCGCAACTCGGTCACTCCGCAACTCGGTCACTCCATAGCTGGGTCACTCCATACCTGGGTCACTCCATACCTGGGTCACTCCATACCTGGGTCACTCCATACCTGGGCCGGGTCGACGACGTCGACGTTGCCAATCTCCTCGGCGGAAGGCGTCGCGCTGTGCCGATGTTCTGCATCGAGCGGACGCAGCCTCTACGTTTCGCTCGGTGTCGATTGCCCGCGAGTTCTGGAAACGGATCGAGACGTTGCATGCCGTGACGCACTTATCCCCCCAAATCGATCGCCGCTGCGAAGACCGCAGGGCTTCGTGGGTTCTGGATGGGTTCCTTCGGATTTCGTGCTGCCCCCACTCGGCGCGGTCAGCGCAGGCGTTGTCGAGGCAACCTTCACTAACTTTGCGCGGGACATGGTTCGCCGGTCGATACCAAATGCCTGGGACTTTGCGAGTCCCAGCACGCTGGTCCCTATCCGATCCTGCAGTGCGACATGCCCGTACATGAGGGTGCAGTAGAGCAATGCCAATGTCCTGCCCGCAATTACGAATGAATTCGAGTTGTATACGAGGTGGTATTGCACTGCGCTGTTCATTAGGTCCATGGCGAATCTCTTCGCCGGGTGAGGCCAGGCTTTGGGCTGGAGAGAACAATCGGCCTGCACCGATTTGGTGAAGTCGCGGGATACACGAGGGGCCATCGACTCGTCGGCGGACAGAAGATCTGAGCCCACCTGCTCCTGCGTCACAGTCATTTCTTAGTTTGAGGTCACACCAGCGTTATTGGAGCACGAGGTTCCAGCGATCTGGCACTTGTCTTAACCTCCAGTTATGTCCTTTTCTGTCCGTATTTCCGAGGCCGATGATCTGCCTGCCATCGTCCGTCTTGTTGAGAAAGATGCACGCGATGACGCCGTTCACGTCGAATTGAGCGAGCTCATCGTTGACCTCAAGACGTCGACGACCAACGTCGTGGCCTGCGTTGGTGATTCAATTGTCGGCGTCCTCGTCGGCCGGTGCGAAGGAGATGTTGGGCGCATCGTGGCAATCTCGATTGCGACCGAATGGAGAAACCACGGCATCGGCTCGGCGTTGATTGGACGCGTCGAGGCAGCATTTCTCAAGGAAGGCTGTCGCCGCCTCGTTGCACTACTCACCGAAGACCAGGTTGGCGCCGCCGCGCTGATCAATCGGGGTTTCGACGTCACGCCGAACCTCGCGCTTTACCAGAAGGACGAGCCACTGCGTCCCACAGCGTTTTCGATTCTTGAACGGTGGAACGGCGAACTGATCGCTCCCTCTCGATGGGAATCCTTCTCTGGGCTCACAATGCAACGCGACATCGTTGAACAACGGCTACTCGCACCATTGATGGAGACTGACTTGGCAAGCCACTTTGGGGTGGTCGCACCGTCGGCAATGCTGCTGTTCGGTCCACCCGGCACCGGAAAAACATCGTTTGCGAAAGCCATTGCGGGACGGCTGGGATGGCCGTTTGTCGAGCTGCTGCCCTCGAAGCTCGGGGCGCAAGGGGCGGCGATGATGGCGGACGAACTCGGCCGGGCCTTTGATGATCTACTCGGTCTGGAACACGTCGTGGTGTTCATCGACGAGGTCGACGACATCGCGAGCTCGCGAGCGGCACGGCCCGAGACCCAGGCCGTCGTCAACGAACTCCTCAAAGCAATGGTTCGAGTGCGCGAGGCACCAGGCCGGCTCTTGGTGTGTGCAACAAACTCGATCGCCGCCCTCGACCCCGCCGTTGTGCGCCCCGGGAGGTTTGACCTCGTGATCCCCATCGGTCCACCGGATGCCAATGCGCGTCTTGCGTTACTCAACGACATGCTCCAAGCAATTCCTGGATCAGCGGTCGACCCGAGCGCGATGGTGGAGCCCACAGATGGCTTGACCCCAGCAGACATCGCCAGTGCCATCCAACGGGCAGCCGCCGGGGTCTTTCGATCGGTCCGCCAGGGTGACACCACGGCCAGCATCACCGACAGCGATCTCATCACTGCGCTCGACTCGACCGTGCCCACGATTTCTGAAACAGACCGTACCGATTTTGCGGCGGAGGCCGAGCGTTTCAGTCGACTCTGACACCGTTCGCTGAACAACATCGTTCGGGAGTGTTTGAACCCTTACGCCGACATTGTCCGCCGTCCCGACCCCGAGTCAACAAAGCACCGGTGCGGTCAATCGCTCCGAGGCGAGACGTTCGAGCAGACAGTCTCATCAGCGCGACGTGTCAGAGTGCTCTAGAAACGCTGCGGGTCAGTCAACGATGCGGACGCCGCTCGGAGTCATGCTGGGTTCGGCTTGGGGGAGGTCAACGACAAACTCGGTGCGATGCGCAGGAAAGAGGTGTTCGCTCATGAGGAGCGCCCGGCCCGAGTGGTCAGTGGTGACCCGCTGGCAACGCAGCAGCGGCGCTCCCGCAGGGACATCGAGCAGTTTGGCATCGGCAGCGTTGGCGAGGTCTGCTCCAATCGTCTGGGTGGCACCGCGCAGCTTGACATCGAGGAGTTCGTAGAACGGGCGGCGTTCGACGTCACGCCGCGAGAACGTGGCTCCAAGGTCTGCTGGGCACCACACGGTCACAACGGCAAACGGTTCGCCGTCGGCCAGATTTACTCGCTTGACCCGGAGCACCTGCTCCGTGTCAAGAATCTTTCGAACACGGTCGGACGCCACTTCGAACGCGAACTCTTCAATCTTGCGCTCAGAAATTTTTCCGATGTTCTCCACCTGACTCTCGATGGTGCCAAGCGACTGCAGCGACTGCCGGACCGGTTCGCCGGCCACATACCAACCAAAACCTTGTCGGGCGGCAATCAGCCCATCGTCCCGAACCAGTTCGAGTGCACGCCGAATGGTGACTCGCGATGCCTTGAACTCGATCGACATCGCCGACTCGGAGGGCAGGACCGAACCAACCGACGCACCGGAGAGTTGCGCTCGGAGCTCATCAGCGATCTCCTGGTAGCGAATGTGCCTCATGGCTTGTCGCTCACGATCGTGTCGGCATCGATCAGCTCGACTCGATTGCCGAATGGGTCAAACACATGGCATCGGACCAAGCCCTCGATCTCGTCGTTCCACACCGGGTCGAGGTCGGCTGACTCGATAAATCGTCGCAACCCGCGCAGTGTGAGCGCCGGGTGTGCTTTGCGAGCCGGCACAAATTCGGCTTCGGCACCGACGTGGATTCGAGTGCTGCCCGCTTCAAACCATGCACCACCGCGACCGGCCATGATCGCCGGTTTCGGCACTTCGGTGAGCCCGAGGACACCAACGTAGAACGAACGGGCCACGTCTTCACCGTCGACGGGAATAGCGAGTTGAACGTGGTCGATGCCGATCCATTCGGGTGTCGAAGTTGAAAATTGACTCGTCATGAACTTGTACTCTACTTGTCTACATGGCATGCTGTTAGGCATGAAAGCGACCGCCACCACTCCGATCGAACTCGTCGAAGCCGTCTACGCCACTCTTGCAGAGCGAGTACAGCTTGGCCGCGACCGCCTCGGCCGCCCGCTCACATTGACCGAAAAGATCCTGATCAACCACCTTGCCGACCCTGAGAACCAGGAGTTGGAGCGCGGCGAAAGCTACGCCGATTTCCATCCCGACCGGGTCGCGATGCAGGACGCAACGGCCCAGATGGCGTTGCTGCAGTTCATGACTGCCGGCCTCAACGAAGCCGCCGTGCCATCCACCGTGCACTGCGACCACCTAATCCAGGCCAAGGTCGGCGCCAAGATCGACCTCGGCGTGGCGGTCGACACCAACAAGGAGGTCTACGACTTCCTGCGTTCTGTCTCAGCGAAGTACGGCATCGGGTTCTGGGGTCCTGGCTCGGGGATCATCCACCAGGTCGTGCTTGAAAACTATGCGTTCCCCGGCGGCATGATGATCGGGACCGACAGCCACACGCCCAACGCTGGTGGCCTCGGTATGGTCGCCATCGGTGTCGGCGGCGCCGATGCTGTCGACGTGATGACCGGCTTTGCCTGGAACGTAAAGTGGCCCAAGGTCATCGGGGTCAAGCTCACCGGCACCCTCAGCGACTGGTCGAGCCCGAAGGACGTCATCCTCGAAGTTGCCCGCCAACTCACGGTCAAGGGCGGCACTGGAGCAATCGTCGAATACTACGGCCCCGGCGCCGATTCGATTTCGGCCACCGGCAAGGGCACGATCTGCAACATGGGCGCCGAGATCGGCGCCACCACATCGCTGTTCGGTTACGACGCCAACATGTGTGCGTACCTCAAGTCGACTGGTCGCGAGGGCCTCGCCGATGCAGCCGACAAGGTCATCGACGACCTGCGCGCTGACGACGGTGCGCTGTACGACCAAGTCCTCGAAATTGACCTCGACGAACTCAAGCCACTCATCAATGGCCCACACACCCCCGACCTGGCGCACCAGGTCGGCGCCGCCGGGGTCGGCGCCGCCGCTCGTGAGAACGGCTGGCCGCTCGTGCCGTCGGCAACGCTCATTGGCTCGTGCACCAACTCCTCCTACGAGGACATCACCCGCGCCGCATCCATTGCTCGCCAGGCAGCAGCCGCTGGCCTCACCGCAAAGATCGACCTGATGATCACACCAGGCTCAGAACAGACCCGTGCGACCATCGAACGCGACGGCCTGCTTGCCGACCTCGAAGCCATCGGCGCAACCGTGTTGGCTAACGCCTGCGGTCCGTGCATCGGCCAGTGGAGCCGGCCCGAGTCGATCACCGGAGAAATCAACACCATCGTCACCTCGTACAACCGCAACTTCCCGAAGCGCAACGACGGCTCGGCAAACACGCTTGCATTCGTCACGTCGCCCGACACCGTGATGGCAATCGCACTGTCCGGCAAGCTCGACTTTGACCCGACCGCCGACACGATCACCGCCCCCGACGGCTCGGAAATCACCCTCAATGCTCCGGTCGGCCAGGTCCTGCCTGACGCCGGCTTCGACCCCGGTGTCGACACGTTCACCGCTCCCCCGGCCGACGGCGCCGACGACATCGAAGTCATCGTTTCGCCGACAAGCGAGCGTCTCCAGGTGCTCGAACCCTTCAACCCGATCCCACTCGAGCGGTACAACGACCTCCCCGTGCTGGTCAAAGCACAGGGCAAATTCACGACAGACCACATCTCGATGGCCGGTCCATGGCTCAAGTTCCGCGGTCACCTCGAGAACATCTCGGGCAACCTCTACCTCGGTGCCGTGAGCGCATACGAGGGCTACGAAGTCGGCTTCGGTAAGAACCAGTTGACCGGTGAAACACAGCGCTTCCCACAGATCGCCAAGGAGTACCACGAGGCCGATCAGGCATGGATCGTCATCGGTGACGAGAACATGGGCGAAGGTTCGAGCCGCGAGCACGCCGCCATGGAGCCTCGCTTCCGCTTGGGTTTGGTGGCGATAGCCCGCAGCTTTGCTCGCATCCATGAGACCAACCTCAAGAAGCAGGGGATGATCCCGCTCACGTTCGCTGATCCCGCCGACTACGACAAGATCGACGAAGACGACCGCATCAGCGTTCTGACGCTGCCGCCCGTCCCCGGTCAGAACGTGCAGTGCCAGATCACCAAGCCCGACGGGTCAACCGTTGACTTCGAGACCAAGCACACCTTCAGCCCCGAGCAGGTCGAATGGTTCAAGGCCGGTTCAGCGCTAAACATCATCCGCCAAAAGTCGCAGGCCTGAACGACCAACAGGATTGAGTGATGACTCGACGTCGGCGACCAGGGTCGCGTACCTCGGTCGCCGACGGGCGGGCCGAACTGATTATCCCGCTCGAAGCGGTTACCACCGCAGATGGCGGCCAACCCACGTGGGGCGACATGAAGCGGTGGATGTCTTTAGTCGGTGACTATCCCGCGCCGTTACGCGACTCGTCGTCCGCTGTTGCGCTTGTGGTCGACGGGTTCGCCTACGACCTCCATCTCGGTGACGTTGCCCACACAACCGACACCCACGACGGCGTGGCGTTCCGATCCGCAGCAGTCACCGATGGCGTCGCCGTGTACGTCGCAAAAGAACTCGACCCACGCCGGTCGAAACCTGTTGACTTCATTGCCGCAGCCAAAGCCGGCCAGCTGATCGGGGCCCGAGTGGCGGCCTTCAAAGTCGACGCGTTGCCCGATTTCAACTAGTTGGCTGACCGGCAACGTGCGCCCGCCGCTCCCTCGTTGCGGCATGCCGCAACTTACCCGCGACCGAGCATGCCTTCGCCCACCGTCATCGTCTGTGCGTCGCCGAGGTAGATCGGTCCGAGGTGAGCACGAACAACCTGCACCGCCTCGTCGGCGGACGTGACCCCCGCTCGCTGTAGTTCGTCAAGGTCGAGGAACGTGGCCTCGATCGCTCGACCCAGTTCGGTGTGCGCCGCGATGATGGCGTTCGCGTCGTTTGGCGCATGTAGTTCGGCCCACGTCCCAAGGGTCGCAGCCCGCTCTCGAACACGATCAGCCGCTGGGCCGGTGGCCTCGCCGATCGCTGCTGCGGTGTCACGGAACATCCGGATCCTGTCGTTGTGCTCGTTGACAATTCGCTCCTCAAACACCGGAAGCATCTGGCGGACAGCCTGGATCAACGACTGCATCATCTGGGCTGTCGCCTGGGCCTTGGGGTTGCTCAGAGCCGGGAGGATCTCGTCGTCGATGGAGAGAATCACTCCGGCAAGCATCTGGTCGATGGATGGTGATGAGTTCATGCGGGGACCCCCGGGTACTGGAGGAGGCCACAAATGCCGGGCAGGGCCGCCGTACTGGACTGGACAAGGTAGAGGTGGAGGAGTTCCCGATTCTCACCGTCCACGCGGCGTTTGATTGCCGCGTTGATCGGCACGGCGATGTTCCCTGTGCCGAACAGAATGAAGTAACCGAGCTCCTGCTCGGTGATCTCGTAGCCGGTGAGCTTGTTGTAATAGGCCAAGAACCCGCCCTCGTCGGCGGGGTGATGCATGATCTTGGTGTTCGACAGATCGTCCATCATCATCATCCAGCCAAGGTCTTCACGTGGGTCACCGACGCGGGCGTTCTCCCAGTCGATCAGTGCGGTGACCTTGCCGTCGGCGTACAAGAAGTTGGCGGGGTTGAAGTCGCCGTGGATCACTGACAGTGGGAGTGGCCGTGGCTTGTTTCGCCGAAGCGTGAGAAACGTGTCGAGCAAGACACACAACATTGGGTCGTGATTGATCTTGGAATAGTGGTCGAGGTAATACTCGAACGTCGTATCCATATAGCGATCCCAGCTACTCGCATCGATTCCAACGTGGCGCGGGTCATCGAGTTCACCGTCGGGATTGAGCGTGGAGATGTCGGTCTGGTGGAGTTCGACGAGCGATTCGCACAGGTGGCGTACGACGTCATCAACTTGGTCGGTATCGGGCCCGTCGTGGAACAGGTCAGATGTGAGCGGGTTGCCAGCCGCCCGGCGAAGGATCATTGCTGCCTCCCCGAGGACCGAT
This sequence comes from Ilumatobacter sp., assembly GCA_047610085.1. Classification (GTDB taxonomy): domain Bacteria; phylum Actinomycetota; class Acidimicrobiia; order Acidimicrobiales; family Ilumatobacteraceae; genus Ilumatobacter_A. The sequence continues at coordinate 3,082 of JBLFZD010000001.1, read as the reverse complement.
CGGTCCATCTCATGACCGAGGCTCTCCGAAACCGGGATCTGCGTGTGCCGCCGAACCGCTTCGATCAGATCGTGCTCAACCGCCCGACTCGTCTCCAGGATGGCAACCGACTCCGGTGGATCCTTGCGGAGGATCAGCGGGTGGCGCTTCTGACTCCCCGAGATGTGGATCACGGCATCAAAGCTGAAAGTCTCACGAGAGAAGCCGCCAGGAATCGGGCCAAAATCAAGGATCTCGATGTGGTCGGCTTCAGGGCTGAGCCCCTTCAAAATCAGTGCGACCTGCTGTTCCAACTGTCCGCTCATGTGACAACGGTAACACCTGCGAAGAACGTGCCGACTCATCGAGGCGCACGGTGCGAATCGCTCGAATCGCTCAGCCTGTTGCGTATGCGCGAACGGTGAACGTTCCACAACCTTCGATTTTTGGCGGCACGGCCGTGAATGTAAACCCGGCAGCCGGAACCTGGTCGAGGTTCGTCAAGTGTTCGATGATCGGTATCTCGTTGCCCAGCAGGGCGGTGTGAACCGGCCGCTCGCCGCCTTGCGTCGAATCGATGTTGAGCGTGTCGATCCCGACGCAGGCGACCCCGGCTGCGACCAACGCCTCAGCCGCGGACTCGGTCAGGAAGGGGTGATCGACAAAGTAGGCATCGCTCCCCCAGTGTTGCGAGTGATCCGTGCGGATCAGTACCGCGTGACCTGCAAGCCCCGACACGTCCACACCGGCAAGGTTGATCGCAGAGTCTCCAACATGGTTCAAGCAGACCCCCGGCACCGCGGCCACCCGCTCCAGGTCGAGGCCGGTCAAGTCGTGACCATCTGCGAACCGATGAAACGGAACGTCGAGGTAGGTCCCGGTGTTTGTACACATCGTGACCATCCCAATCTGAAACGTGATGCCCGGCCCGTAGATCTTCTCGGCGGCCTCGCGTGAGATGTGATCGGCAACTTCGGGAGCGGGAAGCCCGGGGTACGTCACCATTCCGGCAGTGATCTCATGGCTCAGGTCAATATGTGTCACACCGCAAGTCTGGCGTAGCCGGCCCACTCCGGTCGGGCCGATTTCCCTCGATTCCCGACGGCGTCATCCCGCGCATCTTTATCAAATCTGAATTCGTTCGACGTGGAATGCGCCTCGATGCTCCGAGGTTTGGCACTCTGTGAACATGGCTCAGAATGATTCAACGCCTTCGACCGTCTACGACCTCATTGTGATCGGTGGTTCGTCAGGTGGACTCTCGGTGGCGATCTCATCACTTCGATCGGGATTGCGGCGCGTTCGCGTTGTCGAGTCCAGCTCGCGAGTGGCCTTGCCCGACCTCATCGGACCAAACCAACTCGATGTCGGGTTCGGTGAAACGGTGACCTCCGTGGAACCCGTGGGTGAGCACCTCGTCGTCAGCACCAATCGGCTCAGCTACCGCGCGAAGGCTGTGTTGGTCGCCGATCGCCACGCTGACACCGATTGGTCCCCGGCGGTCACCGTGCCAGACAGCGACCGGATCCACATCGGTGAAACAACGGGCCTCACCGATCAAGACATTCTTGTGGTCGGACTCTCCGATCACGCCGTCGAACTCTCCGCTCAGTTCGCCGACACAGGGAACCGGGTGGTGTTGGCGGCGAGCGGCATGGACCCGACGCAACTCTCGCCCGCCGGCGCAAGCGTGCTGCGCCGCCTCGAGCGCGAGCGAGTGGCTACCCTGCTGTACCGCTCGACACCAAAGCAGTTCACCCTCGTTGGTGAGTACCCGATGGCCGATTTCGGTGACCGCCGCACGCCCGACCTCCAGTTTGATCACGTGGTGTTCGCTCCCCCTCGCATCATGTTCTCGCCTGCAGACGTCGGCGTGTCCGATGCCGCACTCGAGACCGGCAAGGTCTGGTTTATCGGCGACCCGGGTGAGGGCAATCCGGTAACCACCGCACCGGGTTGGCGAGTGGGTGTCGATATCGCCACCGCGCTATTCCCCGAACTTGATGTTGCTCCACTCCCCTCGGTCACCGAGCGCCGCACCAAGCATGTTGGCGCCATCGAAGAACTTCGTGAAGAGCACTACAACGCCACGATTACGGCGTTTGAACCCACTCACTCGGACCTCTGGGTGCTCCGCGTGAGGCCAGACCACGGCGACACGTCCTATCTACCGGGCCAATACGCATCACTCGGACTCGGGTTTTGGGAAGCGCGAATCGACGGCGCGCTCGACCCCGACGCAGAGAAGCGTTGGGACAAGTTAATTCGCCGTTCGTACTCGATCTCGAGCCGGATGTATGACGAGCACGGCTACCTCACCGATGACAACGGAATCGACGAACTCGAGTTCTATATCGTCCTCGTGCCGCCGACCGAGGACAACACACCTGCGCTCACACCTCGTCTTGCGCTCAAGGAAGTCGGCGACCGGATCTACCTCGGCCCGAAGGTCGCCGGCCGCTACACGCTCAAACCGGTGATCGACCCGAAGGCCGAGATTGTCTTCTTCTCGACCGGCACGGGCGAGGCTCCCCACAACGGCATGGTCGTCGAACTGCTTCGCAAGGGCCACACCGGCCCAATCATCTCGGCGGTCACCGTGCGCGAATCAAAGGATCTCGGCTACGAGGCCAAGCACCGTGAACTGGAATCTCGGTATCCCAACTACCACTATGTGCCGATGCCGACTCGCGAACCCGGCGTGCCAAAGCGTTACCTCCAGGACCTCATCAAGGACAATGATTTCAGTGAGAAGCTCGGCGTCACGATCTCGCCCGAGACGACCCACGTGTACCTCTGTGGTAACCCTGCGATGATCGGTATCCCCGAAGAAGTCGACGGCGAGCTGAAATTCCCTGAGACCGTTGGCGTCGTACAACTACTAAGCGAGCAGGGCTTCAGCGTCGATCAGCGCAACAGCCCCGGCAACATCCACTTCGAAGAATATTGGTGAAGCGCTACCGGCGGCCGCCTTCAACTTCGTCACCCCGATAGACCTCGGTGTGATCTGGCGGAAGCGGCGTGTTGCCGAGAATCAGGTCGGCGGCCTTCTCGGCAATCATCATCGTCGGGGCGTAGGTGTTGCCATTGCTCACGTTCGGCA